>NZ_DAOLAJ010000060.1:8308-22871 GCF_035325185.1 Enterovirga sp. | reverse complement strand
TGCACCGCCATCATGCGCTCGGCGGCGATGCCGCTTCGGAGCACCCGGAACAGGCCGATGCCGGTCACGGCCAGGATGAAGGCCGCCGCGGCGACGAGGGCCTCAGCCATCGCGCCCTCCCCTGGCGAGAACATCGCAGAAGGCCGCCTCGTCGGCCGCGAGCTGCTCCGCGACCGGCTCGCGCAGGTCGAGGCAATGGACCAGCAGCGTGCCGTCGGCCGCGACCGCGACCGGCAGCTTGCCCGGTTGCAGGCTCATCACGGCGCAGGAGGCGTCGCGCGCCATCCCGGCCGGAACCGCCGAGCGGCAGGTCACGAAGCCCGGCTTCAGGTCGACGCGCCGCGCGCAGGCCCGGCGGGCGACGTCGATCCCGGCATTCACCGACTGCATCAGGAACCGCATCAGGAAGCGGGCGATGCCGGAAGGGGACAGCCGCCCCTCGGGCGGCCAGAGCGCCGCGCTTGCCCAGGTCGCCGCCGCGGCAGCCGTGATCCCGACCGGCAGGTCCTCCGGGCCGAATCCCATGAGCGCGATCCAGGCGACCAGGAAGCAGAGGCCGCGCGGCAGGAGCGTCGCGAGCGGCATGGCGACCAGGGCGGCGTCTCCCCTCATCAGATCAGCCTTCTCCCGCTTCATCCGGGCCGGACCGCCCGCCGCGCGAGGAATCGGTCCGCGCGATCATCCGCCGACTCGCTAGCGCCAAGCGGACGGCAAGGCTAGCCTTCGGCCTCGCCAGCCACATCAGCGCCATGTCTCTCTCCTGTGCCGGACGTCCCAATCTCGGCGGCGCGGCTGGCGGGAGACCCTCCATTATGCGCAGGATGACGAGCCCGCATTCCGCCGACCGCGATCGTCACGTTCGCGGCGTCTCCGAGGAGCCGATGTTCCAGTCCTGCCCGACACCGGCCCGCCGCCACCCGGAGGACGGGCCATGCGCATGATCATCGAGCCGCGCGACGGCGATGCGGAAGACGATGCGAGCAGCACCAAGAAGCGCTCGCTCGTCGCCATCGCCGGCAGCCTCCTCGGCGAGATCAGCCTGCCCAAGCTCGTCCTGTCCTGGATCCTCGTGGTGCTGCTGCCGGGCCTCCTCCTCGGCGTGGCGCCCCTCCTCCTCGGGGCCTGGATCTCCTCGGTCTCCGGCCGCATCGCCGCGCTCGCCGGCATCGGCCCGCTCCTCGTGCTCGCGCTGGTCGCGGCGATCGGCTGGTATGGCTTCCGGCCCCTGTTCCGCATCGCCGAATACGGCTTCTGGTCGCTCAACGCGCTCGCCGTGCAGCCCGGCTACGCCCTCTGCCGCGAGGGGCTGCGCCATCTCGCGGAGAGCTTCATGCCGGCCGGCGCCGACCAGACGAGCCGCGCCAGGCTGCGGGCGGCGAGCGCCTACGGGGCCGGCCTCCTCTGCTTCCTCCTCGCCGGCTTCCTGATCCTCCGGCTCTGGCCCGCGACGCGCTGGACGGGCAGTCTTGCCGATCTCGTCCATCCGCTGCGCCTCGTCAGGCCCTCCCTCGCCAATACCGTGACGGTGATGGCGGCCTATTTCGGCATCGCCTCCCTGCTGTGGGGCGTGGCCGACGGGTCGATGGACCAGCCGCTCGACCTCGCGGGGTTCGGCGAGGCGCCGGAAGGCGCCCGGCGCTGGCGGGTCGCGCACCTGTCCGACATCCACGTCGTCGGCGAGCGCTACGGCTTCCGCATCGAGAGCGGACGCGCCGGCCCACGCGGCAACGAGCGCCTCGCCCGCGTGCTCGCGCGGCTGGAGGAGATCCATGCCGCCGCCCCGCTCGACCTCCTGCTGATCACCGGCGACATGACCGATGCCGGCCGCTCGGCCGAATGGGGCGAGTTCCTGGACGCGATCCAGGCGCACGGCTCGCTCGCGGAGCGGACGCTGATCCTGCCCGGCAACCACGACGTCAACATCGCCGACCGCGCCAATCCGGCCCGGCTCGAACTGCCCACGAGCCCCGGCAAGCGGCTGCGCCAGATGCGGACGCTCTCGGCCGCCGACGCCGTCCAGGGCCGGCGCGTGCAGGTCTTCGACGCCTCCCGCACGAAGCTCGGGGGCAGCCTCGCGGCTTTCCTCGAGCCGCATCGGGAGAAGATCGCCGCCTTCGCCGATACCGGGGGCCTGCGCCTCTCGTCCGGGCTCTCCTCGGTCTGGACCGACGCCTTCCCCATGGTGCTGCCGCCGGACGGGCCGGAGGGCCTCGGCGTCGTGCTGCTCAACTCCAATGCCGAGACGCATTTCTCCTTCACCAATGCGCTGGGGCTGGTGTCGGAGGAGGACATCCGCGCGGCCCTCGCCGTGATCGACGCCTTCCCGCGGGCGGGCTGGATCCTCGCCCTGCACCACCACCCGGTCGAGTATCCGAAGCCGGCCAAGGCGTTCTCGGAGCGCATCGGCACGGCGCTGATCAACGGCAGCCACCTCGTCAGGATGCTGAAGCGGGTCGCCCCCCGCGTCGTCGCGATGCACGGGCACCGGCATATCGACTGGATCGGCCGCTGCGGCGCCTTCACCATCGTCTCGGCCCCCTCCCCCGTCATGGAGGCGACGGACCGGGATCCGACCCATTTCTACATCCACACGCTCGCGGTGGGCGGGGGCCGCCTCGCGCTGCTCGAGCCCGAGCGCATCGACATTGTCCCGCAGGAGCCGGGCCCTACCGCGTAGGGACAGCCTCGCCCTGCCGGGGCTCGCCGAAGATCTCGGCGAGCCATTGGCTCGACGGGTGCAGGGAGCAGAAGGTGAGGAGGGCGATGGTGATCGGCACGCCGATGAAGGCGCCGAAGACCCCCCACAGATAGCTCCAGAAGAACACCGAGAACAGCACGGTGACCGGCGAGATCGCGAGAGCGTTGCCGGCGACGCGCGGCTCGACATAGGAGCCGACGACGAACTGGATGAGGTTGAGGCAGGCGAAGACGGCGATCACCGCGTGCCAGGAGCCGAACTGCGTCATGGCGAAGACGGTCGGGAACACGGTGGCGACGAGCGGCCCGATAAACGGAATGTAGTTCAGCGAGAAGGCGATGAAGCCCCATTCCTCCGCGAGCTGGAGCCCCACCGCCCGCGCGAAGACCCAGACGAGGAGGCCCGTGACCACGCTCATCAGCGTGCGCACGAGCATGTAGCGGCGGATCTTGGTGCCGGTCGCCGTGAAGCCGCGCAGCAGGAGGTCGCCGGCCCCCCGGTTGCGCATGCGGCGCAGCTTGCCGTGGAAATCGTCGACCTCGAGCAAGCCCAGCACGACATAGACGAAGACCACGAGCCAGAAGCTCATCGTGCTGTTGAGCCGGCCGGTGATGGTCTGCGCGATGCGCAGCACCCAGCCGACGCTGAAGGCTTCCGACCACGCCCCCGCGACCGCGACGCCGTGGCCCTCGAGCCAGAGCGTGACCTGGTCGTAGAAGGTCTGGAAGCGGGCCGCGTCGCTGACGATCCAGCGCCCGACGCGGCCGAAGGCCCACACGATCAGCGAGCCGAAGCCGACGAAGGCGACGATCATCACGACGACGCTGACGGCGAGCGCCGCGAGCCCCGGCAGGAAGCCCTTGAGTGTCCTCTGGAGCGGCCAGACCAGGGCGATGATGAACAGCGCGAAGGCCACCGGCGCGAAGACGGAACTGGCCACCGACAAGGCCGCGACCGCGATGATCGTCGCGATCACGATCAGCGCCCCCTGGTGGACCTTGCCGCCCGTCATACCGCTTCCGGCTGAAAAGCCCGGCTGCGTTTCTCTCTCTCGTTTCTCTCTCCTGGCTGTCATGGCCGGGCTTGTCCCGGACATCCCGACGAGGCCCGCACGCCGGGCGGGGCCGGATTGCGCAACGAACCGGGATGGCCGGAACAAGCCCGGCCATGACCCCTGTGGGAGAACGGTCCGGGGTGATCGCCCGGATTTCGTATCACCTGCATGGCTGCTTCGCTTTCAAATCCGCCATCCCGGCCCGGCGATGCCGGGCCGGAGCGGCGGGCGTCAGGCGCCCGTGGCCGGCGCGGGGGGCGTGGCCGGCGCGCTGTCGCAGACGGCTGCGAGAGCCTCGCGCAGCCGCGCCTCCTTCGTCTCGTCGAAGGAGGTGCTGATGAGCGTGCCGCCGATGCCCCTGAGATCGGCCAGGACCTTGTCGGCCGTCACCTTGCGGATGAGGAGGAACAGCCCCGCCGTGCCCGGCTGGAGCGCGGCGGCGGCATCCTTCATGAACTGGTCGTTGATGCCGACATCGGTGAAATAGCCGCTCAGCGCGCCCGAGGCCGCGCCGAGCGCGGTGCCGGCCAGCGGCATCATGAAGATGAGGCCGACCAGCGTGCCCCAGAGCGCGCCCGAGGCCGCGCCCGCCGCGGTCAGGTTGACGAGCTGGTTGAGCTTGATCTGCCCGTTCGCGTCCTTGACCACGACGACGGCGTCGCCCAGCTCGATCAGATATTCGCGCTGGAGGGCGAGGACCCTCTGGCGCACCTCCTCGGCCTTTTGCTCGGTCGGAAAGCCGACGAAAACCAGGTCACTCATGCGCGCAACTCCATTTTGCGGTGGGGGAAAAGCGGACGGCCGGGGCCCCGGCCGCAATCGTCATTCCAGCCTCAGGGCCTCTTCGCGGGCCCGGCCTCGCCAGAGGCCAGGACGCCCTGCGGAAGCGGCCTCACGCGCTGCCCCGGATGAAGAGCCTGGATGCCGGCCGAGACGATCGTCTCCCCGGGCTCCAGGCCCTGCGACAGGACGACCCGGCCGGGATCGAAGCGCAGGACGTCGACATCGCGGAGCGACACCGTCGACTTGGCCGGATCGACGACCCAGACGGCGGGAGACAGGCCCTGCTGCGTCAGCGCGCCGGCGGGAATCGAGATGATGGTGTCCGCCGTCGTCTCGACCTTGCCGATCACGGTCGCGCCCAGCTGCATCGCCGGCGGCGGGTCCTGGAGGCTGACGCGCACCTCGAAGGTGCGCGTCACGGGATCGGCCTGCGGGGACACCTCCCGCACGTTGCCATAGGCGACGACGCTCGGGGAATCGGCCAGGGCGACGCGGATCCTCGCCTCGTCGAACCCCCTGCCGAACATGGATGCCGGCGCCTTGAACACCGCGTCGCGCCCGTCGTCCCGCGCGAGATTGACGACGATCTGCCCCGCCTGGACGACCTCGCCCGGCTCGATGCGGCGCGCGGTGACGACGCCGGCGACGTCGGTGCGCAATTCCGTGAAGCCCAGGCGATCGCGGGCGAGCTCGAGCTGCGCCTCGGCATTTTCGAGCCGCGCCTGGGCGGTTTCCAGGGCCCGGAGCGCCTGGTCGAAGAGCGGGCGCGTGGTGAAGCCCTGCCGCATCAGCTGCTCCTGCCGGGCGAAGGTGTTGCGCGCCGTGTTGACCTCGCCGCGCGCCGCCTCGACCTCGGCCTCGGCAGCCGGCAGCGCGCTCCGCTCGATGGTCGAATCGAGCCGGGCGACGAGCTGCCCCGGCGCGACATGGTCGCCGACATTGACGGGTCGCTCGGTGACGCGCCCGCCGATGCGGAAGGCGAGCCCGATATCCGTCTTGGCCTGGATCTCGCCGCTGAGCTGGACATCGTCGACGAACTGGCCCGCCTGCACCGTGACGACGCCGACGGGGCGCCCCTCGGAGGCGGGGAGTTCCTCGTTGCGGCAGGCGCCCAGCATCGCTGCGAGGAGAACCGCCGCTGCGGCTGCCGCCGGCCGGGAACGGGTCCCGCGCCTCGCCCATGCCGGGATCATGACACGCTCCCTTCCAGGGTTGCGGAGGCCGAGCCCGCCCCCTCCTTCCGCCCGCCGCGGCCTCCGAAGACCGTGACGTAGAGGACCGGGAGCAGGATGAGGGTGAGGAGGGTCGCGACCAGGAGGCCTCCCATGATGGCGAAGGCCATCGGCCCCCAGAACACGGTCGGCGCGATCGGGATCATGCCGAGCACGGTGGAGATGGCGGTCAGCATGATCGGCCGGAAGCGGGTGCCGGCGGCATCGATGGCAGCCTCGGCCACCGTCTTTCCGCTCTCGCGCTCCGATTCGATCTGCCCCACCAGGATGACGGCGTTCTTGGTGATGATGCCGATCAGGGCGAGGACCCCGAGCAGCGCGACGAAGCCGAGCGGCTTGCCCGAGAGCAGGAGCGCCGACACGATGCCGATCAATCCGAGCGGCGCGATGCTGAGCACGATGCCGAAGAGCCGGAAGCTGCGGAGCTGAGCCATCAGCACCGTGAACATGATCAGCAGCATGACCGGCACGACCGCGATGACCGACGCCTGGGATTCGGCGCTTTCCTCGACCGTCCCGCCGACGGCGATGTCGTAGCCGGGAGGCAGCGTCTTCCTCAATTCGTCGATCGAAGGCTGCAGCGCGTTGACCACCGTCTCAGGCAGGACGCCCGGCGGGACGTCGGCCGCGACCGTCAGGGTCGGCACGCGGTTCCGGCGCCAGATCAGGGGCATGTCGAGCCCGTAGCTGAAGGTGGCGAATTGCGACACCGGCACCGAGCGCCCGTTCGGCAGCGCGACCTGCATGGTGCGCAAAGTGTCGAGCGAGATGCGCTCGGCATCCCGCGCCCGCACGACGACGTCGACGAGATAGATGGAATCGCGCACCTGCGTCACGACCGTGCCGGAGACCACGGTGTTGACGATCGCGGCGAGGGCCTGCGAGCTCAGGCCGAGGCGGCGCGCCTCGTCCTGGTCGATGCGCATATGCAGCTCGCGGGTGGGCTCGATCCAGTCGAAATTGATCTGGAGCGCCCGCGGATCGGCTGCCATCACCTGCGCGAGCTTCATCGAGATCGTGCGGACCTGCGCAATGTCGGGCCCGCCGACGCGGTATTGCACCGGCCAGCCGACCGGCGGCCCCAGTTCCAGCGGGGACACGCGCCCGACCACGTTCGGGAACTCGGTGGCGAGCCTCGCCTCCAGCTTCTTCTGGAGCCGCTCGCGCGCCGGCACGTCCTTGGCGACGATCACGGCCTGGCTGAAGAAGTCGTTCGGCAACCGGGCGTCGAGCGGCAGGTAGAAGCGGATCGCCCCGCGCCCGACATAGGTGCTCCAGCGCTCGACGTCGGGATCGCCCTTCAGCGCCGCCTCGAAGCGCTGGACGAGATCCTCGCTCGCATAGATCGAGGCGTTCTGCGGCAGCGTCAGGTCGACGAGCAGCTCGGGCCGGTCGGAGGCCGGGAAGAATTGCCGGGGGACGAGCGGCAGGGCCAGGACGGAGGCGGCGAACAGGGCCAGGGTCACCCCGATCGTCATCCAGCGCATCCGGATGGCGGCCGAGAGGAAGGCCCGGAAGATGCGCTCGACCCGTCCGGGCCCCTGGTTCTCCGCCGATGGGGGGGACGCCTTCAGCATGGCGACGCCCAGCACCGGCGCGAAGAGGACGGCCACGAACCAGGAAATGATCAGCGCGATCGAGACCACGGCGAAGAGGGAGAAGGTATATTCGCCCGCCGAGCTCGCCGCGAAGCCGATGGGCACGAAGCCGGCGATGGTCACGAGCGTGCCGGCCATCATCGCCGTCGCGTATTTCTCGAAGGCGAAGGTCGCCGCCTTCGTCTTCTCGTCGCCCGCGGCGAGCCGCGTGACCATGGCGTCGGTCGTCGTCATGGCGTCGTCGACCATGAGCGCCAGCGCGATGATCAGCGCGCCGAGCGAGATGCGCTGCATGTCGATGCCCGAGACCAGCATGCAGGCGAAGACCACGGCGAGGGTCAGCGGGATCGCGAGCGCGACCACGAGACCCGGACGCACCCCGAGGCTGATGAAGCTCACCACGAGAATGATGGCCACGGCCTGCCAGAGCGAGGTCATGAAGTCGTTGATCGCATAGGAGACGGTGACGGCCTGGTCGGCGACGAGATGCGCCTCGATGCCGAGGGGCAGCTCGGCCGTGAGCTTGTCCATCGTCTTCTTGAGGGTCGCCCCCATCGCCAGGATGTCGCCACCCTCGCGCATGGCGATGCCGAGGCCGATCGCTTCTTTCCCGTTGACGCGGAACATCGGCGTCGGCGGATCGGCGTGGCCGCGCTTGATGGTGGCGATGTCGGCGAGGCGCACCATCCGGTCCCCGACCGGGAAGTTGATGCTCAGGAGGTCGGCTTCCGACTGGAAGGCCCCCGAGATCCGCACGGAGAAGGTTTCGTCCTGCGTCTGCACCTCGCCCGCCGGGCGGACCGCGTTCTGGCTCGACAGGGCCGCGAGCAGCGCGGAGCGGTCGAGGCCGAGATTGGCCAGCTCGCGCACCGAGAACTCGATGAAGATGCGCTCGTCCTGCGCGCCGATGATCTCGATCTTCGAGACGTCCTTGACGAGCAGCAGCCGCGAGCGGATCTCCTCGACACGGTCGCGCAGCTCGCGGTGGGTGAACCCGTCCGAGGTGAAGCCGTAGATGATGCCGAAGGTGTCGCCGAAGCGGTCGTTGAAGAACGGGCCGAGCGTCCCCGCCGGCAGCGTGTGGCGCATGTCGGCGACGAGGTTGCGGACCCTGTACCAGGTGTCCTGCACCCTGCGGCCGGGCACGTCTCCCGTCAGGTCGACGAAGATCGTCGTCTGGCCGGGCTTCGTGTAGCTGCGGATGTTGTCGAGGCCCGGCGTCTCCTCGAGCTGGCGCTCGATGCGCTCGGTCACCTGGTTGAGCGTGTCCTCCAGGGTCGCGCCCGGCCAGACGGCGGAGACGACCATCGTCTTGATGACGAAGGCCGGATCCTCGTTGCGGCCGAGCCGGATGAACGCGAAGACGCCGGCGAGGACCGATATGATCATGAGGTAGATCACGACCGAACGGTTCTTCAGCGCCCATTCCGACATGTTGAAGGTCATGGCGCTTCCGCTCCGATCAGCCGCACGCGCTGGCCTTCATGCAATTGCCCCGCCCCCGCGGTCACGACGATGTCGCCGGCCGACAGCCCCTTGGACACCAAAGCCGTCGCCGGATTGCTGTCGAGCAGGTCGAGCTTGCGCCGCGACACCGTCAGCGCCTTGGGATCGACGACCCAGGCGCCGGGACCGTCCGCCCCCTGGACGATCGCGGTCGCCGGGATGGCGATGGCGCCGCTGCTGCCGCCGCCCGCCGCGCCCGAGACCGCCGCGCCGAGGCGGAAGGCGGCGGGCGGATCGGTCAGGCCGACCCGCACGCTGAAGGTGCGGGTCACGGGATCGGCCTGCGGCGCGATCTCGCGCACGCGCCCGAAAGCCGTCGTCGCGGAATCGGCCGCCAGCGCCACGCGCACCTCGAGGCCGGTCGTAACCCGCCGCACGAGATCGGCCGGCACCTCGAAGACGGCGTCACGGCCCTCGCGCCTCGCCAGCTCGACGATCATCCGGCCCGCCGCGACGACTTCCCCCGGCTCCGCGCCGACGCGCGTCACGACGCCCGGCGCATCGGCCTTCAGCGTCGTGAACCCGACCACCTCCTGCGCCGTGTCGACCCGCGCCTGGGCGGCGGCGACCGCGGCCCGCGCCGATCTCAGCCCCTGCTCGGCCGATTCGAACTCCGCCTGCGAGATGACGTGCCGCTCGACGAGATGCCGCTGGCGCTGGAAATGGTTCTGCGCCTTGCGCAGGTTGCCCTGCGCGGCGGCGAGGGCGGCCTGCGCGGAGCGCAGGTCGTTGAGCTCGTTCTCGGGATCGAGCCGCGCCACCACCTGGCCCTCGCCCACGCTCTGGCCGAGATCGGCGCGCCGCTCGGCCACGCGCCCGCCGATCCTGAACGAGAGAGCAGCCCGGTCCTCCGCCTCGATATGCCCGGTGAACCTGACCTCGGTGGCCTGGGCCGGCGGCTCGACGGTCACGGTCCGTACGATCCGAATCGGCGGCGGCGCTTCCGCCTCCTCGCCCTTGCAGGAGGCCAGCGCGAGGACGATCGCGGCGACAGCCGCAGCCCGGCTCATCCGGGGCGCAACCGTCCGACCGCCAGCCGGCGCCGCCGACTCCCGCCGCCGGGCAAACCTTCGCAGCCCTCGCCTCTCCATCGCGCCCTTTTCCCTGACGGCCACCGGCCAGACATGCGGCCCGCCTGCGCAAGGTTCGCCCGCCGCCTCACCCTTTGCGTCGGCCGGCGGAGGCTAGCAATAGCGCGGGGGGGCCGCAGATATGCTCAGAATCCCAATTTTGCGCGGCTCATCCCATTCTCGGAGGAGCCCTCGCCCCGTGCGACACCACGCCGCGCGCCTCCATCCCCCGGGCCTCCGTCGGGCTATAGCCGAATTCGCGCCGGAAGGCCCTGCTGAAGGTGGAATGGTCGACGAAGCCGACCTCGTTGCCGATGATATGGATCGATGCCGCCCCGCCGCGGGAGGCCAGCCGGCGATGCGCCTCGCGCAGCCTCTCGCGATTGATGAAATGGGCGACGCCGCCATGGCTCTCGAGAAGCCGGTACAGCTTCGAGCGGGACATCGCCAGAAGGCGGGCCAATTGCTCCGGGCCGAATTCCGGCGCCGCCATGTTCTGGCGCACCACCTGGCGCACCCGCTCGATCAGGACCGAGGCCAGCGGAGCCTTCGCGGCCTCCTCGCGGGCGGCGCGCGGCAGGATGCAGCCGGCGACGAGGGCCTGCGTCGCCGCCTCGAGGCGCCGCCCCTGTCCGGCCGGCACATGCGGCATCTGCCGGACGAGGCCCTTCATGAAGCCGGCCAGGAGCGGCGCGAAGGCGGGGTCGACCTCGCGTCCATGCGCTTCGTCGAAGGCTTGCTCCTCCGCCCGGCCCAGGTTGCGGGGGAGATAGAGCGTCACGACCTCGCTGTCGCGCGCTCTCCCCTCGAAGGGCAGCGCCAGGGAGCGGAAGCTGATCTCCTCGCGCGGCGGCCCCCCGTTCTGCGAGGGCGTCCGGGCCAGCACCACGCACCAATGGTCCAGGAACGATTTCGGGCGATGCCGCCAGCGCCGCGCCGGAGCGCCGGACAGAACGGCCCGCGTGAGGACGACCTCGCCCAGGCGCCACGAGGCGATCTCCGCATCGAAGCCGGCCCGCGATCCGGCGGAGGGAATGAGGTCGATCACCTGCCCGTGAAACGAGCGCCAGGCATCGAACTGGTCCGCCGCATCCAGTCCCGCGGTGCAGAAATGGGGCTCGGCGAACAGACCGACATCCAGCGCGGCATCGGCAAGGAGAAGCTGATTCACCAGGCACTCCGAATCGTCGTGCCGAGGAACGGAACATCCCTCGCTCCGTCAAGCCGCTGAATTTTGGTCAAGCAAGCAGATGAATTTTATTCAGCAAGGCTAGCTATAAGCATGCCTTATTCTTCTCGTCCGCCGCCACTACGACGTTCGGTGGCCTCGCCCGAGTCACAGGGGAGGCTTCAGCGCGGCATCGAAGACCCTGATCGGGGTCGTGACGAGAATGGAGGCGGCCGAGCCCAGGGCCTCGGCCGCGGCCAGCGGAGCGGGCATGTCCGAATCCGTGATGACCTGGCCTTGCAGCAATCTGTCGCCGATCAGGCGCACGGCATCCGGGCTCGCGGCGAAGAGGTCGTGATTGATCCTGTCGCCGGCGCTGACGGCGCTGAGATCCAGCACGGTGACGCCCGCGAGGCCCCCGAGCTGCCGGCGATAATCCTCCTCGCCGGGATCGATGCCGCCGAGCCGCGTCGCCCCGCGCGAAATGAAGCGCGAGAGTTGCAGCGCCCTGTCGTGCCGGGCGACGAAGAGGGTGATGTGCGGGCGCCTCGCGCCCATATCCTCCACCTGCCGGCGGAACACCCCGATATCCAGATCGGGCGAGGCCAGGATCAGGTTGCTGATCTTGGCGGGCACCCCGCCCTTCTCCAGGCCGAGCTGCCTCACCGCCTCGGCGGCCGGCCAGCTTCCCATCGAATGGGCCAGGATGACGATCTCGCCCACGGCGGGGCTCGCGGCGGCGACCCTCAGCAGGTCCGCAAGGTCGGAGCGCGAGAAGGAGGCATTGTCGAAATCGCGGCTGTAATCGAGCAGGCGCCCGCGCGAGGGCCAGGAGAACAGCACCGGAATCGCATTCGCATCCGCGTCGTGGACGAGTTGCGCGAAGCGGAAGACAGCCCGGTCGAAGGGCGTGTTGAACCCGTGGACGAAGACGAAGACGCGCTTCTTCCCGCCTCTTCTCGCCTTGAACCAGTCGCCGAGCCGGGCGCGCTCGACCGGCTTCGCGGAGGTGACCACGAAATCGGTCGCCGGATTGCCCGGGGCCGTGCGGGGCAACTGGATCGTCCCGACCTCGCGGTTGCGCGGGATCGAGACGACGATATTGCTGAACGAGACCGTGGCACCCCGCTCGCCGGTGAACAGCACGCCCGCGTCATCGGAGGGAGCCCGGGTGGTCGCCGCGAGCAGATCGACCTTGTCGGTATCGGGAGCGGGCGGGACCGCCTGGAGCAGCCCCTGCGGCATCGACGAGCAGCCGCCGAGGCCCATGGCGACGCAGGCAAGGGCGACGTACCGGAACAGACTGTCCATGACCCACAAGCGTGGCTCGCCGCCGCTCGGCATCGCCCCTACATCGCCCCTCTGCGGAAGCGTCCGCGCTTTTCCAGCATGGTAGTTCATGCCCGCCGCGGCGACAAGCCGCTCCCCTTGCGCGGAGCGGCGCGATGGGACAGGCGGCGATCCCGCGAGGGTCTCCTACAGCGGCAGGTTCCGCAGGCGGGACACGGCGAGCATCACGCCGCGAAGCTCGGCCAGCCCCTTCAGGCGGCCCGTCGCAGGATAGCCCGGATGATGCGCGAGACCGAGGTCGCCGAGCAGCTCGTGGCCGTGGTCGGGGCGCATGGGAATGCGCCAGCGGGGATCGCCGGAGTCCCGTCGGCGCTTCTGCTCGACGAGCAGGGCCTCGACCAGGGCGACCATGTCGGTGTCGCCCCCCAGGTGATCCGCCTCCATGAAGGAGCCATCCGGCTCCTTGGCCACGTTGCGCAGATGCGCGAAATGAATGCGCGAGGCGAAGCGGCGGGCGATGGCCGGGACGTCGTTGGCCGGCCCGGCCCCGAGCGAGCCGCTGCACAAGGTGAGGCCGTTGGCGGGCGAATCCACCGCCCCGGTGATGAAGGCGAGGTCGTCCTCGCTCGAGACGATGCGCGGCAGGCCGAGCAGCGAGCGTGGCGGATCGTCGGGATGGATCGCCATGCGGATGCCGACCTCCTCGGCGACCGGGATCACCTCGCGCAGGAAGCGGGCGAGGTTCTCTCGCAGGCGCTCGCGCGTCATCCCCCGGTAGCGGTCGAGCATGCGGCGCAGGCCCGGCACGTCGTAGCGGTCGAAGGCGCCGGGCAGGCCCGACATGATGCTGGCGAGCAGGTTGCGCCTGTCCTCCTCCGAGGCCGCCTCGTACCAGGCCCGCGCCCGCGCCAGCACCTCGGGGGAGACCTCGTCCCCGGCGCCCGGCCGTTGCAGCATGAAGCAATCGAAGGCGGCATATTCGTGCATGTTGAAGCGGAGCGCCGTCCCGCCGTTGGGCAGGCGGTGGCGCAGCTCGGTGCGGGTCCAGTCGAGGACCGGCATGAAGTTGTAGCAGATGGTGGTGACGCCGCAGCGGGCGAGGTTGCGCATCGACTGGCGGTAATTGTCGAAGAGGGGCGTCAGGTCGCCTTCGGCAAGCTTGATCGATTCGTGCACCGGCAGGCTCTCGACCACGCTCCAGCGCAGGCCGAGGGCGGGATTCGCCGCGATCAGCGCCTTGCGCGCCTCGATCTCCTCGACGCTCCAGACGACGCCGTAGGGAATCTGATGGAGCGCGGTGACGACCCCCGTCGCCCCCGCCTGAGCGATATGGTCGAGCCGGACGACGTCATCGGGGCCGAACCAGCGCCAGGTCTGTTCCATGAGGGAGATCCTCAGATTGCGAAGGCGGGACGCCGCGGTCCCGGAAGCATCCTGGGCGGAACTAGAGCATGACGCGGGAAAGGGAAACCCTGGTTTCCAGGAAAAGCACGTGATCACAATCAATTAAAGTCCTCGGCGCCCGGCGGCCCCTCGCCTGGGCAGGGCTCGCCATGCAGGCCGGGACGAGCTAACCAAAAAGCCGAGGGGGATCGCATGAAGCTCCATATTCCGTCCGGCATCCGCCTCGCGACGTCCCGTCCTGCCTTTCTCCTTCCGGCGCTTCTCGTTCTCCCCGAGCCCGCGCTCGCGGCGGGCCTCGACGGACGCGCGATCGGCCTCGCCTGGATCATCCCCTTCGCCGGGATCCTGCTCTCGATCGCGCTCCTGCCGCAGATCTCCCACCATTTCTGGGAGCGCTGGATGCCGGCCATCGCCGCCTTCTGGATGGCGCTCACCCTGGTGCCGCTGGCGCTGATCCATGGCGGCGCCGTCGCGCTCGACGCGGTGCTTCACGTCGTGCTGCTCGAATACATCCCCTTCGTGCTGCTGCTCTTCGCCCTCTTCACGATCGCCGGCGGCATCGTGGTCGGTGGGAACCTGCACGGCTCGCCCGGCGTCAACACGGCCATCCTGGCCATCGGCACCGCGCTCGCTCCCCTCGTCGGCACGACGGGGGCTTCCATGGTGCTGATCCGGCCTCTCATCCGGGCCAACGACGACCGGCGCCACAACGCCCATGTCGTCGTCTTCTTCATCTTCCTCGTCTCGAATATCGGCGGGG
>NZ_DAOLAJ010000060.1:0-8298 GCF_035325185.1 Enterovirga sp. | reverse complement strand
CCGCCGCTGTTCCTCGGCTTCCTGCGCGGGGTCCCGTTCTTCTGGCCGACGGTGCATCTTCTGGCCAAGACGCTGTTCGTCGCCGCCATCCTGCTCGCGCTGTTCTACCTCCTCGACCGGACGATCTTCGCGCGCGACGACGAGGCCCCGCCCCGCGACCCGACGCCGGATTCGCGCCTGCACCTGCGCGGAAGCGTCAATCTCGTCCTTCTCGCCCTCCTCGTCGGGGCCATCCTCCTCTCGGGAATCTGGCGGCCGGGCCTCGCCGTCGAGATCGGAAGCGTGAAGCTCGAAGCGCAGAACCTCATGCGCGACGGCATGATGGTGGCGCTCGGCCTCGCCTCGCTCGCCCTCACGCCGAAGGCGAACCGGATCGCCAACGAATTCACCTGGGGTCCGATCAAGGAGGTGGCGACGATCTTCGCCGCCATCTTCGTCTGCCTCGTCCCGGTCGTCGCGGCGCTCGGGGCGGGGCGGGAGGGGATCTTCGCGCCGCTGCTCTCGCTGGTGACGCGCCCGGACGGCACGCCGATCGAGGCCGCCTATTTCTGGATGACGGGCCTCTTGTCCTCGGTCCTCGACAACGCGCCGACCTATGTCGTCTTCTTCGAGCTGGCCGGCGGCGATCCGCAGCGTCTCGCGGGACCGCTCGCCGGAACGCTCGCCGCCATCTCGGCGGGCGCGGTGTTCATGGGCGCCAATACCTATATCGGCAACGCGCCCAACTTCATGGTCTACGCCATCGCCCGCCAGAGCGGCGTGCGCATGCCGAGCTTCTTCGGCTACATGGCCTGGTCGGGCGCGATCCTGATCCCGACCTTCCTCCTGGTGACGCTGATCTTCTTCCTGTGAGCGTCAGAGCGCGACGGCGCTTCGCCGAAGCGCCGTCGCGCTCTGACTTTTCATTTCAGCATGATCTTTTCCAAAAACCGGCATCCACTTTTTGGGATCATGCTCTAGCCGAGGGCCTCGGCCACGTTCTTGCCGCAGGTGACGGTGTCGGCGTTGCCGCCGAGATCGCGCGTGCGCAGGGTGCGCTCGGCGAGGACGCGCTCGATGGCGCCGACGATGTCGCGCGCGGCCTCCGCCTCGCCCAGATGCTCCAGCATCATCGCGCCGGACCAGATCTGGCCGATCGGATTGGCGATGCCCTGTCCCATGATGTCCGGCGCCGAGCCGTGGACCGGCTCGAAGACGGAGGGGAAATCGCCCTCCGGATTGATGTTGCCCGAAGGCGCGATTCCGATCGTGCCCGTGCAGGCCGGGCCGAGATCGGAGAGGATGTCGCCGAAGAGGTTCGAGGCCACGACCACGTCGAACCAATCCGGGTGCAGCACGAAATTCGCCGTGAGGATGTCGATGTGGTACTTGTCCCATTTCACGTCCGGGAACTTCGCCGCCATCGCCTCCACGCGCTCGTCCCAATAGGGCATCGAGATCGAGATGCCGTTGGACTTGGTGGCGGCGGTGAGGTGCTTCTTCGGCCGGCTCTGGGCGAGCTTGAAGGCGAAATCGAGCACCCGGTCGACGCCGACCCGGGTGAAGACCGATTCCTGGAGCACGAATTCGCGATCCGTCCCCGGAAAGGCGCGGCCGCCGATCGCGGAATATTCGCCCTCGGTATTCTCGCGCACGACCCAGAAATCGATGTCGCCGGGCTTCCGGCCGACGAGCGGACACTGGACGCCCGGCATCAGCCGCACGGGGCGCAGGTTGATATACTGGTCGAATTCGCGCCGGAAGAGCAGCAGCGATCCCCAGAGCGAGACATGGTCGGCGATCTTGTCGGGGCGTCCGACCGCGCCGAAATAGATCGCGTCGTGGCCGCCGATCCGCTCCTTCCAGTCCTCCGGCAGCATGCGGCCGTGCTTCTCGTAATATTCCCAGGAGGAGAAATCGAACCAGTCGAACCCGAGATCGATGCCGTGGCGCTTCGCGGCGGCCTCGAGCACGCGCACGCCCTCGGGCACGACCTCCTTGCCGATCCCGTCGCCCGGCACGACGGCGATGCGATAGCTCTTTGCTCCGGTCATTCGAACCTCCCCATGCCGGCGGCATCGACCATCGCGAGGCTCCGGTCAATCGCGTGGTTCACGACGGCCTCCGGGACGGGGAGACCAAGATCACATGAAGATAGCCCGGGCCGTGGGCGCCGCGGACATAGCTCCCCTCGATATCCGTCGTGCCGCTCGGCCCCGTGATCAGGACGACGTTGCGCGGAACGGCGGTCCCGGCAAGCTTCGCGGCGTAATCCTCCAGATAGGGCAGCAGCGTCTCCTCGCGCAGCACGACGATATGATGCAGCGGAAGGAAGGACAGCAGGATCGGCGTCTGCGGCCCGGAATGGATCACGAGGGAGCCGCTTTCGGCGATGCCCCACAGGGCCAGCCCGACCGCCGCCGGCTCGTCCGGCGCGAGCGAGGCATGGGGGGAGAGCCCCGCCCAGTCGAGCGACTCCAGTTCCGGGTCGGCCTGAAGCGCGACGGAAGAGGACAGGCCATGGCCGTCGAGATAGCGGCGCACGGCCTGCGGGATCTCGGCCATGGAGGCCACGCGGTCGATGGTCGTGCCAAGGGCGCCGGCCTTGGTCGCGAAGGCGTCCGGCAGGGTCGCGGCGGCGAGGCGCGGGCGCGTCGTGTCCGGCTCTTTCAGCAGCGAGGCAGCCTCGGCGGCGATGGCGGCGGGGGATTGCGGCAGGGTGCCGGGCCCCGGCGGGGTGCCGAGGCCCTTGCGGATGGCGGCGAGGATGCCGTCGCGCGCAGTCATGGACGTGTCTCCTTCCGGGTGGCCCGGTATTGCTCCATGAAGGTGCGGCCGGGCGGGCGGGGCAGGTCGCGGTATTGCGTCCAGCCTCCCGCCAGCGGCAGGCTCGTGATCCAGCCGCCCCGGCCGAAGAGCCGCAGCGCCCGCACCCCGATCCGGCTCGCCAGCCGATAGAGCGCGGGACGCCGCGCCACCTGCGCCCAGAGGCCGATTCCCATGCGCACGGGGCCGGGCTCCAGCCTCTCGCGCCAGCTTCGGACGCGCCAGGCGCGCAGCAGCGTCGGCAGCGGGATGCCGACCGGGCAGACCTCCCCGCAGCGCCCGTTCATGGTGCAGGCGTTCGGCAGGTCGCGCGACTTCTCGAGGCCCGACAGGACCGGCGTCAGGACCGAGCCCATCGGGCCGGGATAGGTGCCGCCATAGGCGTGGCCGCCGATCTGGCGATAGACGACGCAATGGTTCATGCAGGCACCGCAGCGGATGCAGCGCAGCATCTCCCGGAACTCGTCGGCCAGCATCCCCGTGCGGCCGTTATCGACCAGCACGATATGCATCTCCTCCGGTCCGTCGGCATCGCCGGGGCGCCGCGGGCCGCAATGGAAGGTCGTGTATTGCGTCAGCTCCCCGCCGGTGGCCGAGCGCACGAGGAGCCGCAGCAGCGCGAAGGCATGCGCCGTCGAGGGCACGATCTTCTCGATCCCCGCCGTCACGATGTGGATGCGCGGCGGCGTGGTGGTGAGTTCGGCATTGCCCTCGTTGGTGACGGTGCAGGTCGCCCCCGTATCCGCCACGAGGAAATTCGAGCCGGAGATGCCGATATCGGCGGAGAGGAACTTGGCCCGCAATTCGCGCCGGGCGCTCTGCACCATGGTCGCGGGATCGTCGGCGGCGGGGGGCGGGTGGTGGCCCGTCTTGAAGAGTTCCGCCACCTGCTCGCGCGTGCGGTGCATCGCGGGCCAGACGATATGCGAGGGCGGATCGCCCGCGAGCTGGATGATGTGCTCGGCGAGGTCCGTCTCGACCCGCTCGATCCCCGCATCGGCGAGGGCGTGGGGCAGGCCGATCTCCTCGCCCAGCATGGATTTCGAGCGGGTGACGAGCTTCGCCTTCGCGTCCAGGCAGATGCGTGTGACGATGGCACGGGCCTCGGCATCGTCGGCGGCCCAATGGACCTTGGCGCCCGAGGCCGTGGCGTTGCGCTCGAACATCTCAAGATAATAATCGAGATGGGCGATCACGTGGTTCTTGATCGCGCGCCCGCGCTCGCGGGCGGCCTCGAATTCGGGAAAGGCCGAGACCGCCGCGGCGCGCTTCCTCTCGGCATTGCCGGTGGTGCGATCGATCGCGAGCTTCAGCGTGCGGTCGGCGAGGGCGGCCGTGGTGCGGGCCTTGAAGGAGGCTTGCGGGGCTGCGTGCATGTCAGGTCTCCTCACCGATGGCCGGGCCGTCGGCGCAGCCCGCCAGCACCTCGACCGTATGAAAGCAGCGGGTCTTCGCGCCCTGCCGGTGCAGCTTGCCCGCCATGTTCATCAGGCAGCCGAGATCGCCCGCGAGCAGGAGATCGGCGCCCGTGCGCTCGATCGCCTCGGCCTTCTCGCCGACGATCGCGTTCGAGATCGCCGAATATTTCACGCAGAAGGTGCCGCCGAAGCCGCAGCAGACGTCGTTCCCTTCGAGCGCACGCATCTCGAGCCCCTCGACATGGGAGAGGAGGGCGCGCGGCTGCGCCGCGACGCCCATCTCCCGGAGGCCCGAGCAGCTGTCGTGATAGGTGGCGGAGGCATTCAGCCTCCGCCCTTCTGGAACATAGCCCATGACATCGGCCAGGAAGCTGGTGATCTCATGGGTCTTCGCCGCGACGGCGGCGGCGCGGGCGGCCCATTTCGGGTCGCCCGCCAGGAGGTCCGGATAGCCGTGCCGGATCGTCGCCGCGCAGGAGCCCGAGGGCAGCACGGCGTAGTCGTAGGGCTCCAGCGCCGCGACCGTCTGGCGCGCCAGCCGTGCGGCGTCGGCATCGTCCCCGCTGTTGAAGGCGGGCTGGCCGCAGCATGTCTGCTGCTGCGGCACCTCGACCGTGCATCCGGCTTCTTCCAGAAGCTGGATGGCGGCGAAGCCGATCCCGGGACGGATCGCGTCGACGAGGCAGGTGACGAAAAAACCTACGCGAGGGTTCGGCTGTCCGGACATGGCGACCTCACTTCGCTGGAGCGGCGATGGGGGTGACCTCGGGCACCAGCTTCGTGAAGGGATGCACGTAGGCTTGCGCCAGGACGAGCAGCCCGACCAGAGCGGCGAGCGCGATCGAGTGGAAGAACACGAAGCGCAGGATCGAGCCTTCGCGGCCGTACCACTTGGTCGCGGTCGAGGCGACGACGATGGACTGCGCGTCGATCATCTTGCCCATCACGCCGCCCGAGGAATTGGCGGCCGCCATCAGCACCGGGTTCAGGTTGAGCTGCTGCGCCGTCACCCTCTGCAAGCCGCCGAAGAGCACGTTCGACGCCGTGTCGGAGCCCGTGACCGCGACGCCGAGCCAGCCCAGCAGCGTGCCGAAGAAGGGATAGAGCCAGCCGGTATTGGCGAAGGCCAGGCCCATCGTCGCATCGACGCCGGAATAGCGGGTGACGTAGCCGAGCGCGAGCATGCAGGCGATGGTGATCAGCGAGTAGCGGATCATCCAGAAGGTGCGCCCATATGCTCTCACGAGGGCCATCGGACCGTAGCCCAGCATCAGCCCCGACACGATGGCCGCGAGCAGGATGCCGGTCCCCGTCATGGACAGCACGTTGAAGCCGAAGACCGCGCGCTCCACATGAGCCACCGTCGCGACGGGCGGAACCTTCTGGACGAGGCCGTCCAGGCCCGGAACCGGGAATTTCGGGGCCCAGATCGCGTCGAGCATCCCCTTGATCTGCGGCACGCCCCAGAGGAAGACGAAGACGCTGAGGATGACCCACGGCATCCAAGCCTTGACCACGGACCGCGACGCGAGCGCCTCCTCGGACACCTCCTTGTGCTCGTCGGCGACCTCGTCGGACGACCAGTCGCGCGGCGGCTCGGTGATGGCGTTCTTCGGGTGCCACACGCGCAGGAACAGGGCGAGGCAGACCATCGAGACGAGCGCGGCCACGATGTCGACCAGCCAGGGTCCGTGGAAGTTCGAGACGAGATATTGCGGGATGGCGAAGCTGCCGCCCGCGACGAGCAGCGCCGGCCAGACCTCCATCATGCGGCGGAAGCCGACGAAGGCCCAGATCAGCCAGAACGGCACGATGAGCGAGAAGAGCGGCAGCTGGCGGCCGATCATGCCCGAAAGCTCGTGCAGGTCGAGCCCGGTGACGGCGGCGAGCGCGATGACCGGCGTGCCGAGCGCGCCGTAGGCGACGGGCGCGGTGTTCGCGATCAGGCACAGGCCCGCGGCCGAGAGCGGCGAGAAGCCGAGCCCCATCAGCATGGCCGCGGTGACGGCGACCGGCGTGCCGAAGCCCGCCGCACCCTCGAAGAAGGCGCCGAAGCTGAAGGCGATGAACAGGAGCTGCATCCGGCGGTCGTCCGAGATGTTGCGGATGCTGAGCCGCAAGACGTCGAACTCGCCTTTCTCGTTCGTCAGCTGGTAGAGGAAGATGACGTTGAGGATGATCCAGCCGATCGGCATCAGCCCGAAGGCCGCGCCGTAGACGGCGGACATGCCGGCGAGGCCGGCGGGCATGCCGAAGCCGACCACGGCGACGAGGAGGGCGGCGACGAGGCCCAGCATCGCGGCGAGATGGGCCTTCATCTCGAAGATGCCGATCGCGCCCAGCAAAACCAGGACGGGGATGGCGGCGGCAACTGTTGAAAACAGCATGTTGCCGAACGGGTCATATACCTGTGACCAGATCATGAGACGTTCCTTGTTCGGAATGCGCACGGCAAGGCGGCCGGGCCGGCTCGCGGGCGCGGTTGCAGAAATGAAGCGGTGAGTGACTGGCGCCGGTCGGATGCCGCCCCGCATGGAGGCCGGCCCTCAGGCATGGTGGAATTCCATTCCCCTCTTGACCCTCCCTTTTCTTGTGTCGGTTGCAGGCTGAACCATGCCGCCCGGCGGGACCGAGCGGGCATGGTAAACGACGGGTTGCGGGAGTCGACGGATCAGGACGGCGAGCCGCCCCGATCCGGCGCCGCTAGAGCGTGATGACGCTTCGTCGAACCGCCATCACGCTCTATCCTTTTGTTTGAGCATGATCTTTTCGAAAAAACCGGGATCCACTTTTTCGGATCATACTTTAGTGCCAGTGGGCGCATTTCGAGGTCTGGCCGATGCCGGGATTGAGCGTGTTGGTGGGGTCCAGCTTGCGGTAGAACCCGGCCAGTTCCGGCTTGGCGCGGTAGAGATGGCCGACATTGTGCTCGGCCGGGTATTCGGCGCCCCGCTCGTCGAGCAGAGCCCACATCTCGTGCTCCACCGCGAGGCAGTCATGGCCCTTCTTCACCACGTAGTCCTGGTGGAAGACGTGGCAGAAGAAATGACCGTAATAGAGCTTCTTCTCGATCTTCGCCTCGATCTCGGGCGGAAGATGCTCGACCCAGTCGCGGTCGTTGCGGCGCAGCGCGATGTCGAGGGCGACGATGTCCTCGACCTCCCGGGCATGGACGGCGCGGTAGCGCACCGCGGCTCCCGCCACCGCGAAGCGATGCAGGAAGGCGGCCGTGCCCTCGTCCGGCGTGCATTCGAACATGTCGCCGCCGGCCGAGGGGAAGATGGAGGCGAGATAGTCCCGCGCCTCGGCGATGCCCGCCCCGCCCATGCGCAGCAGCAGGTGATGCTCGTAGCGGTCGCGGAAGTCGTTCATCCGCGCGGGCAGGTGCTGCGGCGCGAGCCCCGCCACGGCCTGCGCGAGGCGGTCCGAGACGCTCGTGCCGAGCCCCAGCCGCTCGGTCAGCGCGTCGAAGCGCGCCTTGGCGGAGAAGAAGGCCGGCATCCGGTCGGTCCCGGCCTTGCGAATGAAGAGGAAGGTGTCCTTGCCGTATCGCGCGGCGACGTCATAGGCTTCGCGGTGGATATATTCGCCCGCGATCGGCAGGCTCTGGAACTGGCCCAGGATGTGGCGGCGGATCTCCGTCAGCTCGGCCGGATCGTTCGTGCCGATATAGAAGACGGCCGTCTCCTTCTCCGCCTCGAAGGTGTCGAGGCGGACGGCGAAGACGGCGAGCTTCCCCGCGCAGCCTGAGGATTCGCGCAGGCGGCGGGGATCGGCGTTGAAGCGGGCCGGCGTGTCGGCCTCGATGTCGCGGACATGGGCGCCATATTCGCGGTCCGACGCCCAGGCATTGGTCGGGGCGGGAGCGGGCAGGTCCCCGCGCTCGATCCGCGCGAGGATCTCCTCGGGCTCCTCGCCGAGATCGAGCCCGAGGTGATTGACGAGCGCGACCGAGCCGTCCTCGCGTATCTCCGCATAGAGGCTCATCTCCGTATAGGCTGGCCCGTGCTGGACCAGGGCTCCGCCCGAATTGTTGCAGATGCCGCCCAGCACCGAGGCCCCGATGCAGGAGGAG
>NZ_DAOLAJ010000059.1:0-23708 GCF_035325185.1 Enterovirga sp. | reverse complement strand
AGGCCGCGGCTCTGGCAATAGAACATCTGGTCCTCGGAGATCTTCGAGGTCGTGGCCTCGTGCTCGAAGACGGCCGTGGAATTGTTCGATTCGAGATACGGCACCGTATGCGCGCCGCACTTGTCGCCGATCAGGAGCGAGTCGCAGTTCGTGAAGTTGCGCGCGCCCGTGGCCCGGCGATGGGCCGAGATGAGCCCGCGATAGGTGTTGTCCGAGCGCCCGGCCGCGATGCCCTTCGAGATCACCTTGGAGGTCGTGTTCCGGCCCAGATGGATCATCTTGGTGCCGCTATCGACCTGCTGGCGTCCGTTCGAGATCGCGATCGAATAGAACTCGCCGCGCGAATTGTCGCCGCGCAGGATGCAGCTCGGATATTTCCAGGTGATGGCCGAGCCCGTCTCCACCTGCGTCCAGGTGATGACCGAGTTCTTGCCCCGGCAATCGCCGCGCTTGGTGACGAAGTTGTAGATGCCGCCCTTGCCCTCGCTGTCGCCGGGGAACCAGTTCTGGACGGTCGAGTACTTGATCTCGGCATCGTCGAGCGCGATCAGCTCGACCACGGCCGCGTGAAGCTGGTTCTCGTCCCGCTTCGGCGCCGTGCAACCCTCCAGATAGGAGACGTAAGCCCCCTTGTCGGCGATGATCAGCGTGCGCTCGAACTGGCCCGTATTGCGCTCGTTGATGCGGAAATAGGTGGACAGCTCCATCGGGCAGCGCACGCCCGGCGGAATGTAGACGAAGGAGCCGTCCGAGAAGACCGCCGAGTTGAGCGTCGCGAAGAAATTGTCCGTCACCGGCACGACCGAGCCGAGATATTTCCGCACCAGCTCGGGATGCTCGCGGATGGCCTCCGAGATCGGCATGAAGATGACGCCGGCCTTGGCCAGCTCCGCCTTGAAGGTGGTCGCGACCGACACGCTGTCGAAGACCGCGTCCACCGCCACCTTCGAGCCCTGGATGCCCTCCAAAGCCTCGACCTCGCTCAGCGGGATGCCGAGCTTCTTGTAGGTGTCCAGGATCTCGGGCGGCAATTCGTCGAGCGATTTCGGCCCGTCCGCCATGCTCTTCGGCGCGGCGTAGTAATACAGCTCGTCATACTGGATCGGCGGGTAGTCGACCCGCGCCCAGGTCGGCTCCTTCATGGAGCGCCAGCGCCGATAGGCTTCCAGCCGCCATTCGAGCATCCATGCGGGCTCGTTCTTCTTGGCCGAGATGAAGCGGACGATGTCCTCGGAGAGGCCCTTCGGCGCTTTCTCCATCTCGATCTTCGTCTCGAACCCGTATTTGTACTGATCGACATCGATCAACTTCACCTGGTCGATCGTCTCCTGCACGGCAGGCATCGCGTTCTCCCGGGGCCGTCCGCCGGCCCGTTTGCGTCAATCGAAGGCGGGTCACGCCGCGCGCGGCGGTCTCCGCTCATAGAGGCGTTGCATCACGGAGGCGAAGGCGCCGGCGAAGCGCTCCACATCCTCCCGCGTCGAGTTCCAGCCGAGGCTGATCCGAAGCGCCCCGGCAAGGAGCCCCTCGGCCATGCCCATCGCAGCCAGGACATGGGATTTGCCGACCTTGCCCGAGGAGCAGGCCGAGCCGGAGGACACGGCGATGCCGGCGAGGTCGAGCGCCATCAGCGCCGTCTCGGCCTTGAGGCCGGGCACCGCGAAGGCGAGCGTGTTTGGCAGCCGGCACACGCCCGCCCCGAAGATGACGGCATCCGGCGCGAGACGGCGGACGGCACGCTCGGCCGCGTCGCGGAGCGCGCCGAGCCGCACGGCCTGCGACACCATTCCTTTGGCGGCCAGTTCGCAAGCGAGGCCGAAGCCGGCGATGCCGGGCACGTTCTCGGTCCCCGCGCGCAGGCCGCGCTGCTGCCCGCCCCCCAGGACCAGCGGCGCCTCCGGCCCGGCCCGGCCCGGGGCGAGGACGAGCGCGCCGACCCCCATGGGGCCGCCGAGCTTGTGGCCGGAGAGCGACATCGCATCGATGCCGAGTTCCCCGAAGGCGAGCGACACGCGGCCCGCGGCCTGCACCGCATCGACATGCAGGACGGCGCCGGCCTCGCGGACCATCGCGGCGATCGCGCCGACCGGCTGGATGACGCCCGTCTCGCTGTTCGCGGCCTGGATGGAGACCAGAGTCGGCACATCTCCGCCCGCGAGCCGCGAGCGCAGGTCGTCGAGATCGATCCGCCCGCCGGAATCGACGCGGATCGGCGGGGCGATCCGCGCAAAGCGGTGGCCTTCCAGCACCGAGGCATGCTCCGTCGCGCCGACCAGGAGGCGCTCCACCGGGCGCCCGGCGCGGTCGCGCAGCGCGCCCGGCCGCAAGGCCATGGCATTGGCCTCGCTCCCGCCGCTGGTGAAGACGACCGCCTCGGGCGCGACGCCGACGAGTGCACCGACCTGCGCGCGCGCCGCCTCGACGAGCGCACGGGCGCGCCGGCCTTCCCCGTGGACGGAGGACGGATTGCCGACCCCTTCGCTCTCGCGAAGCAGCGCGGCCACCTCCGGCCGGACCGGCGTCGTGGCGTTGTGATCGAGATATGTACGAATCTTACTCACGCGACATGCCGACCCTGCGCCACGGAAGGCTTGCAATCGCCCCCCGCGAACGTGATATCTGCCCTTTCCCGCGGGCCTTGCCCGACCCGTCGAGGTCGGCAAAGCCGCGACCGAGATCTAGTTTAGAATAAATCTAAGCTATTAGAACCATTCTAAGAATAACTAGACGCTGTGCCTTCCCGAAGTCAAGGCCGGGCAGCCCGCGCGATGGAGATCGAGGACCATGCCAGAGGTGGTGTTCACGGGCCCGGCCGGCAGGATCGAGGGGCGTTACCAGCCGGCCAAGCAGAAAGGCGCGCCGATCGCGCTCCTCCTGCATCCACATCCCCAGTTCGGGGGGACGATGAACAATCAGATCGTCTACAACCTGTTCTACGGCTTCCTCAACCGCGGCTTTTCCGCCCTGCGCTTCAATTTCCGCGGCGTCGGCCGCAGCCAGGGCAGCTTCGACCACGGCCCGGGCGAATTGTCCGACGCGGCCGCGGCGCTCGACTGGGCGCAGTCGGTCAATCCCGAGGCGCGCACCTGCTGGGTCGCGGGGGTGTCCTTCGGCGCCTGGATCGGCATGCAGCTTCTCATGCGCCGCCCGGAAATCGAGGGCTTCATCTCGATCGCCGCGCCCGCCAACCGCTTCGACTTCACTTTCCTCGCGCCCTGCCCCTCTTCGGGACTCTTCGTCCACGGCTCGGAGGACCGCGTCGCCCCCCACCGGGAGGTGACCGCGGTGATCGAGAAGGTGAAGACGCAGAAGGGCATCCAGATCGAGCACCAGCTCGTCGAGGGCGCCAATCACTTCTTCGACGGCCGGGTCGAAGCGCTGATGGAGACGGTCGACACCTATCTCGACAAGCGCCTCGGCAAGCGGGAGGAGGCGGCGTAAAGCCGCGGGACCGGAGCGACGATGATCGAACGCAGGACGGCACTCCTTTGCCTCGCCGCGGCCATGGCCAGCCTGTCCGGCCCGGCTTTGGCCGCGACGGCGGTCATTTCCGGCACCGTGACATATCGGGAGCGCGTCGCGCTCCCGCCGGGCGCGCGGCTGGAGGTGAAGCTTCTCGACGTTTCGCTGGCCGACGCCCCCGCGCGGACGCTCGCCGCCACGACCATCCGGCCGCACGGCGGCGTACCGATTCCCTATCGTCTGCGGATTGACCGCTCCCGCATCCGGCCCGGTCACAGCTATGCGCTTCAGGCGCAGATCTTCGTCGGCCGGCAGCTCTGGTTCACGACCACCACCCGGCATGGCGTTTTCGGGGACGGTCCCGACATGACCGACATCATGGTCCAGCGCGTCGCCTCCGCTGCCGGCGGTGCCAGGTAGTCTTCGGCCGTAAAGGCTACGGCTCCGCCAGCACGCCCCCGGAGGTCGGCCGCGGCACGCCCGTCGTCGTCGGGAAGGTGAGGGGCTCGCCCCGACGCGAGAGGACGGCGAGATAGGCGAAAGCTTGCGCCTCCAGGAAAGCGGAAGACCAGCCGACCGAATCCGCCGTCGTGATCTCGACGCGGACATGATGGCGGAGAAGCCGCATCAATTCGCCGTTGCGCGCCCCCCCGCCGGCGACAATCCAGCGCAGAGGCGTCTCGCGGGCATGGTCGAGGGCGCGGGCGGCGGCCTGGGCGGTGAAGGCGGTCAGGGTCGCCGCCCCGTCCTCGGTCGAGAGCTGCCCGGCGAGCTTGTGCGAGAACCAGTTGCGGTCGAGCGATTTCGGCGGCTTCTGCACGAAGAACGGATGCATGAGCAGCCAGGCGAGCAGCGCCCCGTCGGGACGCCCGCGCGCGGCCGTCCGCCCGCCGTCGTCGAGCGCGTGGCCCGTGCGCTCGCGCATCCAGTCGTCGATCAGGGCGTTGCCCGGCCCGGTATCGAAGGCGAGCAGCGAGCGATCGCTGCCGATCAGCGTGACGTTGGCGACCCCGCCGATATTCAGCACTGCGAGCGGCAGGCTGAAGCCGGACGCCTCCGCCAGCGCCCGGTGGAAGACGGGGACGAGGGGTGCCCCCTGACCTCCCGCGGCGACGTCAGCCCCGCGCAGGTCGTGGACGACGGCGATGCCGAGCCGGCTCGCCAGGGCCTGCCCGTCGCCGATCTGCAAGGTGATCCTCTCGGAGGGGCGGTGCAGCACGGTCTGCCCGTGGAAGCCGATCACCTCGATGTCGCGCGAATCAAGCCCCTCGGCGGCGAGGAAGGCTTCGACCGCCTCGGCATGGGCGCGGGTCACGAGCGCCTCGGCCTCGCCGAGGCAGCCCGGCCGCTCGGTCCGGTCGGTCACCGATTCGGCATCGACGAGCGCGCGGCGCAGCAGCGCCCGCTCCTCGTCCGAATAGGGGCGGTATCCAGTCGGCCCGAGCGGCTCGACGAAGCCGTTGTCGCTCTGGGCGACGCGGAGCGCATTCCCCTCCGTGCGGATCAGGGCCACGTCGATGCCGTCCATCGAGGTGCCGCTCATCAGGCCGATCGCGAGCCCCATTCCTCAATCCCCGTCCGGTCCGTCGAATTCCCCGGGCGAAGCTGTTACAGGCTGCGCGCGAAACACGAAACGAACGTCATGACGGGCCCCACCTCAGATTTCCTGCGCGTTCTCTCCGAGCGCGGCTTCATCCATCAGACTTCCGACGCGGAGGGGATCGACGCGCTCGCCCGCGAAGGGCGCCTCGCAACCTATGTCGGCTACGACTGCACCGCGCCATCGCTCCATGTCGGGCATCTCCTCTCGATCATGATGCTGCACTGGCTCCAGGAGACCCGGGCGGGCCGGCCGGTCGTGCTGATGGGCGGGGGCACGACGCGGGTCGGCGACCCCTCGGGACGCGACGCGACGCGGCAGATCCTGACGCCCGCGCAGATCGACGCGAACAAGGAGGGCATCCGGCAGGTTTTCGGCCGCTTCCTGCGCTTCGGCGAGAGCGGCCACGACGCCCTCATGTCCGACAACGCCGAATGGCTGCTGCCGCTGAACTATATCGACTTCCTGCGCGATGTCGGCCGGCATTTCTCGGTCAACCGGATGATGTCGATGGATTCGGTGAAGATGCGGCTCGAGCGCGAGCACGAGCTGTCCTTCATCGAATTCAACTACATGCTGCTCCAGTCCTACGACTTCGTGGAGCTGCACCGCCGTCACGGCGTGCGCATGCAGATGGGCGGCTCCGACCAGTGGGGCAACATCGTCAACGGCATCGATCTCGGCCGCCGCATGGGCACCGAACAACTCTATGCCCTCACCGCCCCGCTCCTCACCACCTCGTCCGGCGCCAAGATGGGCAAGACCGCGGCCGGCGCCGTCTGGCTCGATGCCGGGCACCTCGCCCCTTACGATTACTGGCAATACTGGCGGAACGCCGAGGACGCGGATGTGGGCCGCTTCCTGCGCCTCTTCACCCTCCTGCCCATTGCCGAGATCGCGCGCCTCGAATCCCTGCGGGGACAGGAGATCAACGAGGCCAAGAAGGTGCTCGCCACCGAGGCCACCTCGCTCCTGCACGGGGCGGAGGCCGCCGCCCTCGCCGCCGAGACGGCGGCCCGAACCTTCGAGCAGGGCGAGGCCGCCGCGACGCTGCCCTCCGTCGATTGCCCGCGCGGCGAGATCGAGGCGGGCCTCGCCATCGGCCCCGCTCTCGTGAAGGCGGGCCTCGCGGGCAGCAACGGCGAAGCCCGCCGCGCCATCGCCGGCGGGGCGATCTCGGTCAACGGCGTGAAGGTCGCCGACGAGAAGCGGGTCCTGCGCCCGGACGACCTCTCGCCGCAGAGCACGATCGTCCTGTCCTTCGGCAAGAAGCGCCACGTCCTGCTGCGCGCCGTCTGAGGGAAACGGCATCGGCGTCACGGGACGCCATCAAACAGAAACGCCCTGCGAGTATCGTCCTCTCCGACTGCCTCCTGCCCGGAATGGAGGGTTCGATGACGGAGCCGGATCAACAGAAGCTGGACGCGTTCCTGGGGAAGATGGTCGGCGACCTCGGCGCCGTCGCGACCGGGGCCCTGGTGGTTCTGGGAGATCGCCTGGGACTCTTCGAAGCGATGCGCGGAGGAGCCGAGGTCGGTGCCGCCGACCTTGCGGCACGCACCGGGACGCAGGAGCGCCTCGTCCGCGAGTGGCTCGCCGCCCAGGCCGCCGCCGGCTACGTGGATTATGACGAATCGTCCGACCGCTTCCATCTCAATCCCGAGCAGGAGCAGGTCTTTGCAAACGCGGACAGCCCGGCCTTCATGCTGGGCGCGTTCGAAGTTCTGTCCAGCATGTGGATCGACGAAGGGAAGATCGGGGCGGCCTTCGTCGACGGGAAAGGCGTCGGCTGGCACGAGCGCAGCGCATGCCTCTTCCGCGGCACCGAGCGCTTCTTCCGTCCGAGCTACAACGCCCATCTGATCCAGACTTGGCTTCCGGCCCTGGAGGGAGTCGTCGAGAAGCTTGAACGCGGCGCCGAGGTGGCCGATGTCGGATGCGGATACGGGGCGTCGACCGTGCTCATGGCGCAGGCGTTTCCCAAATCCCGGTTCCACGGCTTCGATTATCACGCGCCCTCCATCAAGCGGGCGCGCGCGACCGCGGAGAAGAGCGGCGCTTCCGCCAACACGGTCTTCGAGGTCGCCTCCGCGAAAAGCTATCCAGGAGCCTACGATCTCGTCGCCTTTTTCGACTGCCTGCACGACATGGGCGATCCGGCGGGCGCATCGGCGCATGTGCATCGGTCGCTGAAGCCGGATGGGACCTGGATGATCGTCGAGCCGTTCGCGCACGATCATCTCGCGGCCAATCTCAATCCGGTCGGGCGCGTCTATTACGCCGCCTCGACGATGATCTGCACGCCAGCCTCCCAAGCGCAGGAGGTTGGGCTCGGGCTCGGGGCGCAAGCCGGCGAGGCGAGGCTGCGTCAGGTCGTGACTTCAGGCGGATTCAAGCGGTTCCGGCGCGTCGCGGAGACGCCGTTCAACATGATCCTGGAGGCCAGGCCATAGGAAGGCTGTAGAGCGAACCGCTCAGCGCGTTCGCCGCCGCGCCGGCGGGCGCTGCTCGGCGGCGACTTCCGGGACCGCCTGTCCGTCGGGCATCATCCATCCGAACAGCTTGCGCAGGATGCCCGGGGCGACCGCCGTCAGCGGATTGACGGTGACGGCGGGGCCCGAGAGGGCGCCGGAGACCCGGAAATCGACGGCGATCAGCCCTTCCGTGCGCCCGCCCCCGAGGATCAGGCCGACCACCGGAAGCTGGCTGAAGGCATTGTTCACCAGATAGGCCGGCACGAAGGTGCCGTTGATGTCGAGCCGGTCGCGGGCCGTGTCGACCCAGCCGGACAGGTTGAAGCCCACCTGCGTCCCGTAGATCACCGCATCGGTATATTCCATCCGCGTGCCGACCCGGCGGAAGGAGGTGGTCAGGCGGGTGAACAGCACCTGGTCGACATCCTGGCGCGCGACCGGCGCGAGGCCCCGCTCCTCCCCGCCCCCGCCCCCCTGCTGCGACTGGCTCACGATGCGCCGCAGGGCCGGCTCGGCGCGCAGGGCGAAATCCTCGATCGTGATCTGGCCCTGCTGCCCCCCCTCGGCCAGCCGGGCCTCGAGGCCGAGCCGGCCTCCGACCATGCGCCGATAGAAATCGAGGAAGCGCAGGATCGCTCCGGCATCCCATGCACGCAGGGACAGGATCGGCGCGCCCCCGTCGCGCTTGGCGACGCTCGCCTCCACGGCGGCGCTGCGGAACTTCCCGCCGAACTGGAGGCTCCGCAACTCGCCGCCGCGGGTGGACGCCTTGGCGGCGACGCTCGTCATCGCCTCGTCGTTGAAGCCGCTGAGGATCGACACGGCGAGATCGATGTCGCTGTCGTGGCTCTCCCTCGCGCCGCCCCTGGCGGACGGCGCCCCGAGCCATTTCAGGAGCGGGCGGGCATCGGCATTGCCCCCGCGGATCGCCACGCGATATCCCGACCCCGCCCGCTCGAGCTGGACCCGCATGTCGTCGCCCGGCGAAAGGCGAAAGCTGGAGAGGTCCGCCCGCTCGATCCCACCGGCGGGGGAGAGGACGAGGCTGCCCTTCATCTGGACGCTGCCGGCGTCGACGGCGAGATCGTGCAGCTCCGTCGAGCCCGTGTCGGCGAGGGTGAAGGCGGCGCGTCCGGGTTTGCCGGCCGGCTTCTGCCATCCCGGCACGAGGCCGTCGATCGCGGCGCGGGAGAGGTCCAGCTCGACGCGCGGCACGGGCTTCGGGCCCAGCGGAACGGATACCTTCACGCCGACCGGCCCCGCGAGGGCGGGGGCGACCGGCAGCGAGCGCCGCGCCCGCCCGGCCTCGTCGAGGACCGCATTGACGGTCAGCTCGCCCCCGCCCGCCTGCGGGGCGCGCAGGGCGAAAGAGGCGGGAGCGCCGCCGATCTTTCCCTCCCCCTTCGCGCTGAAGCCGGAGGCATCCTGAAGCACGGAGAACTGCCCGCCTTCGAGCCGCTCGTGGCCCGGAAGCTTGTCGGCGGAAATGTCGGAGAAGGTGCCGCTGAAGGCGATCCCGAGGTCCCTCAGCGGCGGAATGGCGCCCGGCACCAGCGGCAGCGTCGCCTTGATGTCCACGGCGCCCCGCAAGGTGGCCGGATCGAGGTCCGGCACCCCGGCCTCGCGGATCAGGGGCGAGCGGGCCAGCGAGGCGAGGGCGTCGGCTCCGCCCAGGATGCGGAAGCCGATCCGCGCCGGGCTGCCCTTCCTGTCGAGGCTCGGATGGACATAGCTCGCCTCGGTGAAGGACAGGCGGCGGCCATCGGCCATCTCGATGGCGCCGGCGGCGTCGAGCGAGGCCGTGACGCCCGTGATGTGCCCCTGGACGGCGAGGCCCGTGAGGGGGGGCAGGCCGTCGACGACGTCGAGCCGGGTCTCCGAGGTCGTGAAGGTGAGGTCGAGCGCGCCGTCGGACATCGGATCGTCGTTGAAAACGGTCTTGAAGTCCTTCTGGTCGAGACGCGAGCGCAGGCGGAGGCTGCGCACCGTGCCGCCGGCGAGGCGGGCGGCGAGATAGGCGCGCAGGCCCGGATTGAGGGAATCCGGCCAGAGCCGCACGAGCTTGCGGGCATCGGTATTCGCGGCTTCGAGCTGCCCGGAAAAGACCTGATCGGCGTTGCCGGGAGTGAACACCCCCGACATGGCGAGCTCGACCTCGTCGCCACGGATCGTGAGGCTGTCGAGGCCGATCCGCCCCTCCTCGATCTGCGCCCGCGCCTCGATCGAAGCCAGCCGGAAGGGCGGGCCCGCCGGATCGAGATCGGCCACCGCCGCGTCGCGCCCGTCGAGCGTGAGCCGCCAGTCGCCCTTGGCATCGGCCCCGAGCCGGCCCTTCAGCGCGACCTGCGTTCCCTCGCTGCGGAAGCCCAGGCTGGCAATGTCGAGATTGCGGCCCGCCTCGTCCCAGACGAGGTCGACCGAAGCGTCGTCCAGATGCACGGGAGAGCGGTTCTTGCGCTCGATCCTGCCCGGCGAGGCCCCGAGGCGGGCCTGGAGCCGGGCGAGCCTGTCATGGGCGAAGAACGCGGAGAGGGATCCGCTCAGCTTCACGTTCGAACTCGCCGGCGCCTTGGAGAGGCCGCCGAGGAGCATCAGGTCCGCCACGGGCACCCCGTGGGCCTCGATGAGGGAGGCGTGGCCCTTGGCGCCGCTGACCCGGCCCGCCGCGCGCCAGGCGCCGTGCTGGCCGCGCAGCTCGATCTCGAAGCGGCGATCGGAACCCTCGACCTTCTCGAAGACCGCATCGACCCCGTCGAAGGCCACGCGCTCGCGCCCGTCCGGCCCGACGAGGGTGAGGCCCGCATCGACGAGCACGGCCCGGTCCAGCGCGCCGATGACCCCGGAAGGGGATACGAGAGGGCGAAGCAGCGACATCGCCGCCGTGGACACGATGGAAGGCGGAAGCCGCTCCGCCGCGGCCTGCCCCGTCGGGGCGGGAGCTTCCGCCGCCGGAGGCGCCTCGGATGCCGGATCGACCGGCGTCGAGAAGGACAGCGAGCCGTCGGCCGCGATCACGCCGCGCAGGTGGAGATCGCGCAGCTCGATCTCGCGCGGCGAGAAATCCCCGACGAGAAGCGAGAGCGGATTGAGGCTGACCACCGCATAGGGCGCGCGCACCACCGCGACGCCATGCGAATTGCGGATTTCGAGGCCGTTCGTGCGGATGGCCGGCTTGAGGCCCCGCAATTCGAGCGCCGTCTCCCGGATCGAGACATGCCAGCCGGGCCCGAGGCGGGAGGCGAGCGAGGTCTCGACCCTCGCGACATAGCCGCCGAGATCGATCGGCCCCGAGGCGAGCTTGAGATAGAGCCCGGACACCGCGACCAGGAAAAAGACGGCGAGCGCCGTGGCCGCGATCCCGCAGCGCCCGGCGATTCGGAGCGCTCCCCGCCGGGTCGCCGCGGAACCTTTGCGCGCTGGGGGCAATTTGTCCGTCGCGGTCATCCAGCTCGCACAGATGCGTGGCGGCGGCCGACCGCTCTCGGGTATAGGCGTGGGAACCGCGCACGAACACGCAGTCCCCCGCGCGGCGGATTCTTCAACATCGGCATTCGGACGAAAGGAAGGCGAATGGCGCTCGAAATCGGTTCACCGGCTCCCCTCTTCAGCCTTCCCGGCGCCGATGGTGGGCCGGTCGCGCTATCCTCGTTCGCGGGCCGCAAGCTCGTGCTCTACTTCTACCCGAAGGACGACACCAGCGGCTGCACCCGCGAGGCGAAGGATTTCACGGCTCTGAAGAGCGCCTTCGCGGCGGCCGATACGGACATCGTCGGAATCTCCCCCGATGCTCCCGCATCCAAGGCGAAATTCGCCCGCAAGTACGGCCTGTCCGTCACTCTCGCGGCGGACGAGGAGAAGGAAGCCGCCCGGGCCTATGGCGTCTGGGTCGAGAAGAGCATGTGGGGCCGGCGCTACATGGGAATCGAGCGCAGCACCTTCCTGATCGGCCGCGACGGCACGATCGCGCGGATCTGGCCCAAGGTCTCGGTGGCGGGCCATGCCGAGGAGGTGCTGGCCGCCGCGCAGGCATTGTGACGGCCGCGTCCGGGCCGGTCTTCGCGCTTCCTTAACGCTAACGGCAGCCTAATGCAGGGGTCCCATCTGGCGGCCCCTCATGCCGAATGCTGCTCCCAAAACCTTCGCCCGTCCCCCGGCTCCTCCACCCCCGCCCACGGGCTTCGGCAGGAAGACGGTGATCGCGCTCGGCGCGGCGACGCTCGCGACCACCCTCTGGGGCGGCGCGGCAACCTGGTACATTCTCTGCCGCGACGATTTCGTGCAGACCTTCCTCGCCCGCCAGGCCGAGATGCGCTTCGCCTACGAGGACAAGGTGACCGATCTCAGGAACCGCCTGGAGCGCGAGATCACCTCCGGCCTCGTCGAGCGCAAGGGATTCAACGCGCGGGTCGAGGCGCTGGCCAAGCGGCAAGCGGAAATCGAGGCGCGCCAAGCCTGGCTCTCCAGCCTGACCGAGCGCGTCGGGGGAGCCCCCACGCGTCCCGGCGCGATCGCCGATGCCGGGACGGGGATCCGGCCCGCGGGCCTGCCGGTCGAGACCTTCCCCTCCCCGGCTGCGACCGGATCGATCGCGCCGCGTCCTCCCCTCGACACCAAGCCGACGCCGCTTCCGACCGAGCCCTTCGACCTGCGGCTGCCGGGACGGGAAGGCGAGCAGGCCGCCGCCCGGGTGCCGGACCGGCTGTCCGCGATCGAGGATTCGCTCGGGCGGGTCTCGCGCGCGGCCGTCGCCTCGACCGACTCCCTGCGCCGCCGGGCCCGCGATCGGGCCCTGCTGATCCGGCAGGCGCTCGCGACGGCGCGCATCCCGCTTCCCGCGCCCGCCGCGCCGATGCCGGAGGCCGCCACAGGCGGCCCCTTCATCGCGGCCACGAAAGCCATCGACGCGGCCGCCTTCGCGCCCCTGGTGGCCGGCGCGGAAGGCGCCGTCACCGAGCTGGAGCGGACGAACGCGGCCATCGGTGCCCTCCCCCTCGGCAGGCCGCTTTCCGGGGAACTCGAGCAGACCAGCGGCTTCGGCTACCGGCTCGACCCCTTCAACCGCATGGCCGCCCTTCATAGCGGCATCGATTTCCGGGCTCCCTACGGGGCGCCGGTGCGCGCCACCGCTGCGGGACGCGTGAGCGTGGCCGAGCCGACCGGCGGCTACGGCAACATGGTCGAGATCCAGCACGAAGGCGGCCTTCCGACCCGCTACGGCCATCTCTCGGCGATTTCGGTGGTGGTGGGGCAGCGCGTCGAGGCGGGGCAGGTGGTCGGACGCGCCGGCTCGACCGGCCGCTCCACCGGAAACCACCTCCACTACGAGACGCGCATCGACGGCGAGCCGGTCAATCCGGCCCGCTTCCTCGAGGCGGGCCGGCTCCTCGCCGCCGTGCAGTAGCGGATCGGCGGCCGAACCGATTGATCGGATTTCGTATCAGTCGATATCCTCGACCTCCGCGCCGCCGCCATAGACGCGCTGGGCGAGAGCCGCCTCCATGAAGGAATCGAGGTCGCCGTCGAGCACATCCGAGGGCGTCGTCGAGGTCACGCCCGTGCGCAGGTCCTTCACGAGCTGATAGGGCTGGAGGACGTAGGAACGGATCTGGTGGCCCCAGCCGATATCGGTCTTGGCGGCCTGCTCGGCATTCGCCTTCTCCTCGCGCTTCTTCAGCTCCGCCTCGTAGAGGCGGGCGCGGAGCATGTTCCAGGCCGTCGCACGGTTCTTGTGCTGCGAACGCTCCTGCTGGCAGGCGACGACGATGCCGGAGGGGATATGCGTGATGCGCACCGCCGAATCGGTCGTGTTGACGTGCTGCCCGCCCGCGCCCGACGAGCGATAGGTGTCGATGCGGCAGTCCGATTCCTTGATGTCGATCTGGATGCGGTCGTCCACGACCGGATAGACCCACACCGAGGCGAAGCTCGTATGCCGGCGGGCATTGGAATCGAAAGGTGAGATCCGCACGAGGCGGTGCACACCCGACTCGGTCTTCAGCCAGCCATAGGCGTTGTGCCCCTTCAGGAGGAAGGTCACGCCCTTGATGCCGGCCTCCTCGCCGTCCTGCTGCTCCAGAAGATCGACCTTGAAGCCGTGCTTCTCGCCCCAGCGCGCATACATGCGCGCCAGCATCTGCGCCCAGTCCTGGCTCTCGGTGCCGCCCGCGCCCGAATGCACTTCGAGATAGGTGTCGTTGGCATCGGCCTCGCCGGAGAGCAGCGTCTCGACCTGCCGGCGCGCGGCCTCGGCCTGGGCCCGGCGGATCGTCTCCTCGCCCTCGGCGATCGACGCTTCGTCGCTTTCAGCCTCGCCCAGCTCGATCAGGGTCGCGCCGTCATCGAGGTCGCCCTCGATCTTGCGGATGGCCGCGACCGATTCGTCGAGCGCATTGCGCTCGCGCATCACGGCCTGGGCCGCGGCGGGATCGTTCCAGAGATCGGGATCCTCGGATCGCGCGTTCAGCTCGCCGAGGCGGCGGTCGACTGTATCCCAGTCAAAGATGCCTCCTCAGCAATCCCACGGATTGCTTGGCGGCTTCGAGGAGCGATTGGATTTCGGCGCGCATGTCGGATGGGAATCGGCTGTCGCGGTGCAGTTAGAGCATGCCGCGGAAAACCGGAAGGCCCCGCGGCGCATCCGCCGCGGGGCCTTCGAACAGCCTACCAGAGGCCGAAGCCGGAGCCGCCGCCGTCTCCGCCGCCTCCCCCGCCGCCGCCGGCTGCGGGCGATGCCTGGGCCGAAGGACCGGGATTGGGCGGGGCGACATAGCCGTCGGGCGGCGCCGTGCCCGGCTTGAAGGCTTCCAGGATCGTGCCCCCGCCCTCGCCGCCGGCGCGGGTGCCGCTCGCCAGGGAGACGCGGATCAGCTTGATTCCCGGCGGCACGCGGAAGGGGGTCGGCGGCTTGTCCTTCAGCGCCACCCGCATGAAGTCGCCGAAAATCGGCGCCGCGTAATGGCCCGCCTGCGCGTTGGCGCCAAGCGAGCGCGGCTTGTCGTAGCCGATATAGAGGCCGACCGCGAGATCGGGAGAGAAGCCCACGAACCAGAGGTCCTTGGCGTCGTTGGTCGTGCCCGTCTTGCCGGCCATCGGCCTGCCGTCGACCATCGCCTTGACGCGGGCCGCCGTGCCGCGCGTGACGACCCCCTCGAGGATCGAGACCATCTGGTAGGCGGTCAGCGGGTCGAGCACCTGCTCGCGCTTGTCGACGATCTTCGGCTCGTCCTGGTTCGTCCAGCTATCGGCCGCGCAGCCGATGCACTGGCGGTCGTCATGCCGGTAGATGGTCGCGCCCGTGCGGTCCTGGATGCGGTCGATCAGGGTCGGCTTGATGCGCTTGCCGCCATTGGCGAGGATCGAATAGGCCGTGACCATGCGCATGACGGTGGTCTCGCCGGCGCCGAGCGACATCGGCAGGACCGGGAGCAGGTCGTCATAGACGCCGAAGCGGCGGGCATATTCCGCGATGAGCGGCATGCCGACCTCGCGTGCGAGGCGCACCGTCATCAGGTTCTTCGACTTCTCGATCCCGTAGCGGAGCGTATGAGGGCCGGTCGATTCGCCGCCGTAGTTCTTGGGGGTCCAGCTCTCCCCGCCGGATTCGATCGTGATCGGAGCATCATCGATGATGGAGGAGGGCGTGTAGCCGTTGTCGAGCGCCGTCGCGTAGACGATCGGCTTGAAGGACGAGCCGGGCTGGCGCATCGCCTGGGTGGCGCGGTTGAACTCGCTCTGGTCATAGGAGAAGCCGCCGACCATGGCGTGGACACGGCCCGTGAAGGGATCCATGGCGACGAGGGCGCCGGAGATCTCCGGGAGCTGGCGCAGCCGGTAGCTGCCGGGCTTGGCCGCCATGGGCTCGACGTAGATCACGTCGCCGACCTGGAGGGCGCCCGAGACCGAGCGTCCGGTCCAGCGCACGCCCTCGGGCGGGATCGTGCCGATCTCGCGCTCCCGGGAGACGCCCTGGCCCGCCTCGCGCTTCGGCTGGATGCCGATGCGGGCCTGGCCGCCGGAGGTGTCGAGCACGACCGCGAGCTTCCAGGGCTGGATGTCGTTGAGGGCGGCGACCTCCGCGAGCGCGGTTCCCCATTCGCGCCCGGCGAGGTTGATGTTGCCCTGGGCGCCGCGCCAGCCATGCGCCTCGTCGAACTTGATCAGGCCGTCGACGAGCGCCTTGCGCGCCATGGCCTGCATCTTGGGATCGAGCGTCGCGCGCACCGAGAGGCCGCCCTCGTAGAGGGCCTTCTCGCCGTAGCGGTCGCCGATCTCGCGGCGGACCTCCTCGGCGAAGAAGCCGGAGGCGATCTGGTTCGGGGACTGGACGCGGAAATTGATGCCGAGCGGCTGGCTCTTGCCCTTCTCGGCCTCTTCCTTGGTGATGTAGCCGTTCTGCGCCATGAGATCGAGGATCTCGTTGCGGCGGCTGATCGCCTCGGCCGTCTTGCGGAACGGATGGTAGTTGTTCGGGCCCTTGGGCAGGGCCGCGAGATAGGCGGCCTCGGCCGGGGTCAGCTCGTGGACCGACTTGTTGAAATATTCGAGCGCGGCCGCGGCGACGCCGTGCACGTTGCGGCCCGGAATGAGCGTGCCGAGGAAGATCTCGTTCAAGTAAAGCTCGAGGATCCGGTCCTTGGAGAAGGCCGATTCGATGCGGAGCGCCAGCAGCGCTTCCTTGATCTTGCGCTCGAGCGTCTGCTCGTTCGAGAGCAGGAAGTTCTTCGCCACCTGCTGGGTGATGGTCGAGGCGCCCTGCTTCTTGCCCGAGCGGAAATTGGTCAGCGCCGCGCGCACGACGCCCTGCGGGTCGATGCCGCTATGCTTGTAGAAGTTCTTGTCCTCGGCCGACAGGAAGGCGCCGATGACGAGCTTGGGCACGGCCTGGATGGGCAGGTAGAGCCGGCGCTCGCGCGCATATTCGGCGAGCAGGCTGCCGTCGGCGGCGTGCACGCGCGTCGTCACGGGCGGCTCGTAATTGGCGAGCGCCGCATGGTCGGGGAGCCCCTGGCTGAACTTCCAGAGGAAATAGCCCGCGCCTCCGCCCGCGATCAGGAACGCGATGGCTCCGATCGAGAACAAGAAGCCGAAGAACCGTAGAACGAAACGCATCCGCTCGCTTTCCAGACTGAATGCCGGCCGGCCGATCGGCCCCGCCGGGCATTCCTCGCCCACATCTCGCTCACGCCGAACATGCGCGATGGCGGCAATCGATGCAGCTCTTCGACACGGTTTCTATGGTGAAACTGCGGCACGCTCCGCGAGCCGCGGCCCGAAAAATCGCTCGACCGTCGCCGCCATAGCCGCGGCCGCACGCCCGCGCCAGTCGTCGGAAAGCAACAGGCTCGCATCCTTCACGTTCGACAGATAGCCCAGCTCGACGAGGACGGAGGTCATGTCGGGCGCCCGCAGCACCCGGAATCCGGCCTCGCGGTGCGGCTGGGGCGAGAAGCGCATCACCTCGGCGAGGCCGCTGCGGATCTGGCCTGCGAAGCGATGTGACAATCCGCGCGTCTCGCGCAGGGTCAGGTCCTGGAGGATCGTCGAGACCCCGGCCCGGATCTCGGAGGGGACGTGGCCGCCCTTCGCGTCGGCGGCGTTCTCGCGCTCGGCGAGCCGCGCCGATTCGACGTCGGTCGCCCGCTCGGCGCCGGTATAGACGGTCGCGCCCCGGCCCGCGGGATTCGACATCGAGTCGCCGTGGATCGAGACGAAGAGGTCCGCGCCCGCCCGGCGGGCCATCCGCACCCGCTCGTCCAGCGGAACGAAGACGTCGCCGTCCCGCGTCATCATCACCCGCACGCGGCCGGAGGCGACGAGCGCGTCGCGGAGCGCGCGCGCAAAGGCCAGCACGACGTCCTTCTCGTAATCTCCCGTGGTGGCGATGGCGCCCGAATCCACCCCGCCGTGGCCCGCATCGATGGCGACAAGGGGCATCGCGCCCGGGCGCGATGCCGGGGCGATCGAGCCGGTCGCCTCCGGTTCGCGCAGAGGCGCCCGCGCCTCGCGCCGGAAGCTGTCCCGGTCGGCGGCCGCCAGCTCGATGACGAGATGCTTCACGTCCGCCACCGGGCCCGGCTCCCAGTCCAGCTTCGAGACGGTCGCGGGCCCGGAAAGGTCGAGGATCAGCCGCGTGCGGCCGAGCGCGAAGAGACCGCAGCGAAAGGCGGCGACGAGTCCGACCCGCTTGCGCGCGGCGGCAGGCAGCCGGCAATGAAGCCCCGGCAATTCGACCACCACCCTGTCCGGGGCTTCCAGCAGGAAGCTCGACGCCTCGGTCTCGCGCGAGGTGACGAGGACAAGCCGCGTGCGGTCCCCCACCGCCTCGAGCGTCGCCTCGACGGCCACGGCCGGCGGCGCGACCGCCTCCGCGGGCCGGGCCGCGGAGGCGGCGAGAAGGAGGAGAAGGCCCGCGATCCGGGCGACGAGACGCGGCATCGGCTGCGGGCTTTGGTGAGGTCGCCGCCCGAGCATGGGGAGACTTGGTTAATGGGAGCTTTCCGCGGCCCTCCCCCCCTCGGAGCGACGCCGATCCGGGCCGCGCGAAAGCGCCATCTTGTCAAACGGGCCCATGGCTCTGTAATGGAACGGTCACCCGGTGCGGATCGATGCCCGGACGAGGCGCCGCCCAACGGCGCTGGGCCGAAACCCATCCCTTGCCGATCCAAGCCTGGTCCCGATCGATTCCGCAGCCCGTCTGCGGTTCCAACCCGCGCCGCCCCGGCGCGCCAGACGAAGGACAGCCGATGGGAGCTCCGACGGAACCAGCCTCGCCGCTGCCCGTCGGCACGCTCGCCGCGCGCGCTTTTTACCCGCCGGTCCGTTCGCCCCTCGCACGCTTTTCCGGCGGCGGGATGACGGCCGCCACGTTTTCCATCCCCCGGTTTTCCGTCCCCCATGTGCCCTTCGGGCACCTCACCAACCCTCGCGCCCTCCGAATCCTGCGGCCAGGAGCCGCCCGCCCGGTCGATCCGGGATGCGGCGACGGCCCGGCGGAATCTCGCCCGCGGCGCGAATCGACCTTCGAGAGTTCCCCATGGCCAACAAGATGCTCATCGACTCCTCCCATCCGGAGGAGACCCGCGTCGTCGTAACCCGGGCCGGCAAGGTCGAGGAATTCGATTTCGAATCGGCCAACCGCCGCCAGTTGCGAGGAAACATCTACCTGGCCAAGGTGACGCGCGTGGAGCCGTCGCTCCAGGCCGCCTTCGTCGAATATGGCGGCAACCGCCACGGCTTCCTCGCCTTCAGCGAAATCCACCCGGATTACTACCAGATTCCGGTCGCCGACCGGCAGGCGCTCCTGGAGGCCGACGAGCAGGAGGAGCGCGAGGCCGAGGAGCGCGAGGAACGCCGCGGCGGCCGCCGCCGGCGCCGCTCGCAGCGCCGCCATCGCAGCCGGGAGGAGACCGTCTCGGCCCCCGTCGAGGCCGGGGAAGCCGAGCCGGGCGAAGCCTTCTCGGTCGAGGAGGCGGAGCTGTCCGTCGGCGAGGCGCCCGAGACGGCGTTCCAGGGTGAGTCCGTCGAATCGCCCGCTCTCGACGCCCCGCAGGAGGAAGGCCCCGCCGGAGACGACGCCGCCGAGGCGGAAGCGGCTGCCTCTTCCGGGGAGCAGGCGCCCGAGCATTCCGCACCGGACCTCGTGGCGAACGTCGCTTCCCATGAGGAGCCGGAACTTCCCCCGGCCGAGCCGGCCGCCTCGCAGGAGGAGGCTCCCCTGGAGCTTTCCCCGGCGCAGGAAGAGGCTTTCGGCGAAGGGAACGTCGAGAGGTCGGAGCCGGTCGAGTTCGTCGCCGAGTTCGCCGAGGCCGTCATCGTCGAGGACGAGGCGCCGGAAGAAGCCGAATCGCGCCGCGACGACCGTCCGGCCGAGGAGGAAGACGAAGACGAAGACGAAGAAGATGAAGGCGAGGACGAAGACGACGAGGACGAAGACGAGCACGACGAGGAGGACGAGGACGAGCAGGTCGAGGCCGTCGGGGGCGCCGACGCTCTCGAGGAGGTCCCCGAGCGCCGCCGCACTCATCGCCGCCAGTACAAGATCCAGGAGGTCATCAAGCGCCGCCAGATCCTGCTCGTCCAGGTCGTCAAGGAGGAGCGCGGCAACAAGGGCGCGGCCCTCACCACCTACCTGTCCATGGCGGGCCGCTATTCCGTGCTGATGCCCAATACGGGCAAGGGCGGCGGCATCTCGCGCAAGATCACCTCGGCCGAGGATCGCAAGCGTCTCAAGGAGATCGTAGGCGAGCTCGACGTGCCGGAGGGCATGGGGATCATCCTGCGCACGGCCGGCGCCTCGCGCACCAAGCAGGAGATCAAGCGCGACTACGAATACCTGATGCGGCTCTGGGAGAGCGTGCGCGAGCTGACGCTCGAAAGCACGGCCCCAGCCCTCGTCTACGAGGAGGGCTCGCTCATCAAGCGCGCCATCCGCGACCTCTACAACAAGGACATCGACGATGTGATCGTCGCGGGCGAGGAGGGCTATCGCGAGGCCAAGGACTTCATGTCCATGATCATGCCCTCGCAGGCCCGGGCCGTGCGGCCCTATCGCGAGCCGCAGGCGCTGTTCGCGCAATTCGGCGTCGAGGCCCAGCTCGATGCCATGTTCTCGAACCAGGTGACGCTGAAATCGGGCGGCTATCTGATCATCAACCCGACCGAGGCGCTCGTCTCCATCGACGTGAATTCGGGCCGCGCCACGCGCGAGCACAATATCGAGGACACCGCCCTCAAGACCAATCTCGAGGCGGCCGAGGAGATCGCCCGCCAGCTCCGCCTGCGCGACCTCGCCGGCCTCATCGTGATCGACTTCATCGACATGGAGGAGAAGCGCAACAACCGCGCCGTCGAGAAGAAGCTGAAGGAGTGCCTGAAGAACGACCGCGCCCGCATCCAGATCGGCCGCATCTCGCTCTTCGGCCTCCTGGAGATGTCGCGCCAGCGCATTCGCACGGGGGTTCTGGAATCCTCTTCCGTCCCCTGCCGGCATTGCGGGGGGACGGGCTTCGTGCGGGCCGTGCCGTCGGTCGCCCTGCAGGTCCTGCGCTCGGTCGAGGAGGCGCTGCTGCGCTCCTGTGGGCATAACCTCGTCGTGCGCACGCGCACCGAGGTTGCCTTCTACATCCTCAACCAGAAGCGCGCGCATCTCTCGCAGATCGAATCGCGGTTCGGCGTCGCCGTGATGGTCGCGGCCGACGAGAGCCTCGCCGGCACGACCACCTTCTCCATCGAGCGCGGCACCCCGGCCCAGGCCCTTCCCCGCCCGACCGCGACCGGCATCAGGGTCGATTCCATCACGCCTGTGGACGAACCGATCGAGGTCGATCCCACGGCGGAATTCGAGCGGGAGGAAGAGGAGCGCCAGGAACGCCCCTCCGCGGAGCGCGCCTCCTCTCCCGAGCAGGCCGAGGAGAGCGACGAGGGCGGGGAGGAGAACGGCCGCCGTCGCCGTCGCCGCCGCCGCCGCCGCCGCGATCGGGACGGCGACACGGCGCGGGCCGAGGGCGCGGATGCGGCCGAGGACGACGCCGAAGAGGGTGACGAGGAAGCGGCGGGTCTCCCGGAGAATCCTGCCGTCGAGGCGGCCGGGCAGGCCGAAGAGGAAAGCCCGGCACCTGCCGTGAGCGAGCCCCCGCCGCCCGCCGAGGCCGTTCTTCCCGAAGCCGGGACGGCAGAACCTGCTGAAGCGGCGGCGCCTGCCGAAGCGGCGGAACCCGCCCCGGTCGAGGAGAACCCGGAGCCGGCTTCCTCCGAGGCGGAACCGGAAGCGGCGCCCGAGCCCGAGCCCGTAGCGATCGTCCTCACGCCTCCCGACCCGACCCGGCCGAAGCGCGGCGGCTGGTGGTCGAAGGCCAAGAGCGCCTAAGCAAGAGCGCCTGGGGCGAGCCCCTTCCCCGTTTCACGGGCAAGGCGATCGCAGATAGCGTTGGCAGCTTGCAGGTGAACCCTCCCCCGCTTCGCGGGGGAGGGTTCAAGCGCGAACCGTCGAGGCCATATGCGGTGGCCCTCCCGTGAAACGGGGAAAGAGACCGCCCGAAGAGCGGTGGCGGGAGCCTGCGCGCTTCGGCTCAGGAGAAGACAACCTTTCCGGCCAGCCGGGCGGGGCCGTCCGGGTCGTGGGCGGGCAGGATGATCGTGGGCTGGTTGGCCGCGAAAGCCTTGATGGCGCGCAGGGTCGCAAGCGCCGTCGCCGGATCATTGGTGACGCCGTCGGTGCGGTCGGCCCGCAGGTTGTCCTGGGAATAGGTCGCGTCGCCCGCGAGAAAATAGGTGACGTCGTCGTCCCGGACGACGACCGCGCAATGCCCCCGGACATGGCCGGGCGTCGGTACCATTGCGATCCTGCCGTCCCGGGTCAGGGGATAGGAGCCCGGGAACGGGCCGATCGGCGCCCCGTCCGGCACCACCAGCTCGGGGTCGAGCCAGACGGGCCAGCGCTGCGGCAGGCAGCCCATCATCATGCCCCTGAGGCCAGTCGAGACGGCATGGTTCTCGCGCGGGCCGATGATCCTCGTATGCGGAAAGTGATCGAGCCCGCCGGTATGGTCGTGGTGGAAATGGGTGAGGACCACCGCGGCGATGTCGCGGGCCGGATCGATCCCCATGTCGCGCAGGCGCGGCCCGATCTCCTCCTCCGGCGCGACACGGATCGAGACCTGCCGGTAGAACGGATTCCAGCCGGGAAGATAGCCCGGCACGGAATTGCGCCAGGTGTCACCCGTATCCACCAGGAACCGTCCCTCCGGGTGCTCGATCAGGAAGGCCAGGATGGGCAGGGGCTCCACCCATTCGGGATCCCGGAAGATGTCGATCTTGCGCCCGAGCGGGCCGCGCCCCTCGCGCCCCGCCCGCTGGGCGGTCTTCATGCGGGCCTTGCCGGTCTCGATGGCGGTCACCTTGATCATGGCCGACTCCATAAAACGAACGTCCGTTCTCTTATGCGCCGCATGCCGGCGCTTGTAAAGAACGGTCGTTCGTTTTATTATTTTGCCATGCCGAAGATTTCCGACGAGAAGCGCGCCGCCCGCAGGCTCCAGATCCTCGAGGCGGCCTGGACCTGCTTTCAGAAGCAGGGCCTGCACGCCACCACCATGAGCGACATCATCGTGGCCTCGAAGCTCTCGGCGGGCGCGGTCTATTCCTATTTCCCCAGCAAGGAGGAGCTGATCCTCGCCGCGGTAACGACATCGCTCAGCGGCCTTGGGGAGCGGGTCGCGCCGATCTTCGCGGCCCCCTTGCCGCCGGAGCGCTTCATCGAGGCTGTCGCGGAGGCCGTGGCCCGCTTCACCGCACGCGAGGGATACGACCTGCGGCGCCTCGCCCTGCTGGGCTGGAGCGAAGCCCAGCGCAACGAGCACCTGCGGGAAGTGATGCGGGGCTATTACCTGGAATTCCGCGCCCGGCTCGCCGACGCGGTCCGGCGCTGGAAGCAGACGGGCGAGATGCGGGAGACCGCCTCCGAGAACGACGTGGCGAAGGTGATGCTGGCGACAATCCTTGGCTTCGTGGTGCAGTCGGCGATCCTGGGGGACGTCGCGCCGAAGGATCTCGCGCGGGGCCTGCGTGACATCGTGCGAAGCGAGGACGCCGATGGACGATGATGCCGCCGGCCGCCCCGCAAGGAACCATGCACCCTATTTCCTGCTGCTGGGGGTTCAGACCCTTGCCGCCTGCGTGCTGTTCCTGGCCATGTTCCCGCTCTTCCAGCAGATCGTCGCGCAATCGGGAAAGCCGCAGCCGCTGCATGCCTCGACGGTGATCACCTCGATGGCGGCGGCGCTCGCCATGCAAGCCTGCTACTGGACGCGCTATCGCCGCGTGCCGGTGCGGGCGCCCGTCCACGGCGCGGCGATCGGCCATCTCTTGCTGTTCGCCAGCCGCGTCAGCTTCTTCTTTTCCGGCGCGGTGTTCTCGGCGATCTTCTTCCGCCACGTCCCGCAACTCGAGGCCCTGCCGCCGGCGGGACAAGGCGTCGCGAAGGCGATGTGGGTCCTGGCCCTTCTCTTCGCCTCGTTCTGCTATTCCCTCGAACTCGAGCGCCTCGGCCCCGCCATCGAGGACGGAGGCAGGCGGGCGGCCTGAAGGCGCCGGACGGACATGCTGCGAAGCGGCGGCCGGATGGCGCGGCCTACGGGAGTCGAACCCGTCTTCCCAGCGTGAAAGGCTGGTGTCCT
>NZ_DAOLAJ010000058.1:9957-23881 GCF_035325185.1 Enterovirga sp. | reverse complement strand
AGGACGATGCCCGCGAGCTCGGCCATCCCGACTACCTGGTGATCGAGCCGGCGGGGGCGCTCGGATCGCACCAGGCGCCGACGCCCTACGCCGTCGAGGTCCGCGGGCGCTCCTCGCCGCTCGCTTTGAGGGGGTGGATGGGGGCGAGGGCGCCGGCCGCGACCGCGGGCGGGATCGAGGTCGTGAAGATGAAGCCCGAGGCGTAGCTGCGCACGAAGTCGCACAGGGACGCGGAGGCGGCGATATAGCCCCCGACCACGCCGAACCCCTTGGCCAGGGTGCCCTCGATGATGCCGAGCCGGTGCGACAGCCCGCGGGCTTCCGCGATGCCGCCCCCGCGCGGGCCGTAGAGGCCGACCGCATGGACCTCGTCGAGATAGGTCAGCGCCCCGTGCCGGTCGGCGGCGTCGCAGAGGGCTTCGATGGGCGCGATGTCGCCGTCCATCGAATAGACCGATTCGAAGGCGACGACCTTGGGCCGGGCGGGGCCGATCTCGCGCAGGTGGCGCTCCAGGTCCCGCACGTCGTTATGGGCGAAGATCCGGGTCTCGGCGCGGCTGTGGCGGATGCCTTCGATCATCGAGGCGTGGTTGTGGGAATCGGAGAGCACCACGCAACCCGGCAGGCGGCTCGCGAGGGTGGAGAGCGTCGCCCAGTTCGACATGTAGCCGGAATTGAAGAGAAGCGCCGCCTCCTTGCCGTGGAGATCGGCCAGTTCCCGCTCGAGGAGGACATGGGTGTGGTTGGTGCCGGAGATGTTGCGGGTGCCGCCCGCCCCGGCGCCGCAGCGGTCGAGCGCCTCGTGCATGGCGGCGAGGACCGCGGGATGCTGGCCCATGCCGAGATAATCGTTCGAGCACCAGACGGTGACCGGCCCGGCTCCGGCCTCGCCCCGGTGCAGGGCCTCCGGGAAGGCCCCGGCCCGGCGCTCCAGATTCGCGAAGACGCGATAGCGCCCCTCGCGGCGCAGACCCTCGATCTCTTTTGCGAAGAACGCTTCGTAATCCATCACCCGCTCGCCCCCGCCGTGCCGGGCGGACGAAGGATCGCCGACCGGCCGGACGTTACGGCGGTTTTGACCCCTCGGCGCGCGCCTGTCCATGCGCTGCCATGCCGCTCTTCGCCGCCATGCGGCGCAGAATCCGCGCTACGCTTCGGGGCGGGGCCGCCGCGCGCGGCGCGCGATCGCCTCCAGCGCCGCGGCATCGGCGGGGCCGAGATCGGGGCGGGCGGGATCGCCCTCCTCGAAGCGCCGGATTTCCCGGGCCGCCCCGGCGAGGTCGATCCAGACGACCGGGAGCCCGCGCGCGACCGCCAGCGCCACCACGAAGGCCGTGCCGCCGGGGCCGTGCGGCGGCTGCCCGTCCCAGACGGCGACGAGGCAGTCGATTTGCCGCACCAGGGCGCGGCCGAGCGCCTCGTACTGGGCGGGACGCTGCTCGTCCCGCAATTCCGGCGCGAGGAGGGGCAGCTCGGTCACCGATCGCGCCCGGGCGAGATAGGCGTCGAAGGCGTCCGCCGAGGCGCTGCGCCTTTCGCCGGGCGCCAGGAAATCCGCCCGGTAGAGGGCGAGCGGCATGGGCAGCAGGGCCTCGAGCCCCCAGCCGCGCGGCGCGGCATCGACCGCGAGCCGGTCCGTCCCCTCGGCGAGGGCGCTGACGAGGCTGCATCCGCGCGCCGCCCCGGATCCGCCCTCCGGTCCCAGGGCGGCGTCCAGCCCGGCGAGCACGTCGCCGAGGCGGGTCCGCAGCGTCCCGAGATGTTCCACGGGCAGCCTGTCGGGCCTGTGCCCGGTGACGCCGACCCGGAAGGCCGGCTGCTGCCGCGTGGCCATGCCCGCCCGCTCAGTTCGACATCAGGCTCTTGAAGGCGTTGACGAAAAGCGCCCCGTTGAGCGCGAAGTTGGCCGGCGCCACGCCGCCGTAGAGCTGGCCGTCGAGCTGAAGGATGGCATTGCCGTTATTGGCGATGTAAAGCTTGGAGAAGCGAGTGTTGCTGTTGAATTTATTGATGAAGTCGGCGTTGATCTGCTGGCGGCCGAAATCCATCAGGAAGAAGTAGCTGCCGCAGCCATCGGCTTCGCAGTTCGTGAGGACCACGGCGACCGGATTGCCGTTCAGGTCCATCTTCAGGCCCTGCATCTGGTTGTTGTTGAAGCGCAGCAGCTCGCCGCCCTTGAACCCGACCGATTGCAGAATCCGCCCGGCGATCTCGGGCGTGATCTTGGCGATGGCGCCCTGCGCCGGTTGGGCGCCGCCGCCTCCCGCTCCGCCCTCGCCTCCGGCTGGCCGGTCGAGCCGGATTTGCGCCTCGGCGCTGCCCGCGAAGCTGAGGGCGAGGACGATACCCGCGACAGTGGCAAAGACCCGTGACTTCATCTCGACACCCCGTCATAACGGCATCCGCGCCGTTTTGCCGCCATAGCTAGACAAGGAACCGCACGAAACCGCAAGTGCCTCCCGTGCATTGAGCGACGAGAGGCGGAAAAGATCGGATGGTGCGCCATCGAAACGCCGTATTGAGTTGTATATTCGAGCCTACTCAAGAGGATTGCTTGATATGAGCAAGATTTCAGTTTCGTTTCTTGTTGGTTTCGCTCTCGTGGCGGGTGCGGGCGCGGCCTCTGCGGGGGGCGCCGATGCGGCGGCCATGTCCAACAGCGTCGCCTCGCAGGTGATGTCCATGGACGGCATGCAGGCGAGCGCCAGGCTCAGCGAGACCAAGGCGACGAATCCCCTGGCCCAGGCCGCGTCCTCGCTCACGGGCGCCCCGGCGGGATCGGGCACCGGCGTCGACATTCCCTCCGTCCAGGCCAAGATCGGCAGCGGCACCAATCTGAGCCTGCCGGGCAACGCCCTGATGGATGCCGCTTCGGGCACCTCCGGGGGCGTGGCCAATGCGCTCCAGGGCACTCAGGCCTCCGCCGATGACGGCCTCAAGTCGACGGTGGTCCTCGGCAGCAATATGGGGGATGTCTCCAACATGATCGGCGAGGACATGCGCAGCCAGCAGCGCCTCGGCAAGTAAGGCTTCACCTGTTCTTCACGGCAGATGCCGGGGCGATTCGGTTCGCTCCGGCATTTTCGTGTCTCGCGCCCGGCTTTCCCTCCCGCCGCAGGCGGGGGGAGGGTGGGCGGTGAGGTCAGCGGGCCGAGGCGAGCTTCTTGTCGCGGCGGCGGTCGACCGAGGAGGGAATGCGCAGCGACTCGCGGTATTTCGCCACGGTGCGCCGTGCGATGTCGATTCCCTCGTCCTTCAGTTTTCTTACCAGCGCGTCGTCCGAGAGCACGTCCTCGGCGCCCTCGCCGTCCACGAGCTGCTTGATGCGGTGGCGGACGGCCTCCGAGGAATGCGCCTCTCCGCCCGAGGCCGCGGGGATCGAGGCGGTGAAGAAATACTTCATCTCGAAGGTGCCGCGGGCGGTGCCGATCGCCTTGTTGGAGGTCACGCGCGAGACGGTCGATTCGTGCATGCCGATCGCATCCGCCACCGTCTTGAGGTTCAGCGGGCGCAGATGCGAGACGCCGAAGGCGAAGAACCCGTCCTGCTGGCGCACGATCTCGGTCGCGACCTTGAGGATGGTCTTGGAGCGCTGCTCCAGCGAGCGCGTCAGCCAGTTCGCGTTTTGAAGGCACTCGCTGATGAAGCTCTTCTCGCCGTCCGTGCGGGCATGACGCGAGACCCGCGCATGATAGGCTTGGTTGACGAGGACGCGCGGCAGCGTGTCCGGGTTCAGCTCGACGAGCCAGCTTCCGTCCGGCGCCGGGCGCACGAAGACGTCGGGCACGAGCACCTGGACCGGGCCGCCCCCGAAGCCGCGTCCGGGCTTCGGATCGAGGCTTCGGATCTCCGCCAGCATGTCCTGGATGTCCTCCTCGTCGAGGTGGCAGAGGCGCCTGAGGGCGCCGATATCGCGCCGCGCGACGAGGTCGAGGCGCGAGAGCAGCGCCTCCATGGCGGGGTCGAGCCGGTCGCGCTCCCGGAGCTGGAGCGCGAGGCATTCGGCGAGGCTGCGGGCGGCGATGCCCGCCGGCGAGAAGGTCTGGACCAGCGCCAGCAGGCGCTCGACGCGGGCCGTGTCGGTCCCGACCCGCTCCGCGATCGCCTCGACGGATTCGGCGAGATAGCCGGCCTCGTCGACCGAATCGATGACGTGGCGTCCGATGAAGCGGTCGATCTCATCGCAGGTGGCGAGGTCGAGCTGGCGCCCGAGATGCTCGTGAAGCGTCGGCTCCTCGGTGAGGTTGGCCGTCGGATCGAATTCCTCCCCGTCGAAGCTCCCGCCCGATTGCCGGGCCGGCGCCGAGACGGCGAGCGCCTCGCCGGCCGCCCGCTCCTCGGGCGCCGCCGCGCGGTCGGGGCCGCCGTCCTGGAAGACGTCCTCGACCCGCTCGTCAGGGGCGCCGTCGATCTCGCCCCGGCCGGGATCGAGGCTGTCGCGCGGCGGGGATTCCTCCAGGGCGAGGGGCCCCTCGGCTGGGTCCGGCGCGCTTTCGAGGAGCGGATTGCGCTCCAGCTCGGCCTCGACATAGGTCGCGAGGTCGAGATGGGAGAGCTGCAGCAGCTTGATCGCCTGCAGCAATTGTGGCGTCATGACCAGGGACTGGCCCTGGCGCATTTCTAGCCGCTGCTGCAATCCCATCGCTCACAAAGCTCCGGCACGGTTCTTGCTTCAAGCTTCGCTGTCTAACCCATAGGCAGCCTTCGGTCAAAGCTTTTGTGCGTCGCACAACGGCGCCGGCTTGCGGCCCCGCTCGCGGTCGCGCTAGCTCCCTCCGCACCGCCGGAGGAAAGCCCGTGAGCTATGAACATATCCTTGTGGAGACCCGTGGCCGGGTCGGACTCGTCACGCTCAACCGGCCGAAAGCGCTGAACGCGCTGAACCAACCCTTGCTGCGGGAGGTCGAGCAGGCGCTCGCGGGCTTCGACCGGGACGAAGGCGTCGGCTGCGTCGTCCTGACCGGAAGCGAGAAGGCCTTCGCGGCGGGAGCGGACATCGTCGAGATGTCCGGGAAGACCTATCCGGCGATCTACGAGGAGGATCTGTTCGAGGTGGGCGACCGCATCGCGCGCCACCGGCTGCCGGTCATCGCCGCCGTGGCCGGCTTCGCGCTGGGCGGGGGCTGCGAGCTGGCCATGATGTGCGACATCATCCTCGCGGCCGACAGCGCGAAATTCGGCCAGCCCGAGATCAAGCTCGGCGTCATTCCCGGCATGGGCGGCACGCAGCGCCTGACGCGGGCGGTCGGCAAGGCAAAGGCCATGGAACTGTGCCTCACCGGCCGGATGATGGGCGCCGAGGAGGCCGAGCGCGCGGGGCTCGTCGCGCGCATCGTGCCGGCGGCCGATCTCCTCGAGGAGGCGCTCAGGACCGCCGCCGTCATCGCCTCCATGTCGCGGCCCGTCGCGATGATCGTCAAGGAGGCCGTCGATCGCGCCGACGAGATCAGCCTCGCCGAGGGCGTGCGCTTCGAGCGCCGCGTCTTCCACTCGCTCTTCGCCCTCGCCGACCAGAAGGAAGGCATGAAGGCGTTCGTCGAGAAGCGGCCCGCCCGGTTCACGCACGGCTGAGAGGGGACGAGCATGGACCAGGCGCAGGTCTCCCTGCCCGCCTATGCGGATGTCGAGGCGGCCGCGCGCCGCATCGAGGGCATCGCGCACCGGACGCCCGTCCTCACCTCGCGCACGGCGAATGCGCGCACCGGGGCCGAGCTGTTCTTCAAATGCGAGAATTTGCAGCGCGTCGGCGCCTTCAAGTTCCGCGGCGCGCTGAATGCGATCCGCGCCCTCGATCCGGCGCAGCGCTCGCGCGGCGTGGTCGCCTTCTCCTCGGGGAACCACGCCCAGGCCATCGCCTGCGCCGGCGCGCTCGAAGGCGTGCGGACGGTCATCGTCATGCCCACGGACGCCCCGGCCCTGAAGCTCGCGGCGACGAAAGGCTATGGCGGGGAGGTCGTACTCTACGACCGCTACAAGGAGGATCGCGAGGCGATCGGGCGTCGGCTGGCGGAGCAGCAGGGCCTCGCCGTGATTCCGCCCTTCAACCACCCAGACGTGATCGCCGGGCAGGGGACGGCGGCCAAGGAACTGATCGAGGAGGTGGGCCCGCTCGACCTTCTCCTCGTCTGCCTCGGCGGCGGGGGGCTCACCTCGGGCTGCGCGCTCGCGGCCCATGCCCTTTCGCCGGGCTGCCGCGTCGTCGGCGTCGAGCCGGAGGCCGGCAACGATGTCCAGCAATCGCTCGCGGCCGGGCGCATCGTCTCGATCCCAGTGCCGAAATCGATCGCGGACGGGGCGCTGACGGCCGCGCCGGGGCCGATCACCTTCGCGCTCATGCGGAAGCTCGTCGCGGAGGTCGTCACGGTCCCCGACGCGGCGCTGGTGGAGACGATGCGCTTCTTCGTCGAGCGCATGAAGATCGTCGTCGAGCCGACCGGATGCCTCGCCGCGGCCGCTGCCTTCACGGGGGCCGTGCCGGTGGCCGGGCGGCGCGTCGGCATCATCGTCTCGGGTGGCAATGTCGATCCCAGGGCGCTGGCCGGCTATCTGGGCTAGACGTCTCCCCTGTCATCCCGGCTCTCCGCTGCGCTCCGGCCGGGATGACGGATGCGGCCTTCCCTCGTTGACCCCTCCTGGCCGGCATCCTATCTCGCGGCCATGGCCCTGCGCGATATCCTGACCCTGCCCGATCCGCGTCTGCGGCTTGTCTCGAAGCCGGTCGGCGCCGTCACCGACGATATCCGCCGGCTGTCGGACGACATGCTCGAGACGATGTACGCCGCCCCCGGCATCGGGCTCGCCGCGATCCAGATCGGCGAGCCCCTCCGGCTGGTCGTGATCGACCTCGCCAAGAAGGACGAGGAGCGCCGGCCGATCGTGCTGGTCGATCCCGAGATCACCTGGTCGTCCGAGGAGAGGCGCGTCCACGAGGAGGGCTGCCTCTCGATTCCCGAATATTACGAGGAGGTCGAGCGGCCCGACCGCGTGCGCTACCGCTATCGCACTCTCGCGGGCGAGGTGGTCGAGGGCGAGGCCGACGGCATGCTCGCCACCTGCCTCCAGCACGAGATCGACCATCTCAACGGCACGATGTTCATCGACTACCTGTCGCGCCTCAAGCGCTCGCGGGTGCTCAGGAAATTCGAGAAGGCGGCGAGGCGCGAGGGCGCATGACCCTTCGGGTCGTCTTCATGGGGACGCCCGGCTTCGCCGTGCCCGTCTTCGAGGCGGTGGCCGGGGCCGGCCACGAGATCGCCGCCGCCTATACGCGGGCGCCCGCCGCCGCCGGGCGCGGGATGAAGCCCCGGCCCTCGCCCGTCCAGAAGGCGGCCGAGGCGCGGGGCGTCCGGGTGCTGAGCCCGGCGAATTTCCGCCTCCCTGAGGATCGCGAGACCTTCGCCGCGCTCGGCGCCGACGTTGCCGTCGTCGTCGCCTACGGGCTTCTGCTCCCGAAGCCGATCCTCGAAGCGCCCCGGCTCGGCTGCCTCAACGTCCATGCCTCGCTGCTGCCGCGCTGGCGCGGCGCGGCGCCCATTCACCGCGCCGTGATGGCGGGGGATCGCGAGACGGGCGTCGCGGTGATGCGGATGGAGGAGGGGCTCGATACGGGGCCGGTCGGGCTCGAGGCGCGTGTGCCGATCGGCCCCGACGCGACGACGGGAGAGTTGCACGACATTCTCGCGGCCGAGGGCGCCCGGCTCATGGCCGAGGCCTTGGCGCGGCTCGAGGCCGGCACGCTTGCCTTCGTCCCGCAGAGGGAGGAGGGCGTCACCTACGCCCGCAAGATCGCGAACGAGGAGGCGCGGATCGACTGGTCGCTGCCGGCGCGGCGCGTCCACGATCTGGTGCGCGGGTTGTCGCCCTTTCCCGGCGCCTATGCCGAGCTGGATCTCGGGCGCGGGCCGGAACGCGTGAAGATCCTGCGCGGCGAGCCGGCCGCAGGGGCGGGGAGGCCGGGCTCGCTGATCGGCGACGGGCTGATCGCCTGCGGGGAGGGCGCCTATCGCCCGCTCCTGCTCCAGCGCGCAGGAAAGGCGCCCGTGGCGGCGGCCGAGTTCTGGCGCGGGGCCAGGGTTTGATGCGGTGCCGTCCGCGCCCTCCCTCCCCCCGCTTGCGGTGGGAGGGGCGTCGCTGATGCCGCGCTACCGGCTCGTCGTCGAATATGACGGCACGCCCTTCTCGGGCTGGCAGCACCAGCAGAACGGGCGCTCCGTCCAGGAAGCCCTGGAGACCGCGCTCGCCCGCTTCCTCGGCGAGGCGGTGCGCGTCCATTGCGCCGGGCGCACCGATACGGGGGTGCATGCGACCCATCAGGTCGTCCATTTCGACGCCGCGCGGGCATGGCGGACGGATACGCTGCGGGACGCCGCCAATGCGCATCTGCGGCCGGACCCGGTCGCGGTGCTCTCGGCCGAGGAGGTGGCGGAGACGTTCCACGCCCGCGTCTCGGCGATCCGGCGCCATTATCTCTACCGCATCCTCGACCGGCGCGCGCCGCCCGCCCTCGACCGATTCCGGGTCTGGCACGTGCCCCGGCGGCTCGATGCGGCCGTGATGGGGGAGGCGGCCGGGATGCTCCTCGGACGCCACGACTTCACGACCTTCCGCGCCTCGCAATGCCAGGCGAACAGTCCCGTGCGGACGCTGGAGCGTCTCGACGTGAGCCGCGCGGGAGACGAGATCCGCATCGCCGCCTCCGCCCGCTCCTTCCTGCACAGCCAGGTCCGCTCCCTGGTCGGCACGCTCGCCCAGGCCGGGGCGGGGCGCTGGAGCGTGGCGCAGGTGCGCGCCGCCCTCGATGCGCGCGACCGCGCCGCCTGCGGCCCCCTCGCACCGCCCGAGGGGCTGACGCTGGTCGGGGTGGATTACCCGGAGGGCTGAGGCGCGTCAGCCCGGCAGCTTCGCGCCGCCGATCTGCGCATAGAGGCGCGCCACCGAGGCGTCGTCGTCGCGGCCCATGCCGCAGGCCGAGGTGGCGAGGAACATCTGCAAGGCCGCCGCGCTCAGCGGCACCGGGAAGCGCTGGCCGCGCGCCATGTCCTGGATGATGCCGAGGTCCTTGACGAAGATCTCGACCGCGCTGCGGGGGGTGTAGTCGGCATCGAGCACATGCGGGATGCGGTTCTCGAACATCCAGGAATTGCCGGCCGAGGCCGTGATCACCTCGTAGACCTTGGCGATGTCGAGCCCCTGGCGCGCGGCGAAGGCGATGGCCTCGCAGGCGGCGGCGATATGGACCCCGGCGAGGAGCTGGTTGATCATCTTGAAGGCCGCCCCCTGGCCCGGCTCGGGACCCAGCTCGTAGAGCTTGGCCGTCATCGCCTGGAGCGCGGGGCGGGCGGTGGCGAAGGCGGCCTCGCTGCCGGAGGCGAGCATCGTCAGCGCGCCCTCCGCGGCCCGCTGGGCGCCGCCGCTGATCGGCGCATCGAGATAATGGCGCCCGCTCGCTTCGAGGCGCGCGGCGAGCCGCCGCGCGATCTCCGGGTCCATGGTGGCCGAGGAGACGAAGACGGCGCCCTCCGCCATCGTTTCCGCCGCGCCGGCCTCGCCGAAGAGCACCGTCTCGGTCTGCGCGGCATTGACGACGACGCTCACCACGACGGACGCGTCGCGCGCGGCGTCGGCCGGGGAGGCGGCGGCGCGCCCGCCCGCCTGCGCGAAGCGCGAGACGCTTCCCGCATCGACGTCGCAGCCCGCCACGGCGAAGCCGGCCCGCAGCAGCGACGTCGCCATGCCGAACCCCATCGAGCCGAGCCCGATCACCGCCGCCTTGCCCGCCATCTGGTCCTCTCCCTCGATCTTTGGCGGAAATCTGCAACAACTGCCGCCCTCCGCCAAGCCGCCGCGGGCGGTGACAGGTCCTGCGCCGGTTGCTAAGCGGGCGGCTCCTGCCGCTGGAACACCAAGACGCGATGAGCGACCTCGCCCGAACGATCGATGCCGCCTGGGAGGACCGGGCCAATGTCAATGCCGGAACGCGCGGCGCGGTGCGCGAGGCCGTGGAGGCGGCGATCGAGCGGCTCGATTCGGGCAAGGCGCGCGTCGCGGAGAAGGCCGGCGAGGGCTGGACGGTCCATCAATGGCTCAAGAAGGCGGTCCTGCTCTCCTTCCGCCTGAACGACATGGCGCCGATCCAGGGCGGCCCCGGCGGCGCGCCCTGGTGGGACAAGGTGCCCTCCAAGTTCGAGGGCTGGGGCGAGAACCGCTTCAAGGCGGCGGGCTTCCGGGCGGTGCCGAACTGCATCGTGCGCCGCGGCGCCTTCATCGCGCCGGGCGTCGTGCTGATGCCCTCCTTCGTCAATCTCGGCGCCTATGTCGACGAGGGCTCGATGATCGACACCTGGGCGACGGTCGGCTCCTGCGCGCAGATCGGCAGGAACTGCCACATTTCCGGCGGCGCCGGCATCGGCGGCGTGCTCGAGCCGCTCCAGGCGAATCCCGTGGTGATCGAGGACAATTGCTTCATCGGCGCCCGCTCGGAGGTCGCCGAGGGGGTGATCGTGGGCGAGGGCTCGGTGCTCTCGATGGGCGTCTATCTCGGCGCCTCGACCAAGATCGTGGACCGGGCGAGCGGCGAGGTCTTCCTCGGCCGGGTGCCGCCCTATTCGGTCGTCGTGTCGGGGTCGATGCCGGGGCGGAACCTGCCCGACGGCTCCCCGGGCCCCTCGCTCTATTGCGCGGTGATCGTCAAGCGCGTCGATGCCCAGACGCGCTCGAAGACCAGCATCAACGAATTGCTGCGCGACTGAGCCTCGCGGCTCCCCGGCCGGGCCGGGGAGCCGCCGGATGCCTTACCGGGTGGCGTCCGGCGCCGCGGTGAAGGGCTCGATGCAGGTGAAGCCGATCATGCATTGCGGATTGTCCGTGGTCGGGGCGAAGGCGGTCTTGAGCCGCTGCGTCGGCTCGCAGAACTGGGCGGTCGAGACGAAGCGGTCATAGGTCATGCCGCCCGTGCCGAGCACGACCCCTCCGTGCGACTGGACATAGGCGCGCGCCTGCGTGCAGGACATCCGCGTGGACGAGTCCATTTGCTGGGCGAGCGCGCCGGAGGAGCCGGCGGCCAGAAGGGCCGCGGCGATTGAGCTTGTCTTCAGCATCGGGTTTTCTCTGTCTTTGGAAGGTCGGCGCCCCCGGCCTGTCGGAACCCATAGCATGGATGGCGACGTCGTCACGCTGGCACAAGCCCTCATCCGCCGCCGCTCGGTAACCCCGGAGGACGACGGCGCCCTCGCCGTCGCGGGCGATGCCCTTGCCGAGGCGGGCTTCACCGTCGCGCAGCCCGTCTTCTCGGCTCCCGGCACTGCGGATATCCGCAACCTCCACGCCCGGATCGGCGCGGGGGGCCCCTGCCTCGTCTTCGCCGGCCATACCGACGTCGTCCCGCCCGGGGACGAGGCCGGCTGGCGCCACGATCCGTTCGGCGCCGAGATCGAGGAGGGCTGGCTCTACGGCCGCGGGGCGGTCGACATGAAGGGCGGCGTCGCCGCCATGCTCGCGGCGGCGCGGGACTTCGTCGCCGCGCGCGGCCGCGATTTCGGCGGCTCGATCGTCTTCCTCCTCACCGGCGACGAGGAGGGGCCGGCCGTGAACGGCACCGTCAAGCTGCTGGACTGGGCCGCCGCGCGCGGCGAGCGCTACGATTTCTGCGTGCTCGGCGAGCCGACCAATCCCGGGATCCTCGGCGAAATGGCGAAGATCGGCCGCCGCGGCTCGCTCACGGGCCGGCTCCTCGTCCGCGGCAGGCAGGGGCACGTCGCCTATCCGCATCTCGCGCGCAACCCGATCCCGGTCCTCGCGCGGATGATCTCCGCCCTGTCCGACGAGCCGCTGGACGAGGGCACCCAGCATTTCGACGCCTCGAATCTCGAATGGACCACGGTCGATACAGGCAACGGGGCGACGAACGTCGTGCCAGGCGAAGTGCGGGCGGTGTTCAACATCCGCTTCAACGACCTGTGGACGCCCGCGAGCCTCGCCGCCGCGATCCGCGCCCGACTCGACCGCGCCGCCGCGGGCACGCCCTACGAGATCGCCTTCGATCCCACCAATTCGGTGGCCTTCCTCACCGAGCCCTCGACCTTTGTCGATCTCCTCGCCGATGCCGTCGAGGCCGAATGCGGCCGGCGCCCCGCCTTGTCGACGACGGGCGGCACCTCGGATGCGCGCTTCATCAAGTCCTATTGCCCGGTGGTCGAGTTCGGCCTCGTCGGCCAGACCATGCATGCGGTGGACGAGCGAGTGGCCATCGAGGATCTGCGCCGCCTCGCCGCCATCTATCGCGGCGTGCTGGAGCGCGTCTTTCCCGGGCGATAGGCCCGCAGCGTCTCAGCGGCGGCCTTTCTGCGCCTTGATGGCGTTCTCGACCTTGTCGAGCTTGTCCTCCAGCTTGTCGAGCTTGGCGAGGATCTGGCTCAGCAGGTCGGGCGTCACGCGCACGTAATCGACCGATTCGCGTGTCGCCTTCGCGGTCTCGCGGGCCGCTTCGAGCAGCGCCTGGACGTCGGCGGGCGTGAACGCGCCCTGCTGCTGCGGCTCGGCGGCGGGCTGCCCCTGCGCCCAGGCGTGCGCCGCGAGTCCCAGTCCGACCATGAGCCCGATCGCCGAAATGCGCATCAATCCGTCCCTGATTCGTTGCCGACACCGTCATCGAAAGATCGGATGGGGGCAAGCGGCGAGGGGCGGGATGTCCGAACGGGCTCAGCGCCCGGCGAAGGCCGTGAAGAAATACATGAAGACCACGAACAGGATGGCGGGAGCGAGGCGCTTGAAGACGGCCATGGCTCTCGCCGCGCCATCCCCCTCGCGCCATTCCTGAAGGAAATCGCGGGGCGGCCTGTCGGGCCCGGGCGTCACCCGATGGTCCGGCCGATGGCCTCGAATTTCTCCGCCCGGTGCAGGCGCAGGTTCTCGGGGCCGCGCCCGGCCAGCTCGCGCAAGGCCGCCTCGATGGCGTTGCCCGCGCGCCTCAGCGTCTCGGCCGGGTCGCGATGGGCGCCGCCGGGCGGCTCCGGCACGATCTCGTCGATGATCCCGAAGCGCAGGAGGTCCTGGGCGGTGATCTTCATGGCCGTCGCCGCGTCCTGGGCGCGGGCCGAATCGTGCCAGAGGATCGAGGCCGCCCCTTCCGGAGAGATGACGCTGTAGATCGAATGCTCCAGCATCAGCACCTTGTTGGCGGTGGCGATGGCGATGGCCCCGCCCGAGCCGCCCTCGCCGATGATCAGCGAGACGTTCGGCGAGCCGAGGGCGAGGCAGGCTTCGGTCGAGCGCGCGATCGCCTCGGCCTGCCCGCGCTCCTCCGCGTCGATGCCGGGATAGGCGCCGGCCGTGTCGACGAAGGAAATGACCGGCAGGCCGAATCGTCCGGCCAGCTCCATCAGCCGCACCGCCTTGCGGTAGCCCTCCGGCCGGGCCATGCCGAAATTGTGCCGCAGCCGCGTCTCGGTATTCGTGCCCCTCTCCTGGCCGATCACGCAGACGGCCTCGCCGCGGAACCGCGCGAAGCCCGCGAGGATCGCCTCGTCCTCTCCGAACTTGCGGTCCCCTGCGAGCGGGGTCCATTCGGTGAGGAGGCCCTCGGCATAGGCGAGGAAGCGCGGCCGCTCGGGATGGCGCGCGACGAGGGTCTTCTGCCAGGGCGTGAGATTGCCGTAGAGGTCGCGGAGGGCGGAGGCGGCCTTCGCCTCGAGCTTGGCGATCTCGTCGCCGATGGCGACCGCCTCCCCGCTCTCGCCGAGCGCGCGCAGTTCCTCGACCTTCGCCTCCAGTTCGGCGACGGGTTTCTCGAAATCCAGGAAGATGCGCATCGAGGTGGCAGGTGTCCCGCCGAGGCGGGGGCGCCGCCGGGTCCGCGGGAAGGACGGGGGGGGCGGGCGTTAACCCCCCCCCCTCTCCCCACCAACCGAGAAACCCCCCCGGGCCCCCC
>NZ_DAOLAJ010000058.1:0-9947 GCF_035325185.1 Enterovirga sp. | reverse complement strand
GGGCGGGGGGGGGCCCGGGGGCCCGGGTTAAGGCCGGGGGGCCCGGGGTTCCACCCCGCCGGCGTCTCACCCGAAGACGAGAAGCCCCGCGAGCCCCGCCGATCCGACCACGATGCGCCACCAGGCGAAGAGCGCGAAGCCGTGGCGGGAGATGTAGTCGAGCGCGGTCTTGACGACGAGGAGCCCCGCCGCGAAGGCCGCGACGAAGCCGATCGCGATCATCGCCGCGTCGTCGAAGCCCAGGAGCTTGTAGCTCTTGAGCAGGTCGTAGGCGAAGGCGCCCGCCATGGTCGGCATGGCGAGGAAGAAGGAGAATTCGGCAGCCGAGCGCTTGTCGGCGCCGAAGGCCATCGCGCCGACGATCGTCGCGCCCGAGCGGGAGACGCCGGGAATCATGGCGAGGCACTGGATGAAGCCGATGCCGAGATACATCTTCAGCGGAAAATGCATCGCGTCGCGGTGGCGCACCTGGAGGGGCAGGCGGTCCACCACCATGAGGACGAACCCGCCGACGATCAGCGAGAGGCACACGATCGTCGGGTTGAACAGGACGCCCTTGATGAAGGAATGGGCGAGGGCGCCGATGAAGGCCGCCGGCAGGAAGGCGACCAGCACCCCGATCACGAAGCGCCGCGCCTCGGCCGAATGCGGCAGGTCGACGGCGATGCGCAGGAGCCGCGTGAAATAGGCCGAGACGATCGCCAGGATCGCGCCGAGCTGGATGAGAACCGCGAAGGTCTTGTTGGCCTCCCCGTCGAGGCCGAAGAAATGCTCGACGAGCAGGAGATGGCCGGTCGAGGAGACCGGCAGGAACTCCGTCCCTCCCTCGACGAGGCCGAGAAAGAGCGCCTGCCACCATTGCATCGTGCCCATGTCGCGCCCCGCTTTCCGGCCCCCGTGCCGGGCTCGTTTCCCGCGGGCGGTTAGTTATCCGTTTATCCCTTTGGAAGGGTTGCAAAGAAACCATGGTTGCGGGCCTTGCCATGGTTACCGGCCGTTAACCGTGGACCGGCTTGATGGCGCTACGCTGCTTCGTCTTCGCCAGAGCCTATGGCCGTCCTGCACCATCACTCGTTCTGCCCGCATTCGCGCTTTGTCCGCCTGGCGATGGGCGAGATCGGCCTCGAGCCCCTGACCGAGGAGCGCAAGCCCTGGGTGCGGGAGCACGAGTTCCTTCTCCTCAACCCCTCGGGCACGACGCCGGTCCTCCAGGAGAACGAGATCGCCATTCCGGGCGCGAGCGTGATCGCCGAATATCTCGACGAGACGCGCGGCCTCGGCGTGTCCGGCCGCCGCCTCCTGCCGACGGACCCCGCCGGCCGCGTCGAGGTGCGCCGCCTCCTCGACTGGTTCAACGTCAAGTTCTTCGAGGAGGTGACGGCCCATCTCGTCAACGAAAAGATCTACAAGCGCTTCTCGCGCGAGGCGCCGGATCCGGCAGCGATCCGTGCGGCGCGCACCAACATGCGCTATCACTTGCGCTATATCGGCTATCTCGCCTCCACGCGGGACTGGCTGGCGGGCGATCACCTGACCTATGCGGATCTCGCGGCGGCGGCTCACCTGTCCTGCGCGGATTACCTCAGCGACGTGCCATGGGAAGAGGACGAGATGGCGAAGGACTGGTACGCGCGCGTGAAATCGCGCCCGGCCTTCCGCACGCTCCTCGCCGACCGGGTGCCCGGCATGACGCCTCCCCGCCACTACGCGGATCTGGATTTCTAGGGACGGGCGGGCGCCCCGCCGCGAAGCTGAAATCCGACCTTGCCGCGCGGGCGCGGGCGCTCGGCTTCGACCTCCTGCGCGTGACCTCGCCGGATTCGATTCCCGAGGCGCCCGGGCGCCTGCGCGCCTGGCTGGAGGCGGGCCACCAGGCGGGAATGGACTGGATGGCGGAGGGCGAGGAGAGGCGCGCCGCGCCTTCCGTGCTCTGGAGCGAGGTCCGCTCCATCGTGATGCTGGGCGCGAGCTGCGCCCCCCCGCACGACCCGCTCGCCCTCCTCGCCGAGAAGAGCCGAGGCCTCCTCGCCGCCTATGCGGCGCGGCGCGACTATCACGACGTGATGAAGGGCCGCCTCAAGGAGCTTGCGGGGGCGCTCGCCTCCCGCGCCGGGGCGGATGTCAAGGTCTTCGTCGATACCGCGCCCGTGATGGAGAAGCCGCTCGCAGCCGCGTCCGGGCTCGGCTGGACGGGGAAGCATTCGGTAATCGTCTCGCGCGGGCATGGCTCGTGGCTGTTGCTGGGGGCGATCTTCACCACCGCGGAGCTGCCGCGTGACGAGGCCGAGGGCGACCGCTGCGGCTCCTGCCGCCGCTGCCTCGACATCTGCCCGACCGACGCCTTCGCCGGCCCCTACCGGCTCGATGCGCGGCGCTGCATCTCGTACCTGACGATCGAGCACAAAGGCCATATCGCCCTCGAATTCAGGGAGGCGATCGGCAACCGCGTCTTCGGCTGCGACGATTGCCTCGCCGTCTGCCCCTGGAACAAATTCGCGCAAGCGGCGCAGGACGCGCGCCTGGCGTTCCGGGACGACCTCGCGGCCCAGCCCCTTGCCGATCTCCTGCGGCTCGACGATGCCGCCTTCCGAACCCGCTTCGCGGGGACCCCCGTCAAGCGGACCGGGCGGGACAGGTTTTTGCGCAACGTCCTCGTCGCGGCCGGCAATTCGGATGATGCGGCGCTGGCGGACGATGCCGAGCGGCTGCTGGACGATTCCTCTCCGCTCGTTCGGGCCATGGCGATCTGGGCGCTCGGCCGCCTCGCCCCGGAGCGGGCGCTTCGCCTCGCCGCCGGGCGGGAGGCCGCCGAGCCGGATCCCGATGTCGGGGCCGAATGGGCGCGCCTCGCGGAGCAGGCGGCCGATGTCTGACCTCCTGCCCCTCGAGAACATCGCCCACACGATCCAGGTCGCGCTGACGCCGGTCTTCCTGCTCTCCGGCATCGCGACGCTGCTCAACGTCTTCTCCACGCGGCTCGGGCGCGTCGCCGACCGCGTGGATCTCCTGTCGGCCCAGCTTCGGACTGCGAGCGGGGAGGAGGCGGAGTTCCTGACGCGGCAGCTCTCCTATCTGCGGCGGCGCACGACGCTGCTCGACATCGCCGTGGTGCTCGGCGCGAGCGGGGCCGCCCTGACCTGTCTCTCGGCGCTTCTGCTCTTCGGAAGTCCCCGCCGGCTTCCCGTGGAGCGCCTCCTGCTCTACTCCTTCGCCCTCTCCCTGGTCTGCTCGATCGGGGCGCTGACCGCTTTTCTCGCCGAGACCATGTGGTCGGGCCTCAGCATCCGGGCCGTCGCCCGGCGCGAGGAGAAGGCGCAGGCGCAGGGCCGGCGCGAGGAAGGGGAGGGCGGGGAAAGGGAGGGAATGTCGTGAGCCTTGTCGTCTTCGGCCTGGGCTATTCGGCCGAGATGTTCGTGCACCGCGCGGGCGGGCGCTTCGGGTCCGTCATCGGCACGCGGCGCCGAGCGGCGGTTCCTCCCGCGGGTGTGGCGCTGCGCCTCTTCCCGGGCGAGGAGGCGGCGCTCGAGGCCGAGGTTGAGGCGGCCGAGGCGATCCTCGTCAGCGTTCCGCCCGATTCCCCGGCGGAGGGCCGGGACCCGGTCCTGGCCCGCTTCACGGATGCCTTGCTCCGGGCGAGGAACCTGCGCTGGCTCGGCTATCTCTCGACGGTCGGGGTCTATGGCGACCATGCCGGCGGCTGGGTCGACGAGACGACGGCGCCCGTGCCCGGCGAGGCGCGCTCGCAGGCGCGGCTGCGCGTGGAGGAATCCTGGCTGCGCCTCCAGCGGGAGGCGGGGGTCCCCGTCCACGTCTTCCGCATCTCCGGCATCTATGGGCCCGGCCGCAGCGCCTTCGAGAAGCTCGCCTCGGGCCGGGCGCAGCGGATCGTCAAGGCGGGCCAGGTCTTCAACCGCATCCATGTCGAGGACATCGCGCGCATCCTCGAAGCCTCGCTGGACCGCCCGCGTCCGGGCGCGATTTACAACGTCACCGACGACGAGCCCTCGCCGCCCCAGGACGTGCTCGTCGAGGCGGCGCGGCTTTCCGGCCTCGCGCTGCCGCCGGAAATCTCCTTCGAGGAGGCCGGCCTTCCGCCCATGGCGGCGAGCTTCTGGGGGGAGACGAAGCGCGTCTCGAACCGCCTGGTCCGCGAGGAGCTGGGCGTCGATCTCACCTGCCCGACCTACCGGGAGGGGCTGCGGGCCATCCTGGCCGCATATCCGGGCGGGGTCGTTCCGAAGGTGGGATGATGCCGCCTTCGGCCGCTCAGGCGGCCTTCTCCTCCGGCGTGAAATAGCTCACGTAGCGCTCGCCGATGACGGCGACGGGCAGGGCGACGAAGACGTCGGTCGTGCCGAAGGCGCGATCGATCACGGCCCCGTCGCCGATCGTCGCGCCGAGACGCAGATAGCCCTTGAGCAGCGGCGGCAGGCGCTTGAAGGCGGCGCGCGCGTCGATGGCCTGCGGCGCCATCCGGTCCATGCCGCAGCGCCGGCTCGGATGCGGGCGCACGAGCCATTCGGCGGGCGAGCGGGCGTAATGGTGCAGGTAGCTGAGCGGCAGCGCGAGCGCCTCAGGGTCGGTTCCCTCCAGGCTTGCGCAGCCGATCATCGCCTCGCAGCGGTGATGGCCGACATAGGCCCAGATGCCCTGCCAGAGCAGCGCCAGCGTCTGGCGCGAGCGATAGGGCTTGAGGACGCAGGAGCGGCCGAGTTCCAGAAGGCGCGTGCCGGGGTGGCGGGCCAGGAGCGGGCGCAGGTCGAACTCACCGGCCGAGTAGAAGCCGAAGCGGCTCTCCGCGACCTCGCGGCGGAGCAGGCGATAGGTGCCGACGATCTTCGGCTTCTTCTTGCGGAAGCGCTTGGGTCCTGCCTCGTGGTCCAGGACCAGAAGATGATCGCAGATCTCGTCGAAAGGGTCGATGTCGCGGCGCGTCAGGCGCGCCCGGGTCGAGGGGGCGGCCGACCGCTCCTCGTAGAAGACCTTGTAGCGCAGCTTCTGCGCGCGCCTCACCTCCTTGGAGCCGGCGGCGAGGCGAACCTCGAGGGAGCCGCTGCGGCCGAGCGCCCCCTCCGGCTCCGCCCAGGCGTCGCCGCTTCCCCAGTCCAGCAGCGAGCGCACGAGGGGCTCGGGGCCCGATCGCAGGAAGCCGGGCAGGCTCGGCAGGTCCAGGGGCATCGGCGGCACATTCCTTTCGGCGATCGCATCAGGCCCATAGCGGAGGCGGTCGACGGTTCTATGACAGCCCGCGGGCCCGGCGCACAGCCTCCGGCGGGCGCTCAGGATGCCGAGCGGAGGGCTTCCCTGCCGTCCAGGGCGGCCGCGAGGGCCTCGACGGCGAAGGGCTTGCCGAGAAGGCCGTCGAACCCGGCCCCGCGCAGGATTTCCTCCTGCCCGCCGGTCGCGCTCCCCGTGAGGGCGACGATCCGCAGCCGGGTCCGGCGGCCGAGCTGCCGCTCCCGTTCCCGCGCGCGCCGCGCCGCCTCGCGGCCGTCGAGGCCGGGCATGTGAAGATCCATCAGCACGAGATCGAAAGACAGGCCGCCCTCGGCGAAGGATGCCTCGATCCGCTCCAGCGCCTCCGTCCCGCTCGCCGCCCATTCGACGACGGCGCCGAGCCGCTCGAGGGTTTTCACCGCGAGGAGCGCGTTGATCTGGTTGTCCTCGGCGAGGAGCACGCGCCGCGCGCGGGACGGCGCAGGGGCCGCCGGGACCACGCTCGCCGCCCGGGGAGCGGATGCGCCCGCGCCGGGAGCGTCGCCGATCTGCTCGACCAGGGAGCGGGCCCGGACCGGCTTGATCAGGTAGCGGTCGAAGCCCGCGGCCTGCGGCGGTCCGAAATCGCGCCGCTCGAAAGGGGAGAGCAGGATGACGGCGCGCGCGAGCCCGCGCCGCCGCGCCTCGGCCGCGGCGAGCCTCGCATCCGTTTCCGGCAGGGCGCGGTCGGCGACGAGGGTGTCGAAGCGCTCGCGCCCCATGAGGTCGACGGCTTCGGCGAGGGACCGCGCGATCCGCGCGCGGCCTCCCGCTTCCGCGACGACGCGGGCGAGATAGGGCGCCTCGAAGGGAGAGCGCGAGAGGATGAGGACATGCCGGCGCAGCGGCGCGGGCGCGGGCGGGGGGGCTTCGGCCTCCGGGAGGCGCAGCATGAAGCGGAAGCGCGAGCCGGCGCCGACCGTGGTGTCGAGCTCGATGCGTCCGCCCATGCGCTCGACCAGCCGGCGGGTGATGGCGAGGCCGAGGCCGGTGCCGTGCTCGCCGTCGCTGGCGGGGCCGGCCTGCTCGAATTCCTCGAAGATCGTGGCGGCGTGCTCCGGCGGGATGCCGGGACCCGTATCCTCGATGCAGAACGAGATCCGGCCGCCCGCCTCGCGCTCGATCCTGATGCCGGCTCCGCCCCTGGCGGTGAACTTCACGGCGTTGCCGGCGAGGTTGAGCAGCACCTGGCGCAGCCGGCCCGCATCGCCGCGGACCAGCCGCGGCAGGTCGGCGCCGACGAAGCAGGCGATCTCCGTGCCCTTGTCCTGGGCGCGCGGCGCCAGAAGCTCGGCCACCCCCTGCGCCAGCACGGCGAGGTCGAAGGGCTCCTCGGCGAGATCGATCCGGCCGGCCTCGATCCGCGCCATGTCCAGGACGTCGCCGACCATGGACAGGAACGCCTCGGCCGAGCTTCGCACGGCCTCGGCATAGGTGCGCTGCTCCGGGTCGAGCGGGGTCTCCAGCAGGAGGCGGGCCATGCCGATGATGCCGTTGAGGGGCGTGCGGAACTCGTGGCTGACGGTTGCGAGAAAGCGGGACTTGGCCTCGTTCGCGGCCTCGGCCCGGGCGCGGGCCTCCTGGAGTTCCCGGCGATCCGCCGCCGCGCTGCGGTCCGCTTCCCCGCGGGGACGGGCGAGCCACGTCCGGGCCGCGGCGAGGCCCGCGCCGAAGGCGAGGGCCAGGGCGCCCAGGCCGGTTTCGATCCCCAGAGCCAGCTCCGCCGGCATCGTTCCCCTCCCGCAACCTCCCGAAGGCTCTACCGCGCCCCCTCCTCAGGAAGCGTTGAGGAACATCGTTGCCGAAGAGGGGTCGGATTCGCTAAATTCCGAGCGATCCGGATGCGGTGGAGCGCCTTTCTTGATCCGCCGTCTGGGCCCCTTCGCCGTTCTGATCCCGCCCCTGGTCGCGCTCGCCGCGGCGTGGCTCGCGCTCCGCGAGGCGCCGTGGGACACGGCGAGCCTCCTCGCCCGCCGCGAGAGCCTGAGGCTGGCCGCGGAGGCGGCGCCCGTCGTGACGCTCGCGGTCTTTCTCACGACCTATTTCGTCATCATCTCCTCCGGCCTTCCGGTCGGGCCGCCCATGAGCCTGATCGCGGGCTTCCTGTTCGGACGCTGGATCGGCACCGGGGCCATCCTCGTCGCGGCGACGGCGGGGGCACTCGTCGTGCATGCGGCGGCCTGCCTCTCGGCGGGCACCCCCTTGGGCGAGCGGCTGCAACGGCGGGCCGGCCCGCTCTACGCGCTCGCCGCCGAGGACCTGAGGGCCAATGCCTTCGGCTATCTGCTCGTGATGCGGCTCGTGCCGTTCTTCCCCTTCTTTCTCGTCAACATCCTGGCCGGCATCGTCGGGATTCCGGCCCGGACCTTCGCGCTCGCGACGCTCGTCGGCCGGGCGCCGGCCGCCTTTCTCTATGTCAGCCTGGGTGAGGAGCTGGGGCAGGTCTCCCGCCTCGACGAATTGGTTCAGCCGCGTGTCCTGCTCCTTCTCCTGGGCATGGCGGCGCTCGCCGCCCTCCCGGTCGCGCTGGCCCATCGGCGCGGGCGGCTGTCGAGCCGGAATGGGCGGCGCTCGCCGCAGGACGGAAAGGAGGGGGACGCCGCCTGATTCCGCCGCTGTCCGGGTTGATTGCATCGGGAGTTCATGGAAACGATGCCCGGATCGAATGAATTCGGGCGGTGAACCCGATGACGGTGGGAGGAGCAGGCATGGCGGCCGATGCCGACAAGTCTCCGGCGCCGAGAGGGTTCGTGAAGGGACCGCAGGCATTCGTCGGCGGACTCGCCCTGATCGCCCTGGCAGCCTTCGCCCTGTGGCTGGTGAGCGACCTGTCGCAGGGGACCCTGCGCTCGATGGGGCCGGCCATGCTGCCGCGCTGGCTCGCGATCGGTGTCGGACTCTGCGGCGTGGCGCTGGTGGCGGCTGGGCTCCTCCAGGAGGGCCACGCCGTCGAGCCGATCTCCCTGCGGGGCTCGGTGATGGTGGTCCTCGGCATCCTGGCCTTCGCCGGGACGATCCGGGGCGTGGATCTCGGCGGCGGCGTGAGCGTGCCGCAGCTCGGCATGATCGGGGCGGGGCCGCTCGCCATGTTCATCGGCGGCTACGCGACCGCCGACGTGCGCTGGCGAGACCTCCTCATCCTGTCCCTGTCCCTGACGGCGGCCTGCATGCTGCTCTTCGGCGACCTCCTGAACCTGCCGATCCCGCTCTATCCGCAGGCGCTTTCCGACCTCTATCCGGCCGGCTGGAGCAACGACCTGCGCCTGCGCGTGACCGCCGGCGTGCTCGTGGCCCTGTCCGTCCTCATCTATTTCGTCATCCCCGGCGACAAGGACGGGATGATCGACGTCGTCGTCGACCAGCAGCCGGGGAACCTGCAATGAGCCCCGCCCGGACACGCTCCGACGGCATGCGGAGAGCCTGATGGGCGATCTCTTTGCCAATCTCGCCCTCGGCTTCGGGATCGTCTTCCAGTTCGTCCCGGTCGACATTCCCTTCATCGGCTCCGTCCCGCTGCCGCTGAACATCCTCCTGTGCTTCGTCGGCTGCCTCGTCGGCACGCTGGTCGGCGTGCTCCCCGGCGTCGGCCCGGTGGCCTCGATCGCGATGCTCCTGCCGATCACCTTCAAGTTCGATCCGGTCGGCGCCCTCATCATGCTGGCCGGCATCTATTACGGCGCCCAGTACGGCGGCTCGACCACGGCGGTCCTCGTGAACATCCCGGGGGAGGCGACCTCGGTCGTGACCACCCTCGACGGCCACCAGATGGCCAAGCAGGGCCGCGCCGGCATCGCGCTCGGCATCGCGGCGATCGGGTCGTTCTTCGCGGGTTGCGTCGCGACGGTCTTCATCGCGGCGATGGGCGCGCCCCTCACCAAGCTCGCGCTGATCTTCGGGCCGGCCGAATATTTCTCGCTCATGGTGATGGGCCTCGTCTTCGCGGTCGTCCTCGCCCGCGGCTCCGTCCTCAAGGCCATCGCGATGATCCTCGTCGGCATCCTGCTCTCGACGGTCGGCACCGATCTCGAGACGGGCCAGGAGCGCATGACCTTCGGCCAGCAGTTCCTGTCCGACGGCATCGACTTCGCGACCCTCGCCATGGGCCTCTTCGGCATCGCCGAGATCCTGCGCAACCTCGAGAACGAGGAGACCCGCGACCTCGTCAGGAGCGCGATCGGGCGTCTCCTGCCTTCCATGCAGGACATGAGGGAATCGGCGATGCCGATCGTGCGCGGCACGCTCGTCGGCGGCATCCTCGGCATCCTGCCGGGCAACGGCGCGGTGCTCGGGCCCTTCGCCTCCTACACGATCGAGAAGAAGCTCGCCAAGGATCCGAGCCGTTTCGGCAAGGGCGCCATCGAGGGCGTGGCGGGACCGGAAAGCGCCAACAACGCGGGCGCGCAGACCTCCTTCATCCCGCTCCTGACCCTCGGCATCCCGCCGAACGCGGTCATGGCGCTGATGGTCGGCGCGATGACCATCCACGGCATCGTGCCGGGGCCGCAGGTCATGACCAAGAACGCCAACCTGTTCTGGGGCATGATCGCGTCGATGTGGGTCGGCAACCTGATGCTCCTCGTCATCAACATGCCGCTGATCGGCCTGTGGGTGAAGCTGCTGAAGGTGCCCTACCGGCTGATGTTCCCGGCCATCATGATGTTCTGCTGCATCGGCATCTACTCGATCAACTC
>NZ_DAOLAJ010000057.1:0-24407 GCF_035325185.1 Enterovirga sp. | reverse complement strand
ACCCGGCTCGGCCTTCGGCCGAGTCCGCCCTCCCCACCGCAAGCGGGGGGAGGGTGGGGCGGTTACGCCGCCTTCTGTGCGAGCTTCGCCTTCTCCGCGGCATAGGCCCAGTCGAGCCAGGCGGTGAGGGCCGCGACGTCGGCGGTCTCGACCGTCGCTCCGCACCAGACGCGCAGGCCGGGCGGGGCGTCGCGATAGGCGCCGATGTCGTAGGCGACGCCCTCCTTCTCGAGCGCGGCGGCGAGCGCCTTTGAGAAGGCCGAGACGGCGTCCTTGCCGCCGGCCACGATCTCGGGATCGGTCACGACGAGGCAGACGCTGGTATTGGAAGCCGTCGCCGGGTCGCGGGCGAGATTCTCGATCCAGGGCGTCCGCGCGACCCAGTCGAGCAGCGCCCCGGCATTGGCGTTCGAGCGGGCGACGAGACCTTCGACGCCTCCTTGCGCCTTCGCCCAGTGCAGGGCGTCGATATAGTCCTCGACGCAGAGCATGGAGGGCGTGTTGATGGTCTCGCCCTGGAAGATGCCCTCGATGAGCTTGCCGCCCTTGGTCATGCGGAAGATCTTCGGCAGCGGCCAGGCCGGGACGTAGCTCTCCAGCCGCGCCACGGCGCGCGGCGAAAGGATCAGCATGCCGTGCGCGCCCTCGCCGCCCAGCGCCTTCTGCCAGGAATAGGTGACGACATCGAGCTTGTCCCAGTCGAGCCGCTGCGAGAAGGCGGCCGAGGTCGCGTCGCAGATGGTCAGGCCCTCGCGGTCGGCCGCGATCCAGTCGGCATTCGGCACGCGCACGCCCGAGGTCGTGCCGTTCCAGGTGAAGACGACGTCGCGCGTCCTCGTGTCGACCTTGGAGAGGTCGGGCAGGGCGCCATATTCGGCCTTCGTGACCTTCGCGTCGAGCTTGAGCTGCTTGGCGACATCCGTCACCCAGCCCTCGCCGAAGCTCTCCCAGGCCAGCATCTCGACCGGGCGGGCGCCGAGCAGCGACCAGAGCGCCATCTCGACCGCGCCGGTATCGGAGGCCGGGACGATGCCGATGCGGTAATCGGCCGGGACGCCCAGGATTTCGCGCGTCAGGTCGATGGCGAGCTTCAGCTTCGCCTTGCCGATCTTGGCGCGGTGGGACCGGCCGAGCGGCGCATCCTTGAGGGCTTCGGGGGTCCAGCCGGGGCGCTTGGCGCAGGGGCCGGAGGAGAAATGGGGCGAGTTCGGCCGAGCATTCGGCCGGTTTGCGGGCATCGGGGCCATCTATGATCCATCCTTCCAGATGGGCGCCCTTCGGTGGGGAAGGGTCTCCCGCCGCGGCCTATGCGCCCGCGATGGCCCACCGGTCAAGCCGGTTCGGCGGCGTTGCGCTTCTCGAAAGCGAGCAGCCGCTCCTTGGCGTCGAGGCCGCCGGCGAAGCCCGTGAGGCCGCCATCCGTTCCCACCACCCGGTGGCAGGGCACGATGATGGAGATCGGGTTGCGGCCGTTGGCGGCGCCGACGGCCCGGAAGGCGGCGGGCCGGCCGATCTGGCGCGCGAGCGCGGCGTAGCTCCGCGTCTCGCCGAAGGGGATCGTGAGGAGCGCCCGCCAGACGCTTTCCTGGAACTCCGTCCCCGCGAAGGCGAGCGGCAGGTTGAAGACGCGCAGCTCTCCCGCGAAATAGGCGCCGATCTGCCTTTCGGCCTCCCGCAGCACCGGATGGTCCGGAGCCTCGGCGAGGTCTCCGAGGCGGACCCGGTCCGGACGGTCGTTCTCCCACAGGACCGCCACGAGCGCGGCCTCGCGCGCGACGAGCGTCAGCCTCCCGACCGGGGAGGGCATGGTTTTCATCGCGCAGGCCATCGGTTCTCGCCTCCCTCACGTGCCGCGCAGCTTGGCCCGGCGGGTCGGCTCCGCCTGCGCCGGGTCCTCGGGCCAGGGATGTTTCGGATAGCGGCCGCGCAGCTCCGAACGCACGGCCGCCCAGGAGCCGGCCCAGAAGCCCGGCAGGTCGCGCGTGACCTGGATCGGGCGCCCCGCAGGCGAGAGCAGGTGAAGAACGAGCGGAACCCGCCCGCCCGCGATCGCCGGATGGCGCGAGAGGCCGAAAAGCTCCTGCGGCCGGCAGGAAAGGGCGGGGCCGCCCTCAGCGGCGTAGTCGATGGGGATGCGCGAGCCGGTCGGCAGGACGAGATGGGTCGGGGCCTCCTCGTCGAGCCGCTGCGGCAGGGGCCAGGGCAGAAGCGCATGCAGCGCCTCGGAAAGGAGGCCGGGCGGAATCGCGTCGAGGCTCGCGATCCCGGCGAGATGCGGCGCGAGCCATTCCTCCGCCGATCTCCCGAGGGCCTCGTCCGAGAGGTCGGGCCAGGTCTCGCCCTCGCTCGCCCGCAGGAACATGACGCGGTCGCGCCATTGCCGCAGCGCGTCCGACCAGGGCAGCGCGTCGAGGCCGAGCGAGGCGACGGCCTTTGCCAGAATCGCGGCCGCTTCCCCGCTCGCGGGAACGGGCTGCGGGCGCTCCGCGAGGACGAGGGCGCCGAGGCGGCGCAGGCTGCGCGCCCGCAAGGCGCGCGCGGCGCGGTCGAAGACGATCTCCTCGCGCGCCTCGATCCGCTCCCCGGCGACCGCCTCGATCGAGGCAGGGTCGAGGGCGGCGGCGGCCAGGATGCGGGAGGAGGCGGCGGCGCCCGCGATCTCGGCGATGGCGAGCCAGGGCTCGCGGGCGAGGGCGAGATGCGGCTCCATCCGGGCCCCGCGCCCGTTCGCCATCAGGTACTCGCCCGGCGCCCCCCGCGCCCGCGCGATGCGGTCGGGATAGGCATGGGCGAGGAGGCGGCCGAGGGAGACATCCTGCGGCTCCCCGCTTCCGGCGATTCGGGCCCAGCCGGCGGCGAGGCGGCGCGTTTCGGCCGCGCGCCGGGAGTCGTCGCGGCGGAAGCGGTCGAGGCGATGGGCGAGATCGACATCGTCGCCCCCGAGGCCGGGCTCGGCGAGGAGGGCGGCGAGATCGGCCGCGTCCCGTCCCGCCCCGAGCCCGGCTCCGGCGAGCACCATCCGGGCGAGGCGCGGCGGCAGCGGCAGCGCTCGCAGCCGGCTGCCTTCCGCGGTGATCCGGCCCCCGGCATCGAGCGCGCCGAGGTCGCGCAGGAGCGCCCGGGCCTCGGCCAAGGCGGGGCCGGGCGGCCTGTCCAGGAAGGGCAGGGAGGCGGGCTCGGCGACCCCCCATTCGGCGCAGTCGAGGACCAGCGGGGCGAGATCGGCCGAGAGGATCTCGGGCTTCGAGAAGGGCGGGAGCGCGCCCGTCGCCGCCTCCGCCCACATGCGGTAGCAGATGCCCGGCTCGGTGCGGCCGGCGCGTCCGCGCCTCTGGTCGGCCGAGGCGCGCGAGGCGCGGACCGTGACGAGGCGCGTCAGGCCGAGGCCCGGCTCGTAGACCGGAACGCGCGAAAGCCCCGAATCCACCACGACCCGGACGCCCTCGATGGTGAGCGAGGTCTCGGCGATGGAGGTCGCGAGCACGACCTTGCGGCGCCCCGGCGCGGCCGGGCGGATGGCGCGGTCCTGCTCGGTGCGGTCGAGCGCGCCGTAGAGGGGCGCGATGTCGATCGCCGGATCGCGCAGCTTCTCCTCCAGCCGCGCGGCAACGCGTCGGATCTCGGCCGCCCCCGGCAGGAAGCACAGCAGCGAGCCGCTTTCCTCGCGGAGCGCGCGCAGGATCGTGTCGGCTGCCTCCTCTTCGATCCGCCGCGCCGGGTCGCGGTCACGGTAGCGGGTCTCGACGGGAAAGGCGCGGCCTTCGGAGCGGATCACCGGCGCGTTCGCGAGGAGAGCGGCGACGCGCGCGCCGTCGAGCGTCGCGGACATGACGAGAAGGCGCAGATCTTCCCGCAGCCCCGCCTGCGCCTCGATCGCGAGGGCGAGGCCGAAATCGGCGTCGAGGGAGCGCTCGTGGAACTCGTCGAAGAGCACCGCGCCGATGCCGTCGAGCGCCGGATCGTCGAGGATCATGCGGGTGAAGACGCCCTCGGTCACCACCTCGATCCGCGTCCGCGCCGAGACGCGGGTCTCGAGCCTCACGCGCAGACCGACCGTCTCGCCGACCCGCTCCCCGAGCGTCGCCGCCATGCGGGAGGCCGCCGCCCGCGCGGCAAGACGCCGCGGCTCGAGCAGCACGATGCGCCGGTCCGCGAGCCAGCCTTCCTCCAGCAGGGCGAGCGGAACCTTCGTCGTCTTGCCCGCGCCGGGCGGAGCGACGAGCACGGCGCCGGCTCCCTGCGCGAGCGCCGCGCGCAGGGCCGGCAGCGCCTCGTCGATCGGGAGGGAGGGAGCCGCCATCGCCCGCTGATGCACGACGCGCACCCGCCGGCGCAAGCGCGGCGGGCCGCTTCGTGAGCCGGGCCGTCCGTGCTATCGTGCGGGCATGAAACGGATCGCCTTCATGGTCGCCGCGGCGCTGGCGGCCGGCCCGGCATGGGCCCAGAGCCTCGACGGCAGCATCTGGAGCCATATGGCCACCGGCTTGAATTCCGGCTTCGCGGGCGACATCAAATCCGGCTTCCAGTCCGGCTTCGGCCCTCGGGATCGCGGGCGCCATGCCCTGACCCAGGATTTCACGCTCGGCTCGGGAGGGGCGCTTCAGCCGATATTCCCGTTCCGCGGCCAGCCGTCCAATTTCCTTCGCTCGGTTGCGGCGATGGGCCCCTACCAGGACAGCCAGCTCACCTTCGACGGCGGGCCGCAGACCACCCTTGACCCCGGCCTCGCGGCGGGGCCGGCCGGACCGCTGGACTGAAGCGCGGCGAGACCCGCCGGATTTTTCTCCGCCGGAGGCCGGGACCTGCCCTCAGCCGCCTCCCTGGAGGCTCTCCCGGAAGGGATGGGCGGGATAGGTGCCGAGGATGCGGAACTCGCGCGAGAAGAACTGCAACTCCTCCAGCGCCCGCGCGAGGCCGGGTTCCTCGGGATGGCCGTCCACCTCGGCATAGAACTGCGTGGCGGTGAACTGCCCGTCGACCATGTAGGATTCGAGCTTGGTCATGTTGACGCCGTTGGTGGCGAAGCCGCCCAGCGCCTTGTAGAGCGCGGCCGGCAGGTTCCTCACGCGGAAGACGAAGCTCGTGACGGTCGGCCCGTTCCCCGCCGGGGCCGGGGCGGCCTCCCAGGCCGGGGCGGCCTCCCGCGAGAGGATGACGAAGCGCGTCGTGTTGTGGGCCTCGTCCTCGACATCCTCGGCCAGGATGTCGAGGCCATAGACCTCCGCGGCCATGCGGGGGGCGAGGGAGGCGCGCGTCCTGTCGCCCGCATCGCGCACCTCGCGGGCCGAGCCGGCCGTGTCGCCCGCGACCATGGATTTCAGGCCGAGCCGGCGGATGATCTTGCGGCACTGGCCGAGCGCATGGATGTGGCTGTGGACGGTCCGCAATTCCTCGATCCTCGTGCCCGGCAGGGCGAGGAGCTGGAAATGGATCGGCAGGAAATGCTCGCCGACGATGTGGAGGCCCGAGGTCGGCAGGAGATGATGGATGTCGGCGACCCGGCCGGCGATCGAGTTCTCGATCGGGATCATGGCGAGCGCGGCCTGCCCGTCCGAGACGGCCGCGAAGGCGTCCTCGAAGGTCGCGCAGGGCAGGGGCTCGAAATCGGGCCGGGCCTCCTCGCAGGCGATATGCGAATTGGCCCCGGGCTCGCCCTGGAACGAGATTTTCATAAGGAATGGTCCGACTTCAGCTCGACAGGAGGGCGCGGGCGCGGGCGAGGCTTTCGGGATTGTCGACGCCGAAAGGCTCGTCGCCCTCCACGAGGGCGATGTCGATCCGAAGGCCCGCCTCGAGGGCGCGCAACTGCTCCAGCTTCTCGCGCTTCTCGAGCGGGGAGGGCGGGAGCGAGACGAAGCGGGCGAGAGCGGGCCGGCGATAGGCGTAGAGCCCGACATGGTGCAGCAGGGGCCCCGGCCCGTAGGGGGCCGTCGCGCGCGTGAAATAGAGGGCGCGCAGCAGCCCCGGCCCGATCCCGGTTCCGACCGCCTTGACGATGTCGGGATGGGTGCGCTCCTCCTCGCGTGTGATCTCGAAGGCGAGGGTCGCGATGTCCACGGCGGGATCGGCGAGCGGCGCGAGGGCGCGCGCGATGGTTTGCGGGCGGATGGTGGGGAAGTCGCCCTGGACGCCGACGACGACGTCGTGGCGCCCCTCGGGATCGACGATCCCGGCGGCTTCCGCGATGCGGTCGGAGCCCGAGGGATGGTCCTTGCGGGTCATCACCGCGGTTCCGCCCGCCCGGCGCACGGCCTCGGCGACGGCCTCCGAATCGGTCGCCACGGCCACCGGGCCGATGGCCGCCTCGGCCGCGCGGCGGAAGACCTGGACGATCATGGGCACGCCGCCGATCTCGGCGAGCGGCTTGCCGGGCAGGCGGGTCGCCTCCATGCGGGCGGGGATCAGGACGAGAGGGTTCACGGCAGGGTCGATCCGGGGAGGAGACAGCCTCTAGCAACCGGCTTCCGCCTTGTCATGTCGCCGTGCGCGGGGCCGATGCGCAACGAAATGGCGGGCGAGCCATGTGGCGCGTTGTCAAGTGGAGGGAAATGCGGCTAATGCAGCGTGAGCGGGCATTCGCCCGGCTGGTTTCGGCGACGAGCGAATACAGGATCTCACATGGCCTCGGACGACGCCACGGATACGGGCTATCTCGGCAAGCTGTCGGGAGGCGATCCGCTCTTCTGGAACAAGCTCTCGGGCGGGATCCTCAGCGCCGGCCTGCTCGCCGTGGGCCTGTCGGTGATCTCCTCCCTCGTCTTCGCGCCGAAGAAGCCCCTCGTCCCCGGCTATGATCTTCCTCTGCCCGAGGCGAGCGGGGGAGCCGCGGCCTCCGCCCCGGCCGCGGTCGAGCCTCTGGCTGTGCGCCTTGCGGCGGCCGATCCCGCCAAGGGCCAGGCTTCGGCCAAGAAGTGCCTCGCCTGCCACATGTTCGACAAGGGCGGCCCGAACAAGATCGGCCCCAACCTCTACGGCGTCGTCGGCCACGACAAGGGCACGCATGCGGGCTTCAACTACTCGGCCGGCATGAAGGGCAAGGGCGGCCAGTGGACCTTCGAGGATCTCGACCACTTCATCGAGAATCCGAAAGCCTTCGTGCCGGGCACGATCATGGCCTTCGCGGGCGTGCCCAATCCGCAGGAGCGCGCCAATATCCTCGCCTATCTGAGGTCGCTGTCGGACAGCCCGGTCGATTTCCCGAAGCCCTGAGCGGAGCTTTTCCGCGCTCCGCAGGGCGAGGTTCGTATTCTAGCTGATCCGGCCCCGGGCCTCGACGGCGATCTCGCCCGTGATCTTCCCGCCGCGCGTCGTGACCAGACGGTCCATCAGGTTCACCACGACGCAGACGTGGTTCGGGACGATGCTCACCACCTCGCCGACCTGCGGCAGGCTCGGGCAGCGCGAGAGGTCGAGGAAGCCGTGCTCCTCGGCGAAAGCGTGGATCCGCGCCTGCGGATATTCGAGGATCAGCCCGAAGCCGTCGAGCTTGCCGGTATCCGAGGACAGCGTCTTCGAGCCGGCATCGAGGATGCCGCGCGCCGGGCCTCCGCGGCTGACCACCGTCGAGACGACGGTGAGCGCGCAATCCTCGAGCGTCGCGACGCCGGCCGCCATCATCATCCGGTCGTTGAAGACATAGGTCCCGGCGCGGTGCTCGGTCGTCCCCGCGATCCGGCCGAGATCGTGCAAGTTGGGCGTGCCGCCCGTCGAGACGATCCGGGGCGCGAGGCCGAGCGAGCGGGCGCCTGCGCTCGCCTCGTCGAGAAAGGCTTGGGCCGCCTCGACGCCGCTCTCCGGCGGATAGAGAAGGAAGCCCGCGAAGTCGAGATTGCCGGCCGCCTTGATCGCTTCCATGAGGGCTGTGGCCTCGGCCGGGGTCTCGACGCCGGCGCGCTTGCGGCCCGTATCGCATTCGATGACGATCGGGAGCGTTCGGCCTGCCTGCGCCGCGGCCTGCGAGACGGCGGCGACCGTGACCGGGTTGTCGGCCGCGACGATCGGCTCGGCACGCCCGGCGAGGCGCGCGAGGCGCCCTACCTTCTCCTCGCCGAGGATATTGTAGCTGATCAGGATGTCCCGGAAGCCGGCCTCGGCGAAGATCTCGGCCTCGCCGAGCTTCTGGCAGGTGATGCCGCGCGCCCCGGCCGCCTGCTGCATCCGGGCGATGACGGGGCTCTTATGCGTCTTGACGTGAGGGCGGGCGGCGATGCCCGCCTCCTGGCATCGCTCCTGGAAGCGCGCGATGTTGCGCTCGACCCGGTCGAGATCGATCACCGCGCAGGGCGTGCCGATCTCCCTGGCGATGGTCTGGGCGAGCGAGGGGGAGGGAGAGGTCATGCTGGCGGGTTCCGGGCGCAGCCCCGTTGAACGCGCAGCGCGCCGATCTGGCAATCCCCCACGCCCTGCTTCTCCCCGCTCGCGGGGAGAGGCTTTTCGGGGAGAGGTTTTTCCTCAGGAGCGGGACTGGGTGACGAATTTCGAGTTCAGATAAGCCTCGATGGCCTCCGATCCGCCCTCGCTGCCATAGCCCGAATCCTTGATGCCGCCGAAGGGCACTTCCGGCAGGGCGAGGCCGAGATGGTTGATCGAGATCATCCCCGATTCGACCCGCGAAGCGACATGCTCGGCGCGACTCGTCGAGCGCGTATAGGCGTAGGCCGCAAGCCCGAAGGGCAGCCGGTTCGCTTCCGAGAGCGCCTCGTCGTCGTCCGAGAAGCCGTTGATCGAGGCGATCGGGCCGAAGGGCTCCTCGTTCATGATCCGCGCCGAAAGGGGCACGTTGGTGATCACGGTCGGCTCGAAGAAATAGCCCTGGTTGCCGATGCGGCTGCCGCCCGCCCGCAGCTCCGCCCCGGCGGCGGTCGCGTCCTGGACGAAGCCCTCCACGGCGCCGACGCGGCGATCATGGGCGAGGGGGCCCATCTTCGTCTCCGGGTCGAGGCCGTTGCCGACCTTCAGCGTCTTCGCCGCGGCGACGAACTTGTCGGTGAACTCGTCGAGCACCGAATCGTGCACGAGGAAGCGGGTCGGGGATACGCAGACCTGGCCGGCATTGCGGAACTTGTGGCCGACGAGGAGCGTCACCGCCTTGTCGACGTCGGCATCCTCGAAGACGATCACCGGCGCGTGGCCGCCGAGCTCCATGGTGACGCGCTTCATGTGCAGGCCGGCGAGCCCGGCAAGCTGCTTGCCGATCGCGGTCGAGCCCGTGAAGGTGACCTTGCGGATGACCGGGTGCGGGATGAGGTAGTTCGAGACCTCCGCCGGAATGCCGAAGACGAGGCCGACGACGTCGCCCGGAACGCCGGCATCGAGATAGCACTGGATCAGCGCCGCGCAGCTCGCGGGCGTCTCCTCGGGGCCCTTCAGGATCACCGAGCAGCCCGTCGCGAGCGAGGCGGAGACCTTGCGGACGGCCTGGTTGATCGGGAAGTTCCAGGGCGTGAAGGCCGCGACCGGGCCTACCGGCTCACGGATCACGAGCTGCATGACGCCGTCGGCGCGGGCGGGAATGACCCGGCCATAGGCGCGGCGCGCCTCCTCGGCGAACCATTCGATGACGTCGGCGGCGGCGCCGGCCTCCATCCTGGCCTCGGCCAGGGGTTTGCCCTGCTCGAGGGTGAGGATGCGCGCGGTCTCCTCGACGCGCTCGCGCATCAGCGCGGCCGCCTTGCGCAGGACCTTGGCGCGGTCATAGGCCGAGACGGCCTTCCAGGTCTTGAAGCCGCGCTCCGCCGCCGCGAGCGCCTCGTCGAGATCGGCCTGCCCGGCCTTCGGGACCCGCCCGATCTCCTCGCCGGTCGCGGGGTTCATGACGGGCAGCGTCTCGCCGGATCTCGCACCGCGCCACTCGCCGGCGATGTGGAGACGGATTTCAGGATACATCGTGCTTGGCTCCAGGGATCGATGACGCGGCTCTACCTCATTCGGACGGCCGCGGCCAAGGCGGAAGGCGGCAGGGCAGGGATGTCAGGGCACGCCGAGAACGCGCAGCAGGAGGAGGCTGATGGCGATGAGCAGAAGCAGCGAGCCCGTGACCGCCGCGACGACGGAAGGCCCGACCTTGCCCAGCACCCGCACATCCACCCCGAGCCCCAGGGCGGCCATGGAGAGGATGGTCAGGATCCGCGAGAGCGTTCGGATCGGCTCGACCAGGATGTCCGGGACGAGGCCGAGGGAGCGCAGGACGGCCAGGAGCAGGAAGCCGACGATGAACCAGGGGACGAGCCGCGCCAGGCCGGGCTTGCGGACGGCATCGACCTCTTGTCCCGTGAAGCGGGGCCCGAGCACCGTCATGGCGATGACGACCGGCCCCAGCATCAGGACGCGGACGAGCTTCACCAGCGTTCCGATCTGCGTCGCGACGGTCCCCACGGGCACGGTCGCGGCCAGGACCTGCGGCACCGCATAGACCGTGAGCCCCGCGACGACGCCGTATTGCGATTCCGTCAGGCTCATGAGCGGCACGAGCAGGGGCAGGCCGAGCACCACGATCACCCCCAGCACCGCCGTGAAGGCGACGGAGGAGGCGATCTCGTCCGAGCGCGCGCCGATGACGGGCGCGACCGCCGCAATGGCCGAGTTGCCGCAGATCGAGTTGCCGCAGGCGATGAGGACCGCGAGGCGCGGCGGCAGGGACAGGAGGCGGCCGATGCCGTAGCTCGCGAGGATGGTCACGGCGACCGTCGCGGCGATGCCGACGAGCAGGCCCGCCCCCGCCGCCACGATCAGCCGGACCGAGATCGAGGCGCCGAGCAGCATGACGGCGACTTCGAGCAACTGCTTGGCCGAATAGGCGATGCCGTCGCGCCAGCGCTCGTCCGGCACCCAGAAGCTGCGCAGCAGCGTGCCGATGAGGATGGCGAGGACCAGCGCCTCGACATAGGGATGGCCGAAGATCGTCTCCTCGATCCATTGCAGCGCCTGCGCCGCAACGGTGACCGCCCCGCAGAGAAGGATGCCCGGCGCGAGGCGCGTGAAGGATGGAAGACGCATCGAACGCAGGCGCATAGCGGGCGCGTGCCGGGTGGTCGAGGAAAATCTCCTGCCCCTCCTGATCGGAAGGGAAGAAAATTGCCCGTGGGGCCGGCGGGGGATGACAGGGAGCGTTTCACCCGATCGCCCTATCCCCCGTATCCGGCCGTTTGACAGCGGGCCGTTCTCCGGGCGACGATCGGCCATCGCCTGGAGAACGCGGTGATGGCCGCTCCCCGCGAGATCGAGCTGAAGCTCGAACTCGACCCCCTTCGCGCAGCCGGGGCGCGGCGGCAGATCCGCCGGCTGCCCGATCTGCGCGCCGAGGGCGAGACGCGGCGCCTCGTCTCGGCGATCTTCGACAGCGGCGACCACGCCCTGCGCAGGGGCGGGCTCGTGCTGCGCATCCGCCGCGACGGCGAAAGCCGCATCCAGACGCTGAAGGCCGCGGGCGCCGGCATGCTGATCGAGCGGTCCGAATGGGAGAGCGAGGTGGGGCGGGACGAGCCCGATCCCGCGCTGATCCCCGATCCCGCCTTGCGCGCGCGGGTCGAGGCCGCCGGGAGCCTCGCCCCGGTCCTCGAGACGGATTTCGAGCGAACCCTCTGGCATGTGAGGCGCCAGGGCTCGGATGTCGAGGTGGCGCTCGACCTGGGCAGGATCCGGGCGGGCGGCCGGGAGGTGCCGATCGGGGAGATCGAGCTGGAGCTGAAATCGGGCTCGGCGGCGGTCTTGTTCGCCCTCGGCCGGGAGATCGTCTCGGCCGTGCCGGCGCGGCTGGGCCTGCAATCGAAATCCGAGCGCGGCTATGCCCTGCTCGACGCGGCTCAGCCCGCCAAGGCGGAGCCTTTCCTCGTCGGCCGCAAGATGAGGGCGGGCGCCGCCTTCCAGGCGATCGTGCGCACCTGCCTGCGCCATTATTGCCTCAACGAGCCCGGCATCCTCGCCCGGCAGGTCGAGCCGCTGCACAAGGCACGCGTCGCGATCCGGCGGCTGCGGAGCTGCTGGAAGCTGCACAAGGCGCTGCTCGCCGATGCGGAGGCCGCGCGGCTCGGGCGGGAATTGCGCGCCCTGTCGCGCAGCCTCGGCACGGCCCGCAACCTCGACGTCCATCTCGAGCGGATCGCCGCGGAGGGCGCGCCGGACGAGCTGCGCGCGGCGATCGCCGCCGACCGCGAGCGGGCCTATGACCGCCTCGCGAGGCAATTGCGGTCGAAGCGCAACCGCCTGCTGCTCCTCGACGTGATGGCCTATGCCGAGACGGGCGCATGGCTGCGCGATCCGGCGCGGCGCAGGGCGCGCGAGCGAAAGGTCTCCTCCTTTGCCACGAAGATCCTGCGCCGACACTGGAAGAAGCTGCGCAAGGCGGGGCGCGACCTCGCCGGACAGACGCCGCAGGCGCGCCACCGGGTGCGGATCGACGGCAAGGTTCTGCGCTATGCGGCGGAATTCTTCGCCGGGGCGTTCGCGGGCCGCAAGGCGGACGGGCGGCGGCGGAAGATGCTCGAGGCGCTCGCCGAGATGCAGACGCATCTCGGCGACCTCAACGACATCGAGACGGCCGCGGCCTACGAGGCGGCTTTCCGCAGAAGCGGGGACATGCCCGGGCAGGACGCCCGGAAGGCCGCGCTCCTCGCCTCCGCCCAGGCGGCTCACGACCGCATCGCGCGGGGCGAGCCTTTCTGGAGGTGAGGGGGCTCCGCCGGTTTCCCTCGCCGCGTCAGAACTTGTAGCTGACGCCGGCGCGGGCGGTATGAGTGTCGATGTTCACGCTGGCGATGCCCCCGGCCGGGATCGATACGCTCTGGCGGCCGTAATCGGCATAGAGATATTCGCCGCGCAGGGCGATGTTCGGCGTCACCATGTATTCGACGCCGGCGCCGACCGTATAGCCCGCCACCCATTTGTTGTTGGTGGCGGTCCAGACGGAGACCGGGGTCGCGAGGTCCGCCTGGAAGTTGAGATCGGCGAAGGCGAGGCCGCCTGTGCCGTAGATCATCCAGTTGTCCTGGGTATAGCCGAGCCGTCCGCGAACGGAGCCTGCGCCCCCGAGGGAGGCGCGGCTCGACAGGACGCCGGCTCCGGCGGCGACCGAGGGTCCCCTCGTATTGGCATCGGCATAGCCCAGATCGGCCTCGGCGCCGAGCACGATGTTCGGCGAGACCTGGTAGTTGTAGCCGACATGGCCGCCTGCCGCGACGGAGTTGCGCGTCTTGCCCGTGATCTCGACCGAGTTCATGACCGGGTCGAAATTGGTGCCGCGCCAGCCGAGATTGGCGCCGACATAGAAGCCGGTCCAGGCGAAGGTGGTGAAGACGGGGGGCGCGGCGTAATCCACCGGGGGCGCCCCGCGCCGATAGGGGAGGTCGGCGGCGATCGCGGAGGTCGCCAGGACGAGCGCCGCCGCGCTCGACGCGAAATACGCAAACTTGGTCATTGGACTGGTCCCGAACGCAACAAGGGTCAGGTGACTTGGATTAGACCCAACCCGTTTCCAGTCTGTAAACCGTGACGCCCCGCTCAGCCCGGGGCGCCCTTCCCGAAGAGGCGGCCCATCGCCGCGATCATGGGCTTCAGGTGGAAATTCTCCTCGGGCGCGACGGCGACGGTCCAGCCCGCTTCCGCGACAGCCTCCGCGACGACCGGGCCGATGGCCGCGATCCGCACGACCCGCATCGCCTGTTCCAGGGCCTCCGCGCGGCCCTGGCTCGCCGCCGCCTCGCGCAGGCGCCTGACCTGGGGCCGCGAGGTGAAGGCGATGAGATCGACGCGGCCCGCCGCCATCTCGTCGATCATGGCGGCGACGCGCCGGTCCTCCTCGTGCGAGGCATAGCGATAGGCGAGGACGCGATCGACGCTCGCGCCCTTGGACGCCAGGAAGAGGTCCATCTGCTCGCCCTGGCCGGGATAGGCTTGCATGCCGAAGCGGCGGCCGGCGAGGTCGAGCGGGGCGAGGGCCTCGACGAGGCCCGCCGTCGTCGGCTCCGCGGCCGAGAGGTCCGGGCCGAGCCCGAGGCTGCGCAGCGCCTTCACGGGCTTGGGGCCGCGCACGATCTTGCGCGCCCGCCCGAGCCCCGCCACGACCTCCGCCGCGAGGCCGGCGCGCTCCGCGATCGCCATCAGCCGCCGCAGCCCCTCGCCGGTGAAGAGGATCACGTCGTCGAAGGCGCCCTGCGCGAGGCGCCGCAGCCAGGATTCGGCCGGGGCCGGATCCTCGAGGTCGAGGATCGTGACGAGGGGGCAGCGGATCGCCGTCCCGCCCTGCCGCTCGATCATGCCGGCGAACAGATCCAGTTCCCGGCTCTCGGGAATGACGATCCTGCATCCTGCGAGGCCGCCCGCCATGCCGCTTGCTCCCGTCTAGAGCATGATCCGAAAAAGTGGATACCGGTTTTTCGAAAAGATCATGCTCAAACAAAAGGATAGATCGTCATCTGTCCGCCAGGGCGTCCTGCGCCTCGCCGGCGAGGTTGAGGGCGAGCAGTTCCTCGACGGTCGGCAGGCCGTCGCGCCAGGGCCTGCGGCGCGCGGGCAGGTCCGCGATCGCCGCCTCGCGGGCGAGGAGCAGAGCCTGCGCCTCCTCCACGCTCACGGCCGCGAAGCGGACGGGCGCGCCCGGGCGGCGCTGGGCGAGCCGGCCCCGGTCGACGGTCAGGACCGTGGCGATCTTCGGATAGCCGCCCGTCGTCTGGTGGTCGGACATCATCACGATGGGAAGGCCCGAGCCGGGCACCTGGACCGAGCCCGCGACGAGGCCGTCCGAGACGATGTTGTAGCCGCGCAGATGCTCGATGGGCGAGCCCGCGAGCCGGTATCCCATCCGGTCCGCCTCCTCCGAGACGGTGTAGCCCTGCCCGAGGAACGCCTTGACGGCATGGGGCGGGAAGAGATCGTCCTGCGGCCCGAGCACGACCCGGATCGGATCGTCGTCGGGCGCCCAGGGAGGGAGGTCGTGCTCGGGGCCGGCCGGATCGTCGGCGCAGCGCAGGGGCATGCGGTCGCCGGCCTGGAAGGCGCGGCCGTGCCATCCGCCGATCCGGGCCCGCGGCTGGAGCGAGACGCTTCCCATCTGCGCCGGCACGTCGAAGCCGCCGGCCACGGCGAGATAGGCGTAGATGCCGGCCCCGGCGGCGGCGATCGTGACGGTCGCGTCCTCGGGAACGGTGCAGGAGGCCGAGGGCGGGAGCGGCCGGCCGTCCACCTGCACCGCCATGGCCGCCCCGGCGAGCGCGATCCGGGCCGGGCCGCCGACGACCTGGAAGGTCATGCCGGCGAGCATCAATTCGACGGCGCCCTCGCCCGGCGCGTTGCCGACGAGGGCGTTCGCCTCGGCGAGGGACAGGGCGTCCATGGCGCCGGAGCGGGAGATCCCGGTCCTGCCGACGCCGATGCGGCCGGTATCCTGCAAGCTCGTCATCGGCCCGCAGGCTTTGATCAGGAAAGCGGTCATGCCACGGCCTCCGCAATGATCGCCCCTGCCTCGGCCTCGCGTTCGAGCCGCGCGAAATCGGCCTCGCCGATGCGCCGGAAGCGCACCCCGTCCCCCGGCCGGATGAGCACGGCCGGATCGCGCGCCGGCTCGAAATTGCGCATCGGCGTACGGCCGAGGAGATGCCAGCCGGATGGCGCCGCAAGGGAGGCGACGAGCGCCTGGATACCGCCGACCGAGATGGAGCCGGCGGGAGTCCGCAGGCGCGGCGAGACCCGCCGCGGCGTCGCGATGGAAGGGTCGAGCCCCCCGAGATAGGCGAAGCCCGGCAGGAAGCCGATCATGTAGACGCGATAGGTCGGCGCCATGTGCCGCCGCACCAGCTCGTCGGGAGTGATGGCATGGGTCGCGGCGGTCGCCTCGAGATCGACGCCGTGCTCGCCCCCGTAGCAGACCGGCACCTCCCAGACGGTGCCGGTCGCCTCCTCCCCCGTCAGGCCCGCGGACAGCTCGATCATCGTGCGGCCGAGCTCTGCGAATCCCACGATCCGCGGGTCGTAGACCACGAGCAGGGAGCGGTAGGTGGGGATCGTCTCGACGATGCCGGGCAGCCCTGCCGCCTTGCGGTCCAGCTCGAGGACGCGGGCATTGAGGGCCGGGTCGATGGCCTCGCCGAACTCGACCGTGAGAGCCTGGTCTCCGGCGGGGAGGATGCGCGGTCTCATGGTGTCGGTCATGGGGAAAGTTCTAGACCATGGCGCGGAAAAGGGGAGCCCGATCCGTCACCTGAACTGGCCGAAATCCGCCCCCGGCGAGGAGGGGAAGTTGAAATCCACCGCGCGGCCCCCGCAGGTCTCGGGCAAGGCCTGGCGCAGGCGCCAGCTCCTGCGGTCGGCGAGGCGTTCGGCATAGCCGGGCCAGCTCCGGGCATTGGCCAGCCAGCAGAGGTCGGCCAGTCCCTCCTCCGCCATGGCCCGGCACATATATCCGCCGCCATAGATGCCGATCCGGTATCCCGCGGCGCGGATGGCCGGTGCCGCCTCCCGGAAATAGGCTCGCACCAGGGGCCGCTCGCGCTCGCCCCAGGGGCCGTCCACGCCAAAATAGACGGCGCTGCCGCCCGGCTGTGCATTCTCACGCGCGAGGTCGAGCGCGCGCGCGGCATCGGCGGCGCCCCGCTCCGGGGTGAAGGTCGGGAGGCGGTCGTTGCGGTGCTGGAACACGACGAGGAGCCGGAAGCCCGAACCTGCGATCAGGTCCCGCTCGGGCGCCCGCAGCGTCTTGCCGGGCAGCGTCTCGTCCTCGTGGTCGTAATAGCGGATGATGGTCGAGACGCCGATTTCCTTCATCCTGGCGAGGAAGGGGGCCGTCGTGATGGCCGAGGTATCGGCCGCGACCGCCCCCGATTTCGGCCGGCAATGGCGGGCCTCGGCGAGGCCGGGCATCAGAAGCAGGAGGGAAAGAGCGAGGGCACGGGGGATCGGGATCATGGGGCCTTTCCGCAACCTGTCATTCCCGGCGGCCCGAAGGGCCGGGAAGGGAATCCAGGGGGGCTCGCTTGCGGCTCTGGATCCCCTTCCCCTCCGCTTCGCTCCGGCCGGGGATGACAGGGGAGAGCTTCGAGCGTCTCGAATCCATCGGCCGGGTCGATGACGGCATGGTCAGATCGTGATGAGCTGGGCCTCGCCGTCCTCGACGGCGCGCTTCAGGAGGGCGCGGTAGCGCGCGTGGCGGGGATCGGCGGGCGTCACGTCGCCGAGCGTCTCGTCCTCGAGATTCTCCTGCTTCACGAAGACGATGGGCGCCGCGACCGGCACGTAGAGCGCGCCCGAGATGTTGTGCAGCGTCGAGACGATGCCGCGCATCACGTTGTCCTCGTCGAGGAGCGAGAGGGTGATCGAGCGCAGCCAGCCGTCCTGGCCGGAGACGAAATAGAGATGGTTGGAAGGGTTCGGAATCCAGATGCGGCCATGCTGGGTGTGGCGCGAATCGGCCCGCGCCTTCTCGGCGAAGACGAGGCCCCCGCCGGCATCGTCCCAGCTCACGTCCACGAGATAGGTGTAGATGTTGGCGGGCTGCTTGAAGGCCGGCCGCATCACCAGATAGGTGCCGGGATAATGCGAGAGCGAGGAGCGGGCATAGCCGCCCCATTGCGCCGGCGCCCGGTCGCGCGAGGAGGGAGGCTCGCGCCCTTCGAGCACGTAGTCCAGGCGGTTGCGCCCGTAATCGCGGGCGGCGGGGCGGGGCGCGGCCTCGGGCCGGCCCGTCCAGGCCGGCGCGGGCTCCCCGTCCTCTTCCTCCGGAGAAGGAGAGGGCTCCTTCCTCATGCCGATCACGCTGCGCTCGATCTCGCGGATCAGGCGGTCGGCGTGATGGTCGAAATCCTCTCCCGGATCGATCCGGCAGCCGTGCCGGAAAAGGAGGCTCTGGATCGAGGCCGGGACCTGGTCGGGCGCGGGCATGCGGGTCGGGCCGACAAGGACGGGAATGATCGGCACGCCCTGGCGCAGCGCGATCTCGATCTCGATGCGGACGGGATCGCTTTCGTCGAGGATGCGGGCGCGTCCCCCGCGGATCGAGCCGCGCCAGGCCCGGCCGATCACGGCGATCAGCACGCCGCATTGGCGAAACGCCTCCTCCACCTGGAGACGGAAATCGCTGCCCGGCGAGATGCTGTCGATGTCCCGGAAGACCCGGTCGCGGCCGAAATGGGCCGAGAGCCTGTCGAACAGGCGTCCGGTGATCGCCTGGGAATCGTCCCGGCGGTAGGAGAGCGCGATCGTCTGCATCTGGCGGGCGGTGGCTTCCTGCTGCGGGGCCTATCCTAGAGCATGTTCCGTTCCCACGGAAACGAAACATGCTCTAGGTTGTTGTTTTCGCATGCTGTTTTCGGAAAACCGGATTCCACTTTTCGCTGACGCGGACCTCCGGTTCCGCAGCATGCTCTAGCCGCCCCGCCGCCGGGATGTCATGGGCCGGGATCGGCTCAACTCCCCGCGGCCTTCACGAAGCGGTCGTCGAAGGTGGCGGCGAGGTCGATCTTGGCGTCGGCGAGAGCGGGATCGAGCCGGCGCAGCATGTCGAGCACGCTTTCCATGCCGGAGAGCGGGATGATGCCGGTGCGCGAATAGCTCTCCAGAGAGTTCTTCACCGCCCGCAGGTAGAGCGGCTTGTCGCCGAGATGGTATTCGGGCGGCACGAGGTCGGCCACCTGCTCGGGCGTCGCCGAGGCGAGCCATTTCAGCGCCTTCACATGCGCATTGACGATGCGCTGCATCGTGTTGGGATGGGAGGCGATGAAGTCGTGCTTCGCGTAGACCACGGCGGCGGGGTTCGAGCCGCCGAAGAGAGCCTTGGTGCCGGCCTCGGTGCGGGTGTCGATCATGATCTGGATGTCGCCGTCCCCGTCGAGCTTGGAGATGACCGGGTCGAGATGGGAGATCACCTCGATCTCGCCCTTCTTCACGGCGGCGACCGCGCCCGCGCCGCCGCCGATTCCGATGAAGGCGGCATCGGTGGGCTTCAGCCCCGACTTGACCATGGCGTATTGGGCGGTGATCGCGGTCGAGGAGCCGGGCGCCGTCACGCCGATCTTGCGGCCCTTGAAATCGGCCGGAGACTTGATCTCGCCGGCAAGCGATTTCTTCACCGCGATGACGATGGCGGGGAAGCGGCCCAGCTCGCAGACGGCCTGGATCTTCTGATTCTTGGCCTGCATGCGGATCGTGTGCTCGTAGGCCCCGGTCACGACGTCGACCGAGCCGCCGATGAGCGATTGCAGCGATTTCGCGCCGCCCCCGAAATCGTTGATCTCGACGTCGAGCCCCTCCTCCTTGAAGAGGCCCTTCCGCTCGGCCACCGTGAGCGGGAGATAGTAGAGGAGCGGCTTGCCGCCGACGCCGAGCCTGACGCTCGTCTTCTCCGGCGCGCCGCCCTTCTGGGCGAAAGCCGGTCCGGCGAAGCCCAAGGCGGCGACGCCGCCGAGAAATGTCCTGCGTTCCATGGGGTGATCCTCCGAGATCCGTGGCCGCGTTCTCGCAAAGACGGGCCGGGGGCGCAACGCGGCCTCAGGTTTTCACCGTCCCGCCGGGGCCCGGGCGCCAGACGAGAAGGCGGTTCTCGATCATCGTGACGACCGAATCGATCAGGATGACGAAGATGGTCAGGATCACCATCCCGGCGAAGACGCCGGTCACGTCGAAGACGCTTTCGGCCTCCTGGATCTTGTAGCCGAGCCCGGCCGAGGCGCCGAGATATTCGCCCACCACGGCGCCGACCAGCGCGAAGCCGACCGCGGTGTGGAGCGAGGCGAAGGTCCAGGTCAGGGCGGCCGGCCAATAGACGTGGCGCAGGAGCTGGCGCTCGTTCATGCCGAGCATGCGGGCATTGGCGAGCACGGTGGGGGAGACCTCGCGCACGCCCTGGTAGACCGCGAAGAAGACGATGAAGAAGACGAGGGTGAAGCCGAGCGCCACCTTCGACCAGATGCCGAGGCCGAACCAGAGCGCGAAGATCGGCGCCAGCACGACGCGCGGCAGGGCGTTCGCGGCCTTGATGTAGGGATCGAAGATCGCGGCCAGGATCTCGCGCCGCGCGAAGAGGAAGCCGACCAGGATGCCGGCGCCCGCGCCGAGCACGAAGGCGAGGATCGTCTCCTCCAGCGTGATGAGCAGATGACGCCAGATCTCGGGCGAGCCGAATTCCCGGATCACGCGCGCGATGACGTCGAGGGGCGTCGAGAAGAAGAACTGCACGTTCTTCACGTCGTCGAAGATCGGCACCGTGGTCAGGATGTGCCAGACGAGGAGCCCGACGAGCGCGACGCCGACCTGCGCGGCGAGAAGCTGGACGCGGTTCATGCGCGGTCACCCTGTCTGCGGGCGGGAAGGGGGAGAGTCGTCATCCGGCCTCTCCGAAGGCGTAGGCTTTCTGGACCTCGACCCGCAGGCGCGCCCAGATCTCCTTGTGGATGCGGTGGAATTCGGGGTCGAGGCGGATTTCCGAGGTGTCGCGGGGCCGGGCGAGGCCGACCTTGAAATCGCCGATGATGGTGGCGGCGGGGCCCGCCGACATCACGACCACGCGGTCGGAGAGGGCGATGGCTTCTTCGAGGTCGTGGGTGACGAACATCACCGCCTTCCTGTCCTGCGCCCAGAGGTCGAGCAGCAGGTTGCCCATGATCTGGCGCGTCATGGCGTCGAGCGGGCCGAAGGGCTCGTCCATGAGCAGGATCTCGGGATTGCGGATCAGCATCTGGGCGAGGGCGACGCGCTTCCTCTGCCCGCCCGACATCATGTGCGGATAGGAATTCACGAAGGTCTTGAGCCCGACCCGCGCGAGCCATTCGTCGGCCCGCCGCAAGGCCTCGGCGCGCGCCACCCGCTTCGGCTCGAGCGCCACGGCGACGTTGTCGCGGGCGGTCTTCCAGGGCATCAGCGCATCCGCCTGGAAGAGATAGCCGGCGCGGGCATTGAGGCCCGGGAGGGGCTTGCCGAAGATCCCGACCGTGCCCGCGCTCGGCACGAGCAGGCCCGCCGCGGCGTTGAGCAGGGTGGATTTGCCGCAGCCCGTCGGGCCGACGATCGAGACGAATTCGCCCGCCCGGACCGCGAGATCGGCGTCGCGCACGGCCTGATAGGTCTTCCCCCCCGCGAGGGCGAAGGTGATGGCGACGCCGGCCAGCGAGACCGCGGGGGCGGTGTCCGCATTCGACATGAAGGGCGCATCTCCCGGCTGAAACGGTTTTCCGTGCCATAGACGCTCCCGCCGGCCGGCGGAAGCGTCAGGGACGCCGGAAGAGCCAGGTCTCCCGTTCGGGCTCGCGCAGCAGCGCCTCCGGCGCGGTGCCGGCCTCGCGGGGGCCTTCGTCGTCGATGCGGAAGGCGCGCCAGCCGGCGAAGGGCTCCAGCGCCTCGCGCAAGAGCGGCAGCACGTCCCGGACGCCGCTCTCGCGCAGGATCGCAGGATGAAAGGAGACCAGGATCACAGGATCCGGGGTGCCCAGCAGCGGGCCGAGATGGGGCAGGAGCGCGTATTCCGCCCCTTCGATGTCGATCTTGACGACGAGGGGGCGCGCGGGTTCGAGCCGCCGGGCCAGCATGGCGGGGGTGAGCGCCGCGGCGCTCCAGGAGGCGGGTCCGCCGGCCAGCAGCGTGCTGGACATCGAATCCCCCGGCTTGCGGCGCGCGCCGAGCCTGACCGTTCCGGCATGCGGAGCGACCGCGGCGGCGATCAGCTCGATCCGCGGCGCAAGTCCCGGATTGGCCGCGAGGTTGCGCTCGAATTGCGCCCGCGCGGCGGGATCGGCCTCCACCGCGACGACCCGCGCCCCGCGCGCGGCGGCCATGAGCGAGAGCGGCCCGACCCAGGCGCCGAGATCGAGGAAGGTGACGCCGGTTTCGAGGAGGGGCGCGAGCGCCGCCAGCGTGCCGGGCTCCCAATGCCCCCGCGCCACCTTGTCCCAGAAGGTCGGCTGGTCGTCCGCGACCGCGATCTCGCACCCTTCGAGCCGGACCCGGCGAGGATCGGTGCTCATGGCGCGCTCCGTCTGGCGGGGCCGGCAGGCGCCGCCGGCGAGGCTGCGAGAATGACGGGTAGCGTGAGGGTCGCCGGCATGATTCGGCTCAGCCGAGGGCCTTGGCCAGAAGCTCCTCGCGGAGCGCGGCGTCGGCCCGCCAGGCCGCGACGCGGGCGCAGTGGAAGCGCTCCAGCCGGAAGCGATGATAGGCCGCGAAGCTCGCTTCCAGAAAGACGTCGAGGCCGAGGCTGCGCGGGCCGCCGCGGCCGCCCGCCAGGAACACGGCGCTGCCCGGCACGCCGTAGCGCTCCGCGACGGGGGGATAGACCGGCCAGCTTCCCTGGGGCAGCAATTCGTCGGCCAGGACGGCGTCGAGATCCGCCTCCGCGGCGGCGAGGCCGAGCCTCGCCGCGACTCCGCGCGCGAGATCGGCCGTCACATAGGTCTTCTGGTGGTTCACCGAATGCATGAAGGCCCCCCGGCGCGCCCAGCGCATCAGATCGGCCCCGAGGTCCCAGCCCGCAAGGCGGCCGGCCTCCAGAAGCCCCTTGGCCGAGGGGTCCCAGAGATCGAGATAGCCGAGGCGGCGATAGACGGCGGCATCGAAGAGCCTGCCGGTCTGGGCGGGGCTCAGCCCCTCCAGGAAGCCGAAGGCCGCCAGGGCGGAGTGATAGTCGCCCACGGGACCGCGCAGCAGGCTCAACTCGCCGGGCTTCTCGAAAATATAGACGAGGTCCGGGTGGAAGGCGGCGAAGAGCAGGACCGGCACCTCTACCGCGCCGGTCTCGGCCTTCAGCTCCTCGAAGCCGGTTCCGTCCCGGAACCGGCCGCCGAAGCGGCTCGAGACGACGAAATCGGGGGTCCCGAGACGGGCGGCGACCTGCCGGGCGCCCTCGTGGCGGCGCCCGGCCTGCCAGAAGGTCGTGAAGGAGATCTCGGCCTCGGGCAGGAGGAGGCGGAGCGCCGAGGACAGGGCGCGCATCTGGCAATTGCCGAGCACCGTGATCCGGGGTGTCCCGCGCGGGGGGCGGGGCTCGGGTGGCCGCCTCCGCCCGAGGCGTCTAAGGGAGGCCGGCAGACGGTTCGCCGCCGAGGGGAAGAGATCGCGGAAGGTCGTGATGGCGCAGCACCCTTACGAGTCCCTACCGGCGGAGCGATATTGGCGCAAGGCGGTGGCCTCCGTCCCGCCCTTCGCGCTGGACCCGACCCGCCCCGACGCCTTCCGCCTGACGCGCCAGGAGCGCATCGCCACGGCCGGAAGCTGCTTCGCCCAGCAGGTCGCGCGCGCCCTGCGCCAGGCCGGCTACAATTACTACGTGGCCGAGCCGCCCCCGCCCCGGATCGATCCGGCCCAGGCCGAGCAGGAGGGCAATTTCTCGGCCCGCTACGGCAATATCTATACGACGCGCCATCTCGCGCAGCTTCTCGACCGGGCCTTCGGGCGCTTCGCGCCCTCGCTCGGGGCCTGGAAGAGGGAGGACGGGCGCTTCGTCGATCCCTTTCGCCCGCGCATCGAGCCGGACGGCTTCGCGAGCCCGGAAGAGGTCGAGGCGGATCGCCGCCGCCATCTCGAGGCGGTCCGCCGGCTGTTCACGGAACTGGACACGCTCGTCTTCACGCTCGGGCTGACGGAGGGCTTCGTCGACAGGACGGACGGGGCGGCGCTGCCGCTGCCGCCGGGCGTCGCGGGAGGCGAGTACGAGGCGGATCGCTACGCCTTCGTGAACGCGACCGTCGGCGAGATGGTCTCCGACCTGTGCCGCTTCCTCGACGGGCTGCGGGAGGTCAATCCATCCTCGCGCATCGTGCTGACGGTCTCGCCGGTGCCGATCATCGCCACGCTGGAGGATCGGCACGTCCTCGTCTCGAGCACCTTCACCAAATCCGCCCTGCGGGTGGTGGCCGACGAGGTCTGCCGGGCGCGGCCGGGGGTCTTCTACTTCCCCTCCTACGAGGTGGTGACGGCGCCCTCGACCGCCGGACGCTATTACGCGGACAACATGCGCGCGATCACCGAGGCCGGCATACGCCACGTCACGCGCCTCTTCCTGGCCCATGCGGAAGGGGAGGCGCCGCCTCCGCCGCCCTCGCTCGACCTCGCCTTGGAAAGCGAGGCCGCGGCCGGGGTGATCTGCGACGAGGAGATGCTGGACGGGTGAAAGCGGTGGCCGCCGGCCGAGGCCGGCGGCCACTTTGAGCCGTCTTAGTTCTTGGCCTTGTCGACCAGCGCCTTCTCCTTGATCCAGGGCATCATGGAGCGCAGGCGCTCGCCGACCTGCTCGATCGGGTGGGCGTTGTTCCTGGCGCGCGTCGCCTTGAAGGAGGTCTGGTTGACCTTGTTCTCCAGCATCCAGTTGCGGGTGAAGGTGCCCGACTGGATGTCGGTCAGGACGCGCTTCATCTCGGCCTTGGTCTCGGGCGTGATGATGCGGGGGCCGGTGACGTATTCGCCGTATTCGGCCGTGTTCGAGATCGAGTAGTTCATGT
>NZ_DAOLAJ010000056.1:0-24481 GCF_035325185.1 Enterovirga sp. | reverse complement strand
TTCGAGGAGCGCCGGCCTCTCCTCTACGCCCGGCTCGATTTCCGCGACCCCGGCCTCTGCGACCTCCTGGGCGAAGTCACCCTCCTCGCCACCCTTCACGACGCCGTCGTCGCCGTGGCGGGTGAGGAGCCCCAAGGGGCGCAGGCGCGTGCCGTTAAGCGCGGAGTCTCCCGTCCTCTGGTGCGATCCCCCGTCCCGCTCTTCGTGCTGTGCGAGCCGCAATCGCTGCTGTGGCAGGTGGTCGGGCATGGCAGCGCCGTGAAGGTGCCGTTCGGCGAGGCCCTGCCGAGCGAGCGGGAGCGGCTGTGGCGGCGCGCCATGGCCTCCGAGGGCCTTTCCGCCGAGTCGCGGACGGCTTCGGACCTCGCGGCCCGTTTCCGCCTCGGCCCGGCGCGCATCGCGGAAGCGGCGGCGGCAGCGCGCCTGCTCGCATCGCGCGAGCCCGGCGGGACGGAATCGGCGAAGGCCCATCTCTTCGCGGCGGCGCGCGACCTCTCGGGACACGAGCTGGCCCGGCTGGCTCGGCGCGTGCCGGCGGTCCACTCGCTCGCCGACCTGATCCTGCCGGACGACACGCTGGAGCGCATCGGCGCGGTCATCAACGCCGTCCAGCATATGGACCTCGTCCACAGCGAATGGGGACTTCGCGCCGACGGCCGCAGCGCAGGCGGCCTCGCCATCCTGTTCCAGGGGCCCTCCGGGACAGGAAAGACCATGACGGCGAGCGTCGCGGCAGCCGAGGCGGGGCTCGACCTCTATCACATCAACCTGTCCTCGATCGTCTCGAAATATATCGGCGAGACCGAGAAGAACCTCGAGGCCATCTTCCGCGCCGCGCGCAGCACGAGCGCCGTCCTGATGTTCGACGAGGCCGATGCGATCTTCGGCAAGCGCTCGGAGGTCAAGGATGCGCATGACCGCTACGCCAATATCGAGACGGCCTATCTCCTCCAGCGGATCGAGGAGCATGACGGGCCGGTCATCCTCGCCACCAACCTCGCCAAGAACATCGATCAGGCTTTCGCCCGCCGCCTGACCTACGTGATCGAGTTCCCGCGCCCGAACGCGGCGGGACGCGCGCGCCTCTGGCGCCGCATGCTGGCGCCGCCCGTGCCGGTCGCCGACGACGTCGATTGCGACGCCCTGGGACAGGCTTTCGAGCTGACCGGCGGCGATATCCGCAAGGCGGCGCTCGAGGCGGCTTATCTCGCGGCCGGGGAGAGTGGGATCGTGCGCATGGCCCATCTCGTCGCGAGCGGCCTGCGCGAGACCCGCCGCCAGGGTCGGATGACCTCGAATGCCGAGCTGCGGGCGCTGGAGGTCGCATGAGCAGGGCCGCCGCCCCCCCGGACCATGCGGCCCCCGCGGCGGCGCGTCCGAACCCGGCGGCGCGCAGCCGCGAACCCGATATGCATCCCGAGGCCGACATCGCCATCCGCCTCTTCCGCAGCGGCATCCTGCGGCCGAAGCTGGTGATCGGCGGCAGCGGAGATCCGGAGGAGAAGGCCGCCGACCGTCTCGCCGACGGAGCCGCGGGCGAGCCGTGCTGCGCCTCCTGCGCCGGGGGCGGCGCCTGCGAGGATACGCTCCACATGAAGGCGGACACTTCCGCCCTTCGTCCGGCCGCCACCGCTTCGCCTGCCGTCGAGGCCGGCGCGAGGGCGCTCGGCGGCGGCGAGCCCCTGCCTCCCCGTCTGAAGGGTCTCTTCGAGCCCCGGTTCGGCCGGGCCGTCGAGACCGTCCGCCTTCAGACCGGCGAGAGCGCCGGCCGGATGGCGCAGGCCATCGGCGCCCGCGCTTTCGCCCTCGGCAGCAGCGTCGCCTTCGCTCCCGGCCAGTTCCAGCCTGCCACCCGCGAGGGCCGGCATCTGATCGCCCACGAACTCGCCCATGTCGCGCTCGGCCATGGCGGGGTGCGACGCCAGCCGGCGCCCGATCCCGCCGCGCAGCCCGCGGGGCCCCCTCAGCCGGAGGCCGGACCGGCCGTCCGGCGGCCCAACTCCGACTGGTATTATTTCCGCAACGTGATGATGTCCGCCGACGCCGCCTTCATGCTCACCGAGCTGAGGCTTCTCATCAAGCGCGGCGGCATCAAGGGCGGCGACTTCTGGTTCGACGCCCTCAATGGCCGCGGCTTCGAGGTCGATCTTCCATTCTCGGCACATGCCCGCGCCTTCGGCGGCCTGCGGGTCCACACGCCGCTCGATGCGAAATGGGAGATGGACAACAATGCGAGGCGCGACAAGATCGCTCCGGTCGCCATCCCGCTCGCCCAGGCGCTCTATCCCGTGGTGCGGGCCGAAGCCGTCAAGTTCCTCGCCGATTTCCAGAAGGAGATGAACGACACGCTGATGCTGGTCCTCGCCGAGAGCGAGCAGCGCATCAATGTCGAGCGCGAGAAATACGGCATCCGCAAGGTCTTCGACCGGAAGGCCGGCCGCACGGTCTACGAGGCCGATCCGACGGTCGCCTTCCAGGGCCTCGCCGCGGCCGCGAAGGACCTCGCCGCGATGCGAGCCCAGATCACCGATGTCCAGCGCCAGCAGGCGGCCCTGACCGGCGACGGAGAACGCACCAACGCGCGGCGCGCCGAACTCGAGCAGAAGCGCCAGCAATTGGAGACGGAATACGGCCATGCCCGCACGGGCGCCGCGCAGCGCTATCCCGCGCTCGGGGCGATCCTCGACGACTACGAAAAATACAAGGCGACGACCCCGCTGGTGCTGCGCTCCATCGCCCGGGGAGACCTCAAGACGGTCCCTCCCGGCTACGAGACCGGACCCTCGGGCGCGGCCCATTTCATCGGCCATGTCCTCGATTCCCGGCAGGAGAGCATCGACACGGTCCGCGACAAGACGCGGGACCATCCCGGCAAGGTCTGGAGCATTCCGTCCATCCTCGCGCTGACCCGCGCGGTCGCGCATACGAGCGAGACGGTCATGGGCGATACGCTCATCGAGGAGCACCTCGCCAATCTCGCCCTCGACGAGCAGATCAAGAGCCTGTTCCTCGTCATCGTGACCCTGGCGCTCGCCATCCCCACGGGCGGCACGAGCCTCGCCGCCGGCGCCGCCGCGGCGAGCTTCGCCCTCACCGCCTATCAGGCGATGCAGAGCATCCAGAACTACCAGTTGCAGATGGCCCTGACGCAGACCGATCTCGACAAGAAGGCCTATGCCATCTCCAGCGAGGAGCCGTCGCTGTTCTGGCTCGCGCTCGATATCGCCTTCGTCTTCCTGGACGGGGCGCAGGCGCTCAAGGCCTTCCGCGCCCTCAAGGGCGAGGCGCGCCTGGCCCTCGCCGCCAAGGAGGGAACCGAGATCGCCGCCGCCGACGAGCGGCTCATGAAATCGATCGACGGGCTCGAAGGCGGAGAGAAGGCGACGCTCGCGGCCCGGCTGCGCGAGTCGCTCGGACGGCTCAGGAAGACGGCGCCCGAGGCGCGCGAGCTCGGCGCCCTCGGCAAGGCCGAGGCCGAGACGACGGCGCGCGCCGTCCAAGGGATCGCAAAGGAGGCGAAAACGGCCGAGACCGTCGCCGAGATCGGGGGGCACGAGGTCAAGGTCACCTCCTCGGGCCACATCGTCATCTGCACGGAATGCTCCTGGCTCCGCGAGCGCTTCGCGCCGGAGATCGCGGCCGACAAGGAACTCGGGAAGCGGCTGCGCGCCGCGGAAGACAACGTGCGCCTGCGCGGCGGCAAGACGCCCGCCCTGAAGGCCGAAATCGAATCCCTGTCGAAGGACCTCCAGGCGGCGCAGAAGGCGCGGATCACGGTCGAGATCGGGCCGGCGGGCGCGCGGAAGATCGAGCAGCTCAACAAGCAGCTCAACAACCTGCGGGAGGATTTTGCCCGCCAGCTCGAAGTCATGCCCGAATTCGACAAGGAGGCGCGTCGCATCGAGGCGATCGTCGATCCGTCGGAAAAGGCGGCGGCGATCTCGCAGTTGCGCAAGGACCTCATGGAGGTTCCGGGATATACGATCTGGCTGTCCAAGCGTGCGGCCAAGCGGCTTGCGAGAGCCGAAGGCGTCAAGAAGTGGACGGATCTTCCGGGAATGGACCGGACGAGCCTGGGCAAGCGCTATGGCTATATCGTCGAAGACCTGACGCGGGAGATCGCGAAGGGCGGGCGGGCCCAGGTGCTCCACTATGCGATGGTCGACGAGAAGCTCATCGCCGCGGCGCGGAAGAAGGGCGGCCGCCTCCTCATCACGCAAGGCCGGCTCAAAGGCGGCGCGATGCGGTTCGACATCGCGGAAATCGACTTCGCGAAGCAGCATGTCGAGCTGATCGACCTGACGCCGAAGGGCGACAAGGCTCATCTTGCCGGAACCATCGAATACGCACAGGAACTGCATCGGCTGACGGGCTTCCGCGTCAGTGCATCGGAAATGCACTATGTCGGCGACGCTGAGGAGTTGCTCGGGGAGCTGAAGCATGTGGATCTCGGCGAGATCGGCACGGCCGTGCCCCCGGCCGCGCCCGCCCGGATCGAGACGCCTTCCACGCCCGGCCAGCGCATCCGCATCGAAGCTCCGCCTCCGCCGGGCCAGCCCGCCCGGATCGAGACACCTTCCAACCCCGGCCAACGCACCCGGATCCAAACTCCTCCTCCAACGGGTCAACCCGCCCGGATCGAGACGCCTTCCCCGCCCGGCCAGCGCATCCGGATCGAAGCCCCGTCCTCACCGGCGCAGCCTGCGCGGATCGAGATGACGGACCAGAGCCTGATCGACGCCGCGGCCGAAGAGGAAGCGCGTGTGGAGGAGGCTCGCCGGAGGAGCCACAGATGACATCCCTCAGCCGCGCAGGCGCGAGATGCCGTGGCGCTTGAGGAGGCGGCCCATGGCGCGCCGTTCCGTGCCGGCGCGCCGGGCGGCTTCGCTCACGTTGCCGCCGACCGCCTCCATCAACTGATGAAGATACTGGTCCTCGAAGGCGAAGGCGGCGCGCTTGCGCGCGGCGATCAGCGGACCCTCGGCGAGGGCGTCCGCGTCCGGCCGGGCCGCGCATCCCCGTTTCGCGGTCGGCCAGACGCGGCTCAGGAGGGCAAGATCGATGACGTCGCCCGTCAGGGCCACGATGGCGCGGTGGGTGACGTTTTCGAGCTGGCGCAGATTGCCGGGCCAGTCCCGGCTGGCGAGCCAGGCCAGCGCCTCCGGCGCCACGGCGGGGACAGGCCGCTGGTAGAGCGCCGCGAAACGCTCCAGGAAATGCGCCACGAGCGGCCCGATATCCGACCGCCTCTCGGTGAGAGACGGAATCTGGAGGCTGCAGACATCGAGACGGAACAGGAGGTCCAGGCGGAATTGCGCGGCCTCGACGCAGTCCTCGATGCTTGCATTGGTGGCCGCGACCATGCGCACGTCCGACCTGCGCAGCGCCCCGCTGCCGACGCGACGATATTCACGTTCCTGGAGGAAGCGCAGCAGGGCCACCTGGGCGCGCGCCGGGAGGGAATCCACCTCGTCGAGGAACAGGGTGCCGCCATGGGCGATCTCGACCAGTCCCTCCCGGTCCACCGCCGCGCCCGTATAGGCGCCCTTTGCCGCGCCGAAGAGTTCCGATTCGAACAGGGTCTCCGGGATCGCCCCGCAATTGACCGGCACGAAGGGGCGCGGCCGCCGCGGGCTCATGTAGTGAATGGCGCGCGCGAACAGCTCCTTGCCGACGCCTGTCTCGCCGCGCAGAAGCACAGGCGCCTCCGAGCGCGCGAAGCGACAGGCGAGACGAAAGCATTCCCCAAGTTCGGCGGAGTTTCCGCAGATGCCGAGCTGAAGGCGAAGCGCGCGCTGCTCGGAAACGCCGCCCCCTCTTCCGGTCTCCGCGGACAACGGCCGTGCCGCGCCCAGTTCTCCCGATGTCGGGCGCCTCATCGTAGCCCGTCCTTCGCCACAGTGATCGACGGATACACGCAAGCCCAACTACACGCAACCTGGTGGCGGAACCACGATGCATGACGACATTCATGATTTCATTGTTCCATATAAATGTGACGATATATTTCTGGCTCGTTTCAGCCTGACATCGGAGTGAAATATTTTACTCCTCGCCCGAGCGCCGCGGACTATACACGCGAGGATCGAAGTTCTTAGCGGTGCGACCGTATTGCGCGAATTCGTCGTTCGTCCGTTTCGGCAAGCAACGCTGCGGCGCGGGCGGTCAGGTGAGGGCTCTCATCGTTCATATCCGCTCCAGCTCAATCCGCATCCTCGACAAAGGGTACGGGTTTGCTGGAATCGACCCGCGGAGCGAGCCCCATGGCGGCGAGTGCGATGAGAGATCGGCGCATGTCATTGTGCTCCGGTGGAGAAACCATAGCGCAAGCCCGCGAGCACGGTGAGCCGGGGCATGGGTGAGACGAACACGTCGGCGGAGGTCGCGCCGACATTCGGCCCGAAATTGAAGGCGGCCTCGCTCAGCCGACTGCCGGGATACCAGGTCGCCTGGCCGAAGGCCGAAAGACCGTTGTCCCAGGCATAGGCGAGGCGCGCGGTGACGCGCTGGAAGGGCCGCGTGCGGATCGAGGCGTCCTCGGCGAGGAACTTGCGACCGATGAAGGAGACATAGGCGGTGCCGGAGAGCCGCTGGCCGGGCAGGGTCGCGATGTCGAACTCCGCGCCGACATTGGCGACCGATTCCGGCACGCTCGGCACATGGCGCGAGGGCGCGGCGGCCAGGAGCCGCGCATCGACGAAGCCGTAATTGGCGAAGAGCGACACGCGGCCATCTTCCGACTTGATCGCGTGGAGCTTCGCCTCGAAATCCATGCCCTCGCGGCGCGAGCGGCCGAGATTCTGCACCGGCAGGCCGGGCGCAGCTTGATAGGCTTCGTTGTTGATATCGGTCGTGTAGGCGTCGACGAGGAAGGAGAAGCGCTCGAAGCGCATCTGGGCCCCGACCTCCTTGCTCTCGAGCTTCAGCGGGTTGAGCGCAGGATTGGCGAGCAGCTCGTTGGCGGCGTTGGGGCTGCGGAAGCCCTGCCCGTAATTGGCATAGACCTCGAGCCACCGGAACGGCGTGACCGCGACGCCTGCCTTGGGTGAGGTCGCGTGCGGGCTGACATGCGGCGAGAGCGCGGGATCGAGAAGATTGGAGACGTCGTAGAAGAACTGATCGAAGCGGGCGCCGCCCGTCAGCTTCAGCCATTCTGTTGGCTTGACCTGAACCTGGGCGAAGCCGGCGAGGTCATGCTCGGTCACGCCGAGGCGCGTCGTGTATCCCGAGAGGACGCGCGAGATCGAAGGCCCGGCATCGACGTCGATGATGTCGGAGCGCCAGTTGCCTCCGACGAGGACCTGTGTCGGGAGGCCGGCGAGGGATGTGGTCCAGACCTTCCGGACGCGCCCGCCGAAGGTCGATCGGTCCTCCTCCTGGCCGCTCTGGCCGCCGCCGTAATCGGCATAGCGGCGCGATTCGCTGTGGCCGGCATAGAGGGTGGCGGAGAACTCGTCGTCCGGCGTGCCGGCCTGATAGTTCGCGACGACGTTCTGGAGCCGTTTCGAGCCGCCGTCGGTGAAATTCGCCGGTGCTCTCTCCGAACGCAGGCCGGCCTCGATCAGGTCGCGGCTCGCATAGCCGGGCGCATTGAAGACGTTTTCGTAGACTTGCGCCCGGACGGAGAGAACGGCCCCGCCCTCCAGCGGAAAGCTCACCTTGTTGAAGGCATTCAGGCGCCGAACGTCGCTGTTCTGCCGGTCATCCCTGGTCCCGAAGCCCTCGAAGGCGAGGAACGGCAGGGCGTCGCCATCCGTGCGGCTATAGGTGCCGAGGCCCCGGATGGTGTCGAAGTTCCCGCCGGAGAGGCTGACGCTGCCATAGGGCTCCGAGCGCTTGGTCGTCACGACCACCGCGCCGCCGAGATTGCTGTCGCCGTATTCGACGGAGAAGGGGCCCCGGATCACCTCGACCTTCTCAACGGTCTCCGGAATGAGGGGGTTGAGATCCGCATAGTTCGGGGTGTGGATGGACGACACCTCGTTCACCGGCACGCCGTCGATGAAATAGGCGATGTCGCGGCCGTGCTCGGCATCGGTGAAGCCGCGCAGCGCGATGCCGTTGCCGATGCCGCCCTGGCCGTAATTGGAGACGTCGAAGCCGGTCAGCGGCCGGAAGATATCGCCGTAGGAGAAGATCGGCAGCTTGGCGATGGTTACGGCGTCGAGCGTCGTCGTGTTCGCGGGCAGCGCCGAGACAGCGGGCGAGAGGTCGCCCCGTCCCGGCTGCGGCGGCGTGGCGGCGCCCGCGCTGAAAGTGGACGTCACAGGTGCAGCCGGTCCCGATCGAACGCGCGAGGCTGCCGCCGTGCGGGAGCGGACGGAAGGCTTGGTCGCGACGGGACGTGCTGCCCTGCGGGTCGCCGGCCGGGATGTCGGCGCGGGGGCCGGGATGATATTGCGGGCGCGCTGCGGTACGGGCTCGACGGTGATCGGCGGCAGGACGGATTGCGCGGCTGCTGGCTCCGCCACGGCGAGCGCCGAAAGGGAAAGCGCCCAGCGTATCCTTCGACGCGGAACAGCCCGGGCCATCCATCCCCCTCCGACGCGGTGATGTGAGGCCACGCTCGGAGTATGAGCAATATTATAAAAGCGCCTACCCGCTCAAATTATGAGCGATCGGGCTCGTCCTGATGGTTATGCGGCCTTTCCCTTTCGTCAGGAATGAGATGGAGGTGGCCGAAGCGCACGCCGCGCTGGTTCGTCATCTCATCGGCGAGGCTCCGCAGGTCGCCCGAGGGGCCTCGCAGCACGGCCATTTCGAGGCATCGGGCATGATCGAGATGCACGTGAAGCGAGGCGATCGTCAGATCATGATGATCATGCTGCGTTTGGATCAGGCGCCGTGCGAGGTCGCGCGTCTCGTGATCGTAGACGTAGCTGAGCGCGCCGTAGCTCGGCCGGGACGTCGTCTCGGCGCCCTGGCGGTTCAGGCTGTCGCGGACGATGTCCCGCAGCGCTTCCGACCGGCTCCCGTAGCCCCGCGATCGGGCCAGCGCGTCGAGGGCGGCGAGAAGCTCCCCGTCCAGGGTGACGGTCACACGCTGCAAATCGCTTCCCCTCGGCTCGGGCTCCTGGGCGTGCATGACACGGAGCGGCGCCCGCATGAAGAGGCGGATGCGAGCGACCCCGCGGGTATCGATGCCGAAATCTGTTGCGACGTAACCGTGGACGCGCCTGGACGGTTCGAACTCTGAGGCAGAGGTCCAGTTGATATCCAACCGCGTAAACTCCTCCACAACGCGACCGTCGTGGTTTCCGCCCTATTCCTCCGCCGCGAGGTTGCTCCGCAATCGAAACATTAACACAGGACCTGCCCGAGGCTACCTCTTCAGTCAGGCTGGTCCGATATTTTTCCAGCGGTGCTCTCGTCTTCGCTTCCGACCTTGCTGTCGGGAGCGTCTATCTTGCCTTGGAGAATGATCTTCTGAAAATCGTTGATCAAGATATCCAGCCGAATATTCCAGTGGCCTTGCCGCGGGACCGGGAATTGCTCCACGCGCCAGACGGCCTCGTCGGACTTCACCATGGGGCGCGAGATTTCCTCCAAGCCCGCCGATCTGTTCTTGATCGCGATCCGGACCGGCGAGCACCGCGGGCGTGGCATAGCGGCGGTTCCAGGCCGCCAGGGTGAGTAACATGATGACCAGGACGAGCTTGGCAACGAGGATCCGTCCATAGGCGCTCGTCGCTAGCGCCGATGGATGCTGAACCTGGACGGCGGCGAGGGCGAGCCCCAACAGCACGAGAGCGCCGACGGCCGCGCTTGCATGTCCGCTGGCCGCCAATGAGAGGCCCAATGCGATCATGGCTGCCAGCGTCGCGGCCCGCCTCGCAAGCGCAGAGGGTGCCGCCATGAGGGTCGCCAAGACCTCGAGGCAGTGCGTGGACGCCGTTCCCAAGCAAGTAGCATAGCAACCCAAGCACGTGTCGATACATTCCCGCCTCCGGGGGGCGGCCTTCAGCGGTGCCCGCGGTGGCTGTGCTCGCCGCCCTTGCACGCGACATCGCGCCGCTTGGCGTCGTCCATGGCTGCAAAGCCGCGATCGGCCGTGTCTGCTATCACATCCTCCTGGCGATGAGTGACGATCAGCACTTGCTGGAGCATGATCCCAAAAAGTGGATACCGGTTTTCGAAAGGATCATGCTCCAGCGAAGGAAGAGACGGAACGCTGATCACGGCATGACCTGCGCGTCCAGGAGGGCGCGGTAGGCGCCATCGGTCCGCAGGAGCGCCTCGTGGCTCCCCTGCTCGCCGATGCCGTCCCTGGAGACGACGACGATCCGGTCGGCCTTGCGGATGGTTGCCAGCCGGTGCGCGATGACGAGCGTCGTACGGCCGCGCGCGAGATCGAGGAGGGAGGCCTGGATCTCCCGTTCCGTCTCCGTGTCGAGCGCCGAGGTGGCCTCGTCCAGGATCAGGATCGGCGGATCCTTCAGGAAGATGCGGGCGATGGCGAGCCTCTGTTTCTGCCCGCCCGACAGCTTCACGCCGCGTTCGCCAATCACGGTATCGAGTCCCTCCGGCATCTCGGCAATCACCTCGCCGAGCTGGGCGCGGCGGGTCGCCTCGACGATCTCGGCTTCGGAGGCGTCGAGGCGGCCATAGGCGATGTTCTCCCGGATCGTGCCGGCGAAGAGAAACACATCCTGCTGCACGATGCCGATCTGGCTTCGCAGAGATTCGAGGGTCATGTCCCGGATGTCGATGCCGTCGATCGTGATGCGGCCCGTTTCGACATCGTAGAAGCGCGGCACGAGTGACAGGAGCGTCGTCTTGCCGATCCCGGACGGGCCGACGAAGGCGGCCGTCTGCCCGGCTGGAATCGAGAGGTCGATCCCCCGCAGCACCGGCAGCCCCGGACGGTAGCCGAACGAGACGTTCTCGAACCGGATCGTACCGCGCAGCGGCGGAGCCGGGACCGCACCGGACCGATCGGCCAGGTCCGGGCGGATGGCCAGGAGCTCCTGGTAGCGCCGGAACCCGGCAATGCCGCGCGGATAGGTCTCGACGACCGCGCCGATCTTCTCGATCGGCCGGTAGAGCACACCGACCAGGAGAAGGAACCCCACGAAGCCGCCGGGGCTGAGCTCGCCGCGCACGACGAAGGCAGCCCCCGCCAGCATGACCACCACCTGCACGATGCGCATGCCGACATAGTTGATCGACAAAGCCGCGGCCATCAGCCGATAGGCGGCGAGCTTGGTGTCGCGGTAGCGCTCGTTGTCCCGGGCGAAGAGGCGGCGCTCGTGGTCCTCGTTGGCGAAGGCCTTGACGACCCGGATGCCGCCGATGGCCTCTTCGAGGCGCGCATTGAAGGCGCCGACGCGGCTGTATTGCTGCTGCCAGTTCCGCGTCATCGCCCCGCCGTAGCGGGCGGCGACCCAGGCGGCGATCGGAAAGACGAGGCCGGAGATCAGGGCGAGCGGCGGATGAACGAAGACCATCAGGACGAAGGCGCCGGCGAGGGTCATGACCGCGATCAGGAGGTCCTCCGGCCCGTGATGCGCCACCTCGCCGATCTCCTCGAGATCCTTCGTCACGCGGGCCACGAGATGGCCGGTCTTCTGGCCGTCGTAGAAGCGGTGGGACAGAAGCTGGAGGTGGTCGAACGCCTTGCGCCGCATCTCGGTCTCGATGTGGATGCCGAGGACGTGCCCCCAATAGGTCACGACGGCCATGAGGCCGGCATTGAGGAGATAGACGATCAGCAGCGCCGCGCCGGCGAGGGCGATCGACAGCCAGTCCCCCCGCGGGAGGAGCTGGTCGACATAGGCCCTCACCGCGAGGGGGAAGCCGAGCTCGAGCAATCCAGAGGCGACGGCGCAGCCGAAATCGAGCGCCAGCAGCCCCCTGTGCGGACGGTAGTAAGCGAGGAACGCCTTGATCATGGAGGCCCCTTCACACCATGCACGGTCCGAAGCAATCCGGCGCATCGCCATCTCGCCGCGGAGCATGCGCCGGGGCCCGTTTGCCGTCGTCCGAGGGCCGGGCCGGGCTTTCGCCCGCCTCACCTCAACCTGACATCGCGAAGACGACGGCTCCCATCGTCGAAAGCCCCTTGTCGAAACCGAAGCGGGCCTCCGGCGCCCCATGCGCGCCCGTCCATGTCATCGGCGCTTCAGCTTGGGCGGCACGCCATAGGCGCGCTTGAACGCCGTCGTGAAGTTCGAATGGTGGGCATAGCCGGCGAGATAGGCGGCTTGGGCGATCGACGTGCCGCGACGCTCGATCGCATCCTTGGCGGCCTCCAGACGCGATTGCCTGGTGAAATCGGCGATGGACATTCCAAAGGAACTCGCGAACCCGCGCTGGAGGCTGCTTCGGGTCGCGCCGACCTCCCGCGCGATACGATCGATGCTGAGCGGCTCCGAGAGATGCGACAGGATGAATTCCCGGGCCTTCTCGCTCTGACGGAGCGCCCGCGTGGTGATCGCCGCGCATTCCCGGCCCTCCGTGTCCACGAGGCTGCGGCAGATATGGCTCAGAATCTCGAGACCCCTGGACTGACGGTAAAGCGCGAGGAACTCGCCGGACAAGGAAGGCGGAGGATCGAGAATCTGCTCGGCCAGCTCGATCAAGCGCGGATAGGGCGTGAAAACGTGACGGCTGAGATGCCCCGAGAAGAAACGCGCCAGTTCCGGGACGCGGGCTCCCTCTTCCCCGGCGAGAGCCGAGAACCAGTCCAGCGGCGCGGAAATCCGAACCTTCCGCATGAGCACATCCGTCTCGGTCTGGAACGTGAGCGGGCATGGATGTGAGATGCAGAACATCCCCGCGACCGGCCCGGCGCCGCGACCGGAACCCGCCTCGAGGTGGAACGGCATCCCGTCGAGCATGAATTTCTGCTCTCCGTCCAGGAGCACGAAGGCCTGCATGTAGGGTGAAACCGTCTCCGTCTCGTAGGACGGGGAGCAGCCGCGCCGCCCCTCGAAGGCGCCGACATGCGCGCCAACCACACGAGCTGTGCTCCGAGAACCTGTCATCTCCATAGCCGAGCCTAAAATCTAGAAAAGATCTAAAACATGCGATGCCGTGCCCTGGCTAATTCGCATAACTTTTTGCGTCCTTATGATAAATAAATGACTTTGACAATACAACGTCTGGGCCGTACCTCGCAGCAGTCTCTTGCTGATCATATTCTCGACTGGCGAGACAGTCTATTTAGGTCTATTCTAATGAGTGCTGTACCGGCGATGACGGCTGCGGTTGCGACCGCATTGGTCGCGATCTCACTGGCCCATCCGAGCCATGCGCAATCGGCGCTTCCCCCCGTCCAGGTAGACCCGCCCGCGCCCCGCAAGAAGACCCTTCGCGCCGAACAGTCGCCCCGGCAGGCGCTCGCTCCCCGTGCGCAGCGCCGCGCCGCGGCGAGGCAGGCGGCTCGCCCGCGCGTCTCCCAGCCTGTCTCCTCCTCCGGGCCCCGGATGTCCGTGGTGCCGTCGCAGCCGCCCGAGACCGGCATCAGCCCGGTCAAAGGCTACGTCGCCCAGGTGAGCCGCGCCGGAACCAAGACCGACACCCCTCTGATCAAGACGCCGCAATCCATCAGCGTGGTGACGAGCGACCAGATGCAGGACCAGGCGGCGAGGTCCGTCGCCGACGCATTTCGCTATACGCCCGGCGTCCTGACCGACTATCGCGGCTCGTCGAACCTGCACGACGAGATGTTCGTCCGCGGGTTCAGCTACGTTCCCCGCTTTCTCAACGGCCTCGTCTACGGCTCGAATTCCTTCGGCCAGATCGACCCCTACCTGCTGGAGCGGGTGGAGCTGATCCGCGGACCCGCCTCCGTCCTGTACGGACAGGCCAATCCGGGCGGCATCGTCAACATGGTCAGCAAGCTGCCGACTTTCACGCGGCAGGGCGAGGCGTTCCTGGGCTTCGGGTCCGACGGGCGGATCACGGGCGGGCTCGACATGGCCGGGCTCGTCAATCCGGATCTCGCCTATCGCATCGTCGGCATGGGGCTGAAGGCCGACGGCCAGGAGGATCACGTCGAGCAGAAGCGGTTCGCCATCGCGCCGTCCTTCACCTGGCGGCCAAACGAGCAGACGAAACTGACCGTCTACGGCTTCTATCAATACGAGCCGGATGCCGGATACCGGAACTTCCTGGAGCGCAGCGGAACCATCGATCGCACCATCTACGGATACGTGCCGCGCCGCTTCTTCATGGGCGAGCCGGGCTATGACCGCTACCGCCGGAAGCAGGCGGCGGTCGGATACCAGTTCGAGCACCGTTTCAACGACATGCTCCTGTTCCGGCAGAGCGCCCGCTACAACGTGATCGACACCGATTTCCGAACGCTCGTCGAATGGAGCATGGGAAGCGGCCTCGACGCCAATCTGTTCACGCGCAAGGCCGGCGCCGGCCCCGAGAAGCTGAACCAGTTCGTCATCGACAACCACGTCCAGGCCGATTTCGAGACGGGCTGGATCCGCCACAAGGTTCTCGCCGGCCTCGACTATCAATGGGCGCTGCGCCGCTACGCCTGGGGCTATGCCGCGGGCACGAGCACGATCGACTGGACCAATCCGATCTACGGCCTTCCCGTCGACACCAACGTCGCCTACAACACCAATACCTCGACGCGGGCGGACCAGCTCGGGGTCTATGCCCAGGACCAGATCGAGATCGGCCGGCTGAACATTCTCGTCGGGCTGCGGCAGGACTGGGCCTCGAGCAGCGTCACGGACTTCCTGGCCGCCAACGCGAAGACCCATTCCGACAGCGGCGCCCTCACTTGGCGGGCGGGTGCGATCTACAATTTCGAGAACGGGCTTGCGCCCTATGTCAGCTACAGCACCTCCTTCGAGCCCGTCCTGGAGGTTCCGCAAGCGGGGCAGGCTCCGTTCAAGCCGACCGAGGCGCAGCAATTCGAGGCGGGCCTGAAATATGCGCCGCCCGGCACGCGCATCCTGCTCACGGGCGCCTATTACGACCTCACGCAGCAGAACATCCTCACCCGCGCCTCCTGGGCCGATCCGTACAAGCAGATCGGCGAGGTCCGGAACCGGGGCTTCGAATTCGAGGCGCGGGCCGAGCTGACGGACAACCTGTCCCTGATCGCGAGCTACAGCCACATCAAGTCGAAGGTCACCGAATCCGAGGACACGGGGATCCTCGGCAGGATGCCCCCGCGGATTCCGAGGGACCAGGCCGCGCTGTGGGCGAAATACGACTTCCGCGATCCGATCCTCAACGGCCTCAGCCTCGGCGGCGGAATCCGCTATGTCGGGCAGAGCTGGGGCAACGACATCAACACCTTCAAGGTGCCGGAGGCGACCCTGTTCGACGCCATGGTGAGCTACGATCTCGGCGCGCGCTTCCCGAACCTCAAGGGGGTCAAGCTCCAGGTCAACGCGACCAATATCGGCGATACTCGCTATGTCGCCTCCTGCAACAGCGCCTATGCCTGCTTCTATGGAATGGGCCGGGTCGTGACGGGGCAGATCAGATACACGTGGTGAGTCTCGTGACGAAGGGTCTGGCGGCGGCGTGGCTGGCGACCATGCCGGCCGCCTTCCAGCCTGCGGCGGCCGGCGATCCGCCGGCGGTCGAGCTTGGCGAGCGCCGCATGGACGACCTGTCCGCCGGCGAGCGCCGGTTCTATGCGCTCCCCGTCGCAGCCGGAGATTTCGCCAGGGGCACCGTGACGGTGCGGAGCGGCCGGGCCGGCATCGACCTCGTCACCTGCGAGGGGCGGCATCTGCGCCGCATCGCGAGCGACACGGCGGGGGCGAGCGATTTCCTCTTCGTCGCGGAGACGGGCAAGCCCTGCCTGGCCATTCATGCCCTCTCGGGCCCGGCCTCGGTCGAGGTCGCGCTCACCCGCCGGGTCGCGACCGGAGAGCGGGCGGCGCCGGAGCGCGCGTTCCTCAGCCCCGCCATGGCGCGGCTCGCCGCCTCGCTCGCCGCGGGCGGCGGGACCGAGGCGGTCTGGACCGAGCGGGAGCGGGAGGGCACGCCACTCGTCGAGCCTGGTTCCTTGCCCTCGACCCGCATCGTGACCTTCCTCCAGCGCGGGGCGACGCGCAACGTGCTGCTGTTCGGGGCGCCGGGCGGCGACCATGACCCGCTAGAACGGCTGGGGACCTCCGACGTCTGGTTCCGCAGCTACGAGCTGCCGTCCGATACGCGCCTGTCCTACCAGCTCGCGCCGGACGTGCCCGAGATTCCCGGCACCGCGCGCGAGCGGCGCGTCGCGATCCTCGCGACCAGCCAGGCCGATCCCCTGAACCGCCATCCCTGGCCCGAGGGCGCGCCGGATGCTTTCGCGCGGCAATCGACCCTGACCCTGCCGGGCGCCCCGGAGCAGCCCGGCCTCGCGCCTCGCCCCGGCGTCGCGCGCGGAGCCTTGCGCGAGATCAGGATCGCCAGCGCGCATCTGGGCAACGAGCGCGACGTCTCCGTCTATCTGCCGCCTGATTTCCGTCCCGACGATCCGAGAAACCTGCTGCTCGTCGTCCTGGACGGGCGGACCTATCTGTCCCGCGTCCCGACCCCCCGCATCCTCGACGCGCTGCAAGCCGAGGGAAGGCTGCCGCCCACCGTCGCGGTCTTCGTCGATTCCATCGACTCGGCGACGCGCGGCCGGGAACTCCCCGGCAATCCGGATTTCGCGAATTTCCTCGCCGGGGAGCTTCTTCCGCGCATCCGGGCGGAAACGGGGCTGGCTCCCCGGCCCGACAGGACGATCCTGGCCGGCTCCAGCTTCGGGGGACTTGCGGCCGCGACCGTGCCCTTCCTCCGCCCGGACGCGTTCGGGAACGCGATCGCGCTCTCCGGCTCCTTCTGGTGGCATCCCGCCGGCACCGAGCCGTCGAGATCGAACCACACCGCCGCGACCTTCGCCGAAAGCGCCCGCCTCCCGATCCGGTTCTTCCTGTCCGCCGGGCTGTTCGAAAGGAGCAGCGCGTCGCATCCGGACGGGATCCTGGAGACGTCGCGCCATCTGCGTGACGTCCTCCTCGCCAAGGGGTACAGCGTCTCCTACCGGGAATATGCTAGCGGGCACGACTACTACGTCTGGCGGGGCGTGATCGCCGACGGCCTGCTGGCCCTGTTCGGGAGACCGTGAGTGGCTTGGAAGATTGCGCATGCGATGCCGCGGCCGGCATGCGCGGCGGTTCTGCTTGCCGGATTGATCCTTGCCGTTCTGGCGCCTCCGGCCTCCGTCCGCGCGGAGCCGGTCACAATCCGCCACGACAGCGGCGAGACCACGCTGCCGGACCGGCCGAAGAAGATCGCCGTCTTCGACCTGAGCGCGCTGGACACCCTCGACGCGCTGGGCGTTTCGGTCGCGGGGGTGCCCGATTTCCGCATGCCGCCCCGCCTCGCCCGCTACGAGGGACGCGGATATGCCCGCATCGGAACGCTGTTCGAGCCGGATTACGAGGCCGTCAGCGCCCTGGAGCCGGATCTCATCATCGTGGGCGGGCGCTCGCGGGCCCGCTACGCCGAGCTGTCCAGGATCGCGCCGACCGTCGATTTCTCGGGCGACGAGCACGATCCCTACCGCGCGGACCTGCGCAACATCACGACCCTCGGCCGGATCTTCGGCAAGGAAGATGCCGCGGCCGCGCTGATCGCGAAGCTCGACGCCTCCGTCGCAGCGCTCCGCTCCAAGGCCGCCGGCGCCGGGAAAGGACTGTTCGTCCTCGCGACGGGCGGCCGGCTGAGCACCTACGGCTCCGGCGGACGCTTCGGCATTCTCCACGACGTCTTCGGAATCGCCCAGGCGGCCCCCGACATCAAGCCGGGAATCCATGGCCAGCCGATCTCCTTCGAGTTCATCGCGAAGGTCGATCCCGACTGGCTGTTCGTCCTGGATCGCGACGCAGCGATCGGCCGAAGCGCTCAGGGGCAGTCGGCCCAGGCGCTTCTCGACAACGAGCTGGTCGCGCGGACGAAGGCCTGGAAGGCCGGCCAAGTCGTCTATCTCGATGCGGCGAGCTGGTATCTCGCGGGCGCCGGCATCCGCTCGCTCCAAGGGGAAGTCGACCACTTGGCCGAAGCCTTCGCGCGCAAGCGCTGACCGAAGGCTCCCGGGCGCGACGACCCTCATGCTCCTCGCACGTCCTCCGCGGCAGGCGGTCATGGCACCGCTGGCGGTCGCCGTGGTCCTGCTCGCGGCTCTCGGAAGCCTGTTCGTCGGCGTCGCAGATCTGTCGCCCGGCCGGCTGTTCGGCCCCCATGCCGACCGCGACGCCATGCTGCTGCTCCTGGCGAGCCGCCTGCCCAGGACCCTGGCGCTGCTGCTCTGCGGCTCCTCCATGGCCGTCGCCGGCGCGATCATGCAGATGCTGTCCCGGAACCGCTTCGTCGAGCCCTCGACCGCCGGGACGGTGGAATCGGCGGCCCTCGGAATGCTGGCCGCCATTCTCCTCGTGCCGGCCGCGCCGGTCGTCGTGAAGATGCTGGTCGCGGCCGCCTTCGCGCTCGCGGGCACCGCCCTGTTCCTCGGCCTCCTGCGGCATATCGCAATCCGCCGGGCCGCGCTCGTTCCCCTGGTCGGGCTGACGCTCGGCGGCGTCGTCAGCGCGCTGACGACCTTCCTGGCCTATCGGTTCGACCTGCTCCAGTCGCTCTCGACATGGGCCGTGGGGGATTTCTCGACCGTCCTGCGCGGCCGCTACGAGCTGCTGTGGATGGCCGGAGGGCTGGCGACCGCCGCCTATCTCGCCGCCGACCGCTTCACCCTGGCGGGGCTCGGGCCAGATGCGACGACCAGCCTCGGCCTCGACCATCGCCGCGTGATGGCGCTCGGCCTCGTCGTCGTGGCGCTCGTCTCGGCCCTCGTCGTGACGACGGTGGGGTCGGTCCCGTTCCTCGGGCTCATCGTCCCGAACGTCGTCAGCCTCGCCCTCGGCGACAACATGCGGCGCTCGCTTCCGTATATGGCGCTTCTCGGCGGCGGGCTCCTCCTTCTCTGCGACATCGTCGGGCGCGTGCTGATCTACCCTTACGAGATCCCCGTCGGCGCGGTGATGGGCTGCGTGGGCAGCGGGCTCTTCCTCTACCTGCTCCTGAGGCGCCCCGCCCGTGCCGGCTGATCGCGCCCGACGCCAGGCGGCCGTGCTCGCGCTGCTCGCGTGTCTCGCGGGAGCGGCGATCCTCGCCTTCATGACGCTGGACCTGCGCGGACGCCTGGACTTCGTGCTGCCGCTGCGCGCCACGAAGCTCGCGACCCTTCTCCTCGTCGCCTATGCCGTCGCGGTCTCGACCGTGCTGTTCCAGACGGTCACGCAGAACCGGATCCTGACACCCGCCGTCATGGGGCTGGATTCGCTCTATGTGCTGATCCAGACCGTCGCGGTCTTCCTGCTCGGCGGAGCGGTCTTCGGCGGGCTCGACAAGCGGCTCATGTTCCTCATCGAGACCGCCGCCATGATGCTGTTCGCGGGGCTGCTCTATCGCGCGCTCTTCGCCGAGGAGCGGCGGAGCCTGGACCAGCTTCTGCTGGCGGGCGTCGTGATCGGCATCTTCTTCCGCAGCCTCTCGGGCCTGTTGCAGCGCATGATCGATCCCAATGATTTCGTCGCACTGCAAGGCAAGCTCTTCGCCAGCTTCAACACGGTCGACCGGAGCCTTCTGGCCGTCGGGGCCGTCCTGATCCTCGCCGTCACGGTCCTCGGCTGGCGCATGCGCCACGTCTTCAACGTCCTTGCGCTCGGGCGCGATCCCTCCATCGCGCTGGGAGTGGAGCACCGGCGGGAGGTCTCGCGCATCCTGATGCTGATCGCCGTGCTGGTCAGTGTGTCGACCGCGCTGGTCGGCCCCGTCACCTTCTTCGGCCTCCTGGTGGCGAATCTCGCCTATCATCTCGTCCCTACCTACCGCCACGCCGCGATCCTGCCGGCCGCGGTGCTCGTCGCGGTGATCTGCCTGGTCGGCGGTCAGGTCGTGCTCGAGCGGGTCTTCTCCTCCGCGGCGGCGCTGAGCATCGTTATCGAATTCGTGGGTGGGATCGTCTTCATTATTCTCCTGCTGCGAGGCTTCCTGCGGTGATCGAACTCCACGAGGTCGGCAAGCGCTACGGCGACACGATCGTCGTGGACGGGGTCACGCTGACCTTGCCGCGGGGCGGCATCACGGCTCTCATCGGACCCAACGGGGCCGGCAAGTCGTCGCTGCTGGGCATGATCGGGCGGCTCGTTCCGCCCGGCAGTGGCAGCATCGTCGTGGACGGCCTCGACGTCACGCGCACGCCGGGTGCGGAACTGGCCCGGCGCCTTTCCATCCTGCGGCAGGACAACAGCACCTCCGCCCGCCTCACGGTGCGCGACCTCGTGTCCTTCGGCCGTTTCCCGTTCTCGCGTGGACGGCCCACGCCCGAGGACGCAGCCCATGTCGCACGCGCCCTGGGGCTTCTCGACCTCGAGCCGCTCGCGGAGCGCTTCCTCGACGAATTGTCCGGCGGGCAACGCCAGCGCGCCTTCATCGCCATGGTCCTGTGCCAGGATACCGACTACGTCCTGCTGGACGAGCCGCTCAACAACCTCGACATGAAACATGCCCGGATCACGATGAAGCTGCTCAAGAGCCTGGCGGAATCGTCGGGCAAGGCCGTGATCCTCGTCCTTCACGACGTCAATTTTGCCGCCTGCCATGCCGATCTTATCGTGGCGATGCGCGAGGGGCGGATCGTCCATAGCGGCCCGCCCGCCGCGATCATGACCATGGACGTCATGCGCGAGGTCTTCGACATGGAGATGGATATCCGCCTCGTGGGCGACAGACGGATAGCCTTCTACTTCGATTGAAATACGCTGCCGCTTCCGAATGAGGTTGACCGTGCCGGCGACGGCGCCCGCCGGCGGCGTCCCGTTGAGCAGGACGCTCGGCCGCTTGAGGATCTCGACCCGGTCGAGCGTGAGCAATTGCTCCGGAAGAAATTTTAAACTAATTATTTCAAGGCGCTAGCGCGTCTTGTCCGTCGTATGTGACAGAAATTGGCAGGAACGGTTGCGCAAGACGATCCGCCATCCGGTTCATGGCCTCCGTTCGGTCGTGGCCGCCGGCGATCGGATGCGCATAAACTTGCAGCGTCGTGTCGAAGCTCCGGTGCCCCATCAACGAAGCGACCTCCGTCAGCGATAGCCCGCACCGGATCCACCAGCTCGCCGCAAAATGGCGAAGCGCATGGAAATGAAACGGGTCTTCACGGTCGTACATGCCCGCCCGTTTCAGCAAGGGCTTCCAGTGATTGACGTGGAAGCACGAACCTCCCATCGGCGCATTGGGGCCCCGCTGGAAAAGAAGATTGAGGGGGTTCGGCGTGTGATACTCATTCAGGACCCGGCGCAGGATGGAGGAGACGCGATCGGGCATCGGAACGTCCCTGATACCTGCCGCCGTCTTCGGCCCCTTCAGTCCGTCGTAAACGGACAGGCTGTGCCGAACCTTTATGACGCCACGCTCGAAATCGACATTGTCGACCGTCAAGCCAACGATCTCGCCGTACCGCAATCCGCAATGGGTCGCGACGTAAACCACGGCCTGGCGAAACAATCGCTGAGGCGCCCGTTGGAACCGGAACGGCGTGTCGACGCACCTGATCAGCCGATGAACATCTTCGACCGTAAATGTTCGCACGGTGGCAGCCTTGATGCCTCGCAACTCCTTCAACGCCTCTCGCGCGACCGATTTCGCCGCCCAGCCGCGCTTTGCAGCGAATTCTTCCACCAATGCGAGCATTGCGATGCGCATTCTACCAGTCGAGGGAGCAAGGTCATCTGCCGGCACCATCGCTCGATAGAACTCCTCCAGCCGAACCACCGTCAGCTCTGAAAGTTTGATCTTGCCAAGATGTGGGATGATGCTTCTATCAATCGCAAATTTAATCGACCGAAGATGGTGGTTGCCCATTCGACCATCGCGAGCCTTGTCTTCGCCGAGCCGAATGAAAGCTTCGCAGGCTTCGCGCACAGTTAGTTCCGGGCGGGCTTTGCCAGCCTCCCCGTCAGCAAGTCGGGTCTCCACCTCGCGGCGAAACTTCTCCGCCTCCTTCTTGAGGTTGAACCCGCCCTTCGACTCGTGCTTGCCGGCCTCGAGCCATCGCACAGCCCAAGCTGATTTTTTCTCTCCTTTCGAGTTGGTCCATTCGCGCTTGTAGACGCTCGCCATTTCAGCGCCCTCCCTCGGCTTCCACCGCGGCTTCGCCTAAGGCCGCCAGCACCGGCCCCAGGAACGCGTCGAATTCCTCGATCGCCTCCAGCACGCGCGCGGCGCCGGTGCCATAGGTCGAGCCATGGAGGAGCACGTTCTCGCCCTCGGCGTCCGTCCGGTCGTTGATGGTGTCGATCGTGCCCGAGGGCATAATGCGCTCGCTGCCTTCGAGGGCGTGGCAGCACGCCCGCAGAGAGGCAAGCGTCGCGGCGCTCGCCTCAACATCGTCTTCCTTCGGATAGCCGACGAGCGCGCGGAACGCGTCTTCGATATCGCTGGTCATGCCGCGCGCGAGCGCGAGATCCAGGTCTTCCCCGTAGATCATTGGTCTTCTCCTGAATGGATAGGAGGCCCGGCGAGCGGCTTCCCGCCGGGCCGGGCGCCCTCAGTGGCGCGTGTCAGGCTTCACGCCCGTCTCGGGCCTCGGCAGGGGCTTCCTGCCGGCCTCAAGCTCCTTCACCTCGTCCACGAGGCGCGCGCATTCGGCGAGCATCTCGTCACCGGCGGCGTAGTGGTCGAGAGCGGCGTCGTGCAGCCGGCGCGCTCGCCGGAGCTTCCGAAGCGCGAGGTCGCGGAGGTGGCGGGTCAAAACTCGCCCTCGCCTTGTTCGTCGAGGGTGTCGCCCTCCTGAAGATCGGCGTCCAATTCGCGATCGTCGGTGCGGCCGCGGCCCCAGCGCGTCTGGTCGATGCCCGGTTCGATGTAGAGCGGGCCGCGCGGCGTATGCGCCACCAAGCAGAGGATGCCAGTTATCGGATTAACCGCTCCGAGGCTCGGCTCGTGGTCGTCCCGGGCGCAGCGGACGAAGCCACCGCCGTGCCGCTCGGGCGCGGTGCTGTCCCCGTCGCCATGGCCCTCGCCGAGCCGGAGTTGGCTGACGTTGTTGCACCAGCCGAGGTCCGGCTCGGCGTCGGCTCGGTCCTCTTCGCCGTGCTCGTCGAGGGTGTCGCTCTCGTCGAGATCGAGGTCGCGCTCGAGCATCTCGCCCGCGTCCTGGTCCAACTCGTCGTCGGTGAGGATCACCTCGTCATTCTCGAACTCGGCGAGCGTGTCGAGAACGGTGTCGGTGATGTGGGAGAGGAGCACCTTCCGGTTCAGGCCGATGTTGCCTTGGTGGCTGTCGAAATAGACCGGCTCGCCCGCTTCGATGACGCACGAGTTCGTGGCCAGGAAATGCAGGGCCTCGCGCTCGCGGCGCGTCGGGGCCGGGCACCATTCGCCCCGCCGGTGCGCCATGTAGACCGCGATGATGTCCTGCCGGACCTTCGCCGCGATCGGGGTCCGGGACAGGGCGCAGATGACGAGCGCCTGCCCCTCGTTGAGGAAGTACATGATGCCCGGCCGGCCGCCGCGCTTGCGAGCTTCGGGGTTTTCTCCATCGCGGAGAAAACTGGCCTCGCGCACGACGACGGCGCCGTGCAGGGCCATCTCGCTGCGGTTCCGCTCAATCAGCTTGCGGACATTGTGCGGCTTCGAGAAGCCGAGCCGGTCTGCCAGCGTGAGGTCCGGGATCCTCGGCTCGATGTCGACGCTGAGCACGAGGTCGTTGAGGCGGAGGGGGCGTTCATCAGCGCACCTCCCCGGAGAGAGCGCGGGAGGCCAGCCACGCGTCGAGTTGGGCCGCCTGCGCTCGAACGATATTGGAGCCGGGCAGCTTGAAAGTTGGGATCGCCTTGATTTCGGCGAGGCGCTTCGATTGCCGCTTGGTCAGACTGAGATAGGCTCCGATTGCGGCGTGCCCGCTCAGAAGGTCCGCACGGCGCGCCAAGACCGTCGGCGCCATCGGCTCATCGGGCGGCGCGACCTCCCGGCGCGCTTCGACCTTCGGCGGGATCGGCTCGCCCTTCACGGCGGCTTCGAGAGCGTGGCCGAGCTGGTGGGCCAAGGCGATCACCTCGGAGAAGTCCGGCTTGATCACGACGGGCTCGGGCGCCGGCTGCGGCTTCGGGAGGGTGCCCCGCCGGTATTCCATGAACACCGTGATCAGCTCGCGCCGGATGCGAGCCGCCATGGACGTGCGGGCCAGGGCGCAGATGAGGAGGGCTTGGGCTTCGTTGAGGTGGTACTCATGCCCCGGCCGTCCCCGGCCGAGCGATTTTGTGGCACGGCGCCACAAATTCCCGTAGCCCTCCAATTCAGCCTTATTCCGAAGGATCAGTTGTCGGATTTCACGGGGGGCGACGAAGCCCAGCCTGCCGGCTAGGACCAAGTCGAGGATGCGCGGCTCGTCGCCGGACACGGTGAGATCGGAGACGGCCAGGGATGGCGTCTCGGCCGCCGCGGCATGAGCCGGGACGGGCAAACGTGC
>NZ_DAOLAJ010000055.1:11618-24657 GCF_035325185.1 Enterovirga sp. | reverse complement strand
CCCCCCCCCCGCTTGCGGCGGGGAGGGTCGAGTCGCCCCCGGACTTGTTCCGGGGGCGAGCCGGGGTGGGGGGCGGCTCAGCCTCTCGACAGGCCGGATGCTCGCGTCGGCGCCCTCCACCCCGGCTCGCGCCTTCGGCGCGACTCGGCCCTCCCCGCCACTTCGTGGGGGGAGGGAGGGCGGCCATGATCGGCGGGCTCGCCCATCTCGCCCGGAACCTGCGGGCCGGCTTCGTGCTCGCCCGCGAGGGTGCGCTGTCGCTCGTCGACGCCTCGGTCCTGCCGCCCGGCGCGCGGCTCGGGCTGCGCGCGGCGCGGCTGATCGAGCGGCCGGGAGCGGGGTCCGGCGCGGCCCGCCTCTCGGCGGCCCTGACGCGGCTCGGCCCCTCCTACGTCAAGTTCGGCCAGTTCCTGGCGACGCGGCCGGACATCGTCGGCGTCGCGGTCGCGCGCGACCTCGAAAGCCTCCAGGACCGCATGCCGCCCTTTCCGCGCGAGGAGGCGGTCGCGACCGTCGAGGCGGCGCTCGGCAAACCCATCGGCGAGGTCTTCGCCAGTTTCAGCGAGCCCGTGGCGGCCGCCTCGATCGCCCAGGTCCACCGCGCCGTCACGGCCGGGGACGGGCGCGAGCTGGCCATCAAGGTGATCCGGCCCGGCGTGCGCGAGCGCTTCGCCCGCGACCTCCAGGCCATGGCCTTCTCGGCCCGGCTGGCCGAAGCGCGGATGCCGGAGACGCGGCGCCTGCGCCCGACCGAGACCGTCGACATCCTGGCCCGCTCCGTCTCCATGGAGACGGACTTCCGGCTGGAGGCGGCCGCGCTCTCCGAGCTTGCCGAGAACACCGCGGGGGACGAGGATTTCCGCGTCCCCAAGGCCGATTGGGAGCTGACCAGCCGCGACACCCTCGCCACCGAATGGATCGAGGCGATCCCGCTCCACCGCCTCGACGCGCTGGACGCCGCCGGCCACGACCGGCCCGCCCTCGCGCGGAGCCTCCTCCAGTCCTTCCTGAAACAGGCGATCCGGGACGGATTCTTCCATGCCGACATGCATCCCGGCAACCTGATGGTGGATGCGCAGGGGCGGCTCGTCGCGGTCGATACGGGCATCATGGGCCGGCTCGGGATGAAGGAGCGGCGCTTCCTCGCCGAGATCCTGCTCGGCTTCATCCGCCGCGACTATCGCCGCGTGGCGCAGGTGCATTTCGATGCCGGCTACGTGCCGGCCCGCCACTCGATCGAGGATTTCGCCCAGGCGCTCCGCGCCATCGGCGAGCCGATCCACGACCGGCGCGCCGACGAGATCTCGATGGCCAAGCTCCTGACGCTGCTCTTCGAGATCACCTCCCTCTTCGACATGGCGACGCGCACCGAGCTGATCATGCTCCAGAAGACGATGGTCGTGGTGGAGGGCGTCGCGCGCTCGCTCGATCCGAAGCTCAACATCTGGGAGGCGGCCGAACCGGTCGCGCGCGGCTGGATCGAGCGCCATCTCGGCCCGGCCGGCCGGATCGAGGAGGCGGGCCGGGGCCTCGCCTCCCTCGGTCGCGTGCTGGCGGACGCCCCCCAGATCGCCCAGCGCGCCGAGCGCCTCCTGACCAAGCTCGAAGGCTTCACCGATCGCGGCGTCGCGCTGCGCACCGAATCGGTCTTCGGCGAAGGCCGCCACCCGACCGCCTCGCTGCGCCTCATCGCGGCCGCCCTCTGGGCGATCGCGCTCCTGCTGCTGGCCGGGCTGATCTGGACTTGATAGCGTCGGCCCGATGCCTCGACATCGGCGCAGCCCCCTCCCCTTTTCCCCTTTCGAGAGCTGACGCCCATGCTCCAAGGCCGGCGCATCCTCCTCGTCATCGGCGGCGGCATCGCCGCCTACAAGTCGCTCGACCTGATCCGCCGCCTGCGCGAGCGCGGCGCGACGGTGCGGCCGATCCTGACGGAATCGGCGCAGGAATTCATCACGCCGCTCTCAGCCGCCGCCCTCTGCGGGGAGCCCGCCCATACCGATCTCTTCGACCGCAATCTCGAGACCGAGATCGGCCATATCCGCCTCGCGCGGGATGCGGACGCGATCGTGGTCGCGCCCGCGACGGCCAATCTCATGGCCCGGATGGCGGGGGGGCATGCCGACGACCTCGCGACCACCGTCCTCCTCGCGACCACGCTCCCGATCCTGATCGCGCCCGCCATGAACGTGCGCATGTGGCAGCATCCGGCGACACAGCGGAACCTCGCCGCCCTCACCCGCGATGGCGTCATGGTGATCGGCCCGAACGAGGGCGCCATGGCCGAGGCCGAATGGGGACCCGGCCGGCTCGCCGAGCCGCTGGAGATCGTCGCGGCGGTGGAAGGGCTGCTCGCGCGCCCGCCCTCCCCGCAGGGCGGAGAGGAGCAGGTCCTCGCCGGCCGGCGCGTGCTCGTGACCTCGGGGCCGACCCACGAGCCGATCGATCCCGTCCGCTACATCGCCAATCGCTCCTCGGGCCGCCAGGGCCACGCCATCGCCGCCGCCGCCGCCGCCGCCGGGGCGGAGGTGACGCTCGTCTCCGGCCCCGTCTCGGTGCCGGATCCGGCGGGCGTGCGGGTCGTGCGCGTCGAGACCGCGCGCGAGATGCTGGCGGCCGTCGAGGCCGCGCTGCCGGCCGATATCGCGATCTTCGCGGCGGCGGTCGCCGACTGGCGCGCGGCCGGCGAGGCGGAGCAGAAGCTGAAGAAGGACGGCGGCGAGCCCCCTCCCCTGCGGCTCGCCCTCAACCCCGACATCCTCGCGACCGTCGCCCGGCGCGGGGAAGGCCGCCCTCCCCTCGTCGTCGGCTTCGCGGCCGAGACGGAGCGCGTCGTCGAGCATGCGAAGGCCAAGCTCGCCCGCAAGGGCTGCGACCTCATCGTCGCCAACGACGTCTCCCCGGCGACGGGGATCATGGGGGGCGCCGACAACGCCGTCCACCTGGTCATGAAGGACGGCGTCGAGAGCTGGCCGAGCCTCGACAAGGAGGAAGTCGCGCGGCGCCTCGTGAACCGGCTCGCCCGGATGCGGCCTCAGACGCCGTAATAGGTCCTGTACCAGCTCACGAAGGCGGGAATACCCTCCTCGAGCGGCGTCGCCGGCACCTGCCCGACGAGGCGCTCCAGCAATTCGGTCGAGGCATGAGTGCGGTCGACGTCGCCCGGCGGCAGCGGCTTCAGGATGCGCTCCGCCCGCCGGCCGAGCGCCTTCTCGAGAATGTCGATCATCTCGCCCAGCGGCCGGGGACGCCCCCCGCCGATATTCACCAGCCGGTAGGGCGCGACCGGACTGAGGCTGTCCTCCGGCCCGGCGGCCGCTCCGGCGCCCGGCGCGGGCGGCGGCGTGTCGGCGAGGCGGCGAATCGCCTCGACGAGATCGCCGACGAAGGTGAAGTCGCGCTCCGGCCGACCCTCCCCGAAGACCTCGATCGGCTCGCCGGCGAGGATCTTCCGCGTGAAGAGGAAGAGCGCCATGTCGGGACGCCCCCAGGGCCCGTAGACCGTGAAGAAGCGGAAGGTCGTCGTCGGGATGGCGAAGAGATGGGCATAGGAATGCGCCATCGCCTCTCCCGCGATTTTCGAGGCCGCATAGAGGGTCAGCGGGGTGACCGCCCGGTCCGTCTCCCGGAAGGGCAGGACGACGTTGCCGCCATAGGCCGAGCTGGTCGAGGCGAGCAGGAAATGGCGCGGCGGACAGGCGCGCAGAGCCTCCAGCAGATTGGCCGTGCCGACGAGGTTGGCCTCCACATAGGCTTGCGGGTTCTCCAGGCTGTAGCGGACTCCCGCCTGCGCGGCGAGGTGGAAGACGAGATCCGGCCGCGTCCGCCGGACCAGGGCTGCAAGGGCGCCCGGCCTCTCCAGCCGCTCCTCGACGGAGGCGAAGCCGGGAAGGGAAGCCAGGTCGCGGTGGCGGGCGCGCTTCAGCTCCGGGTCGTAGTAATCCGTCATTCCGTCGAAGCCGGTGACCTCATGCCCCTCGGACAGCAGGCGGCGGCAAAGGGCATGGCCGATGAAGCCGGCCGATCCGGTGACGAGGATGTGCAAGGGGCGCGGCCCTCCGGCTCCGAGGCGCCAGGAATGGCGAGGGGAATCGAACGATCGCGATAGAAGCTGCGAAGCTCGGGCGAGGTCAATTGCGGCGGGCTCTTCCGCGAGCCGACGGCGGGCGGGGAGCCCGATCCGAAAAAATGAATACCGGCTTTCCAAGAGATCGTGCTCAGACGAAAACGGGAGGCAACGAGGCGCTTCCAGTCGATCTCGATACGGGCTGACGGCGGCGCGGAGGGGGAAATGCCGATCGACATCGACAAATTGCGCGCCTTCCAAGTCCCGGCCGTCCGGCAGGTGCTGCGGCCGAACGACATCGCGCTCTACGCGCTCTCGATCGGGATGGGGCGCGATCCGCTGGACATGCGCCAGCTTCCCTATGTCGATCCGCTGCGGGGTCCCGTGGTGATGCCGGCCATGGCGCTGGTCATGGCGCATCCGGGCTTCTGGCTCGCCAACCCGGCCTCCGGCGTCGATCCCAAGGCCGTGCTGCATGCCGCGCAGGGGCTCGAGATCCTGGGCCCGATCCCGGCCTCCGGCGAGGTCGAGAGCCGCACGCGCGTCACCGAAATCCTCGATAAAGGCGAGGGCCGCCCGGCGCTCATCCTGTCCGAGACCGAATTGCGGGACGGGGCGGGCACGCTCTTCGCGAGGCTCGCGCGCACGACCTTCATCCGTGGCGGCGGCGGCTTCGGCGGCCCGCCCGGCGCGAGGAGCGCGCCGCGAGAGGCGCCCTCATCCGCCCCCGACATGGTCGTCGATCTCGCGACGGGCGCCGGGCAGGCGCTGCTCTACCGCCTCAACGGCGACCTGAACCCGCTGCACAGCGATCCCGAGATCGCCCGCAAGGCCGGGTTCGAGCGGCCGATCCTGCACGGGCTGTGCACGATGGGCGTCGTCACCCACGCCCTGCTGCGTGCGCTCGGCGGCTATCGCGCCGACAGCCTGCGCTCGCTCGAACTGCGCTTCTCGAATCCCGTCTATCCGGGCGAGACGATCCGCACCGAAATCTGGAAGGACGGCCGCTTCCGCGCCCGCCTCGTCGAGCGCGACGCCGTCGTCGTCGAGGACGGACGCGCCGTCTTTTCCCCCGCGCCGTAGCCGGAGCCCGACATGATCGACGCCGACACCCAATCCTCGATCGACATGATCCGCGAAAGCGCCCGCGGCCTCGTCCCGGCGGGCGATCTCTCGCGGATCCGCAAGCTCCGCTACACGAATCCGGGCTTCGACCGGGCGGTGTGGCGGCAGATGTGCGAACTGGGCTGGCCCGCCTTGCGCCTTCCCGAAGAGAAAGGCGGCGTCGGGCTCGGCCTCCTGTCCTATTGCGCCCTGGCCGAGGAACTCGGCCGCGGCCTCGTGCCCGAGCCGCTGATCCCGGCGGTCCTCGCCGCCTCGCTCCTGAAGGACGAGGCCCTGGCCGGGCATCTGGCGGGCAAGACGCTCGTCATCCCGGCCTGGCAGGATGGGCGCGACAGCCTCGCCCCGCAGGGCGATCCCGCCATCGCGGACGGCAAGGTCACCGCACGCAAGCTCTACGTGCCGCTCGCGGCCGGCGCGGATGCCTTCCTGGTGGTCGGCGCCTCGCGATCGGTGCTCGTCGCGGCCGGCGCGGCCGATGCGACCGGCGTCGCCGTGGCCGCGAGCGAGACGCAGGACGGCGGCCATGTCGCGGCGATCCGATTCGAGGCCGCCCCCGGCCTCGTGATCGCGGCCGATCCGCGCCCGGCTTTGGCCGAGGCGACGCTCGCCACCGCCGCCTACCTGCTCGGCCTGATGGACGTCGCGCTCGACATGACCGTCGCCTATCTCAAGACCCGCATGCAGTTCGGCCGGACGATCGGCAGCTTCCAGATCCTCCAGCACATGGCGGTGGACCTCAGGCTCGAGATCGAGGTGACGCGCGCCAGCATCGAGGCCGCGGCCCTGCAATGGGACCGGGAAGGCCCGGTTCCCGCCGCCTTCGCCTCGGTCTCGCGCGCCAAGGCGCGGGCCTCGGCATCCGCCCTCAAGGTCGGGCGCGACTGCGTCCAGCTCCATGGCGGCATCGGCTTCACCGACGAGCACGATATCGGCCTCTTCCTGCGAAAGGCCATGGTGGCCGCCGCCCAGTTCGGCGGCGCATCCGCCCATCGCGCCGAATTCGCCCGCCTCAAGCCCGCGAGGGAGGCTGCCTGACCATGCCCTATGACGATTTCCGGCGGGACGACTACAACGCCCTCTCCGACGCCGAATTCCGCGCCCTGGCGCGCCGCTTCCTGGCGGAATGCCATCCGCCGGAATTGCGCCATCCGGCGAAGCGCCTGCACTGGGACAAGGTCGGGCCCTGGTACATGATCCTCGCCGGCGCCGGCTGGCTCGCGCCCAACTGGCCGCGCGCCCATGGCGGGATGGGGCTGAACCCGGCCAAGCAGCTCGTCTATGTCGAGGAATTCGAGAGCTTCGGCGCCGCCCGCACGCCCGACCACGGCATGATGCTGCTCGGGCCGCTCCTCATCCATTACGGCTCGGAGGAGCAGAAGGCGCATTTCCTGCCGCGCATCCTCTCCGGCGAGGACATCTGGTGCCAGGGCTATTCGGAGCCGAATGCGGGCTCGGACCTCGCCGCCCTGCGCACCGAGGCGGTGCTCGACGGCGAGGAATGGGTCGTGAACGGCCAGAAGATCTGGACGACGCTCGCCGGGGACGCGGACTGGATCTTCTGCCTCGTGCGCACCGGCAAGACGGCCAGGAAGCAGGAGGGCATCAGCTTCCTCCTGATCCCGCTCGACACGCCCGGCATCACCATCCGCCCGATCGTCAACCTCGCGCTGGACGACGAATTCTCCGAGGTCTTCCTCGACAATGTCCGCGTGCCCAAGGGCCACATCGTGGGCGAGGTCAACCAGGGCTGGACCATGGCCAAGAACCTGCTCGGCTTCGAGCGGATCTTCTTCGGCGGCCCGCGCCAGGCGTCGAGCGCCCTCGCCAAGCTCCGCCGGCTCGGCGAGCATTACGGGCTGCTCGATTCCCCCTCCTTCATCGACCGCTATGCGGGATTCCGCATGGAGCTGGAGGACCACCAGTGCCTTTTCGGCCGCATCGCCGACAAGCTGCGCCGCGGCGAGACGCCGGGGGCCGAGGTCTCCTTCCTCAAGCTCAACCAGACGAGCCTCTTCCAGCGCATCACCGAATACGGGCTGGAGGTCATGGCCGAGGAGGGCGGATTGCTGCATCCGCCGGAGGGCAACGGCGACCTCGCCATGCCGGCGCAGTTCCTGAACGCGCGCGCCGCGACGATCTACGGCGGCACGACGCAGGTGCAGAAGAACATCCTCGCCAAGGCGATTCTCGACCTGCCCTGAACTCCGGCACGACACGGAAGGCATCTCCCATGAGCAAGATCCTCGACGGCAAGGTCGCGCTGGTGACGGGCGCGGGCGGCGGCATCGGCCGGGCGATCGCCGTCGCCATGGCGCGCGCGGGCGCCTGCGTCGTCATCAACGATGTCGGCGTCTCGCTTTCCGGCGAGGGCGGCTCGGCGAGCCCGGCCGAGGAGACCAAGGCCGAGATCGAGGCTTTCGGCGGCAAGGCCACGATCAACACCGACTCGGTCGCCGACTGGGACGCGGCGCAGCGCATGGTGGGGGCCGCGACCGGCCGTTTCGGGCGGCTCGACATCGTGGTGAACAATGCCGGCATCCTGCGCGACGTCATGTTCCACAAGATGACGCCCGAGCAGTGGCGCGCGGTCGTCTCGGTCCATCTCGACGGCGCCTTCTATGTCAGCCGCGCCGCCGCCGAGATCTTCCGCGCGCAGGAAAACGGCGCCTATATCCACATGGTCTCGACCTCCGGGCTGATTGGCAATGTCGGGCAGGCGAACTACTCGGCCGCCAAGCTCGGCGTCGCGGGCCTGTCGAAATCGATCGCCCTCGACATGCAGCGCTACAATGTGCGCTCGAACTGCATCGCGCCCTTCGCCTGGGGCCGGATGACCTCGAACATCCCGGCGACGACGCCGGACCAGATCGCCCGCCTCGAGAACTTCAAGAAGATGACGCCCGAGAAGAACGCCCCGCTCGCGGTCTATCTCGGCTCGGACGCCGCGAAGGACGTCTCGGGCCAGATCTTCTCCGTGCGCATGAACGAGATCTTCCTCATGGGCCAGAGCCGCCCCCTGCGCTCGGTCCACACCGCCGGCGGCTGGACGCCGGAAAGCGTCCGCGACCATGCCATCCCGGCCTTGCGCCCGGCCTTCTATCCGCTCGACCGCAGCCAGGACGTCTTCACCTGGGATCCTTGCTGACAGCAAAACAACCGCCCGACCGGCTATCGCCTCAGCCAAGGAAAACGCCATGCGCCGCGCCGCCATCGTCAATCCGCTCCGCACCGCCGTCGGTTCCTTCGGGGGGACGCTTCGCCCCGTTCCCGTCGAGGTGCTGGGCGGGACGGTCGTCAAGGCCGTGCTGGAGCGGACGGGGCTCGATCCGGCCCTGGTCGAGGACGTGGTCTTCGCCCAGTCCTATGCCAATTCGGAGACGCCCTGCATCGGACGCTGGATCGCGCTCGATGCGGGCCTGCCCATCGAGGTGCCGGGCCTCCAGATCGACCGGCGCTGCGGCGGCGGGCTCCAGGCGCTCGTGACGGCGGCCATGATGGTGCAGACGGGCGCCTGCGACGTGGTGCTGGCCGGCGGAGTCGAGAGCATGTCGAACATCGAATACTACACCACGGACATGCGCTGGGGCGCACGCGCAGGCACGGTGAAATTCTACGACCGGCTCGACCGGGGCCGCGAGCGCTCCCAGCCGGTCCACCGCTTCGGCTACATTTCCGGCCTGATCGAGACGGCCGAGACCCTCGCGAGGCAATACGGGATCCCGCGCGAGGAGGCCGACGCCTATGCGGCCGAGAGCCATCGCCGGGCCGCCGCGGCCTGGAACGAGGGCCGCTTCGAGGACGAGGTCGTCCCCGTCTCCGTGCCGCAGAAAAAGGGCGATCCGATCGAGTTCCGGCGCGACGAGGGAATCCGCCCGGACACCACGCCGGCCTCCCTCGCGAAGCTCAGGGTCCTGACGAAGGACGGCATCGTCACGGCCGGCAACGCCGCCCAGCAGAACGACGCGGCGGCCGCCTGCCTCGTCGTCGCCGAGGACCGGCTGGAGCGGCTCGGCCTCGCGCCGATCGCCTTCCTCGAAAGCTGGGCGGCCATCGGCTGCGAGCCCTCCTGCATGGGCATCGGCCCCGTGGCCGCCACCGCCAAGGTGCTGGGCAAGGCCGGACTGAAGATGTCCGACATGGATCTCGTCGAGATCAACGAGGCTTTCGCGGCGCAGGTCCTCGCCTGCCTGAAGGGCATGGACTGGGACGAGCGGGGCCGGCTGAACGTCAACGGCTCCGGCATCTCGCTCGGCCACCCGATCGGCGCGACGGGCATGCGCATCATGACGACGCTGGTGCGCGAGATGAAGCGCCGCGGCGCGCGCTACGGCCTCGAAACCATGTGCGTCGGCGGCGGCCAGGGCATGGCGGCGATCTTCGAGGCCGCGTGATGGCAGCGGATCTCCGGCTCTCGACCTTCATCCGGCCAGGCGACACCCTCATGTGGGGCCAGTCCCAGGCCGAGCCCGCGACGCTCATCCGGCATCTCGTCGCGCAGCGCCGCGAGATCGGGCGCGTGCGGCTTTTCCTGGGCGTCGGCCATGGCGGCCGGCTGCTGCCCGAGCATGCGGACGCCTTCGACTTCCTCGCCTATTGCGGCGCGGGCACGAACCGCAAGCTGGCGGAGGCCGGACTGCTGGACATCCTGCCCGTCCATTACTCGCACCTGCCGCGCCTCATCGAGACGGGCTCGCTCCGCATCGACGTCCTGATGCTCCAGGTCTCGCCGCCGGACGAGCAGGGCCGCCACAGCCTCGGCATCGCGCGCGAATATCTCCTGCCGGCGCTCGCGGGGGCGCGGGCGGTCCTCGGCGAGGTGAATCCCGCCGTGCCCTGGACCCATGGCGGCCCCTATCTGCGCGAGGCCGACTTCGCCCTCCTGATCCCCTCCGACGAGCCTCTGCGGGACGAGGCCGCCAGGCCTCCCTCCGCCATCGACCTCGCCGTCGTCGGGAACGTCGCCGGGCTGATCGAGGACGGCGCGACCTTGCAGGTCGGCATCGGCGCGATTCCCGACGCCGCCCTCGCGCAGCTCGCCGGCCGGCGCGACCTCGGGATCCATTCGGGCACGATGGGGGACGGCGTGGCCGCGCTCTGGGAATCGGGCGCCGTCACCAATGCCCGCAAGAGCATCGATCCGGGGATCGCGGTGACGGGCCTCCTCCTGGGCGGTGAGCGGATTCGCCGCTTCGTGCACCGCAACCCCGCGATCGAGATGCGCGGCACCGGCTACACGCACGATCCCCAGGTCCTCGGCCGCATCGAGCGCTTCGCCGCGCTCAATTCCGCCATCGAGGTCGATCTCACCGGACAGGTCAATTCCGAGGTCGCCGCGGGCCGCTATCTCGGCGGGATCGGCGGGATCGTGGATTTCCTGCGCGCCGCCGGCGCGAGCCGGGGCGGCGTCCCTATCATCGCCCTTCCCTCGACCGGCGGCGGCCGGAGCCGCATCGTGCCGGCCCTGTCCGGCCCGGTCACCGTCCCGCGCAGCGACGCCTGCGTGATCGTCACCGAATACGGTGTGGCCGACCTGCGCGGGGCGTCGCTGCGCGAGCGTCCCGCGCGGCTGATCGCCATCGCCCATCCCGACCATCGCGAGAGCCTCGCGCGCGCCGCGCACGCCGGAGAGAGGGACTGACCGGCAGAAAACCAATCGGATCATGCCCTGCGCCCTCGGCTTTATCGGCCGCATTTTCTTCGCGCGAGCCGGGTCCGCCTCACTCGAAAATGCTCTAGAAGATGCCGGCCCCCAGAGGGCCCGTGTGAGCTTTCAGGATCGCGGTGACGGCGGATACGGGACCTTTCCTGCGGGCCAGCGAACGCCATCTCTTCGCGCCCGGCCGCAAGCGCATGCTGTGCCTCGACGGCGGCGGCGTGCGCGGCGCCCTCAGCCTCGCGATCCTGGAACGGCTCGAGGCCGTGATCGACGAGATCGAGGGCGCCCCGACCCTCCTGTGCGACTGGTTCGACCTGATCGGGGGAACCTCGACCGGCTCGATCATCGCGACCGCGCTCGCCCTCGGCTACCGCGCCGCGCAGGTGCGCGACCTCTATTTCGCGCTGGGGCCGAAGATCTTCCGGCCGCGATGGCTCCAGCTCTTCGGCTGGAAGGCGAAGTTCGACGCGCGCGTCCTGGAGCGGGAACTCGCCCTGACCATCGGCGGGCGCACGCTGGAGAGCCCCGATTTCAGGACCGGCCTCTGCATCCTCATGAAGCGCCTCGATACCGGCAGTTCCTGGATCGTGATGAACAACCCACGTTCGGCCTTCTGGAACGATCCGGCGGACGGCTCCTATCTCGGCAACAGGAGCCTTCCGGTAGCCGGCCTCGTGCGGGCCAGCACGGCGGCGCCGAGCTTCTTCGACCCGCAGCCGATCTCGATCGGCCCCGGCCGGAGCCCGGGCATGTTCATCGACGGAGGGCTCACCCCGCACAACAATCCCACCCTGATGATGCTGATGACGGCGCTCCTGCCCTCCTTCGGGCTGAACTGGACGGCCGGGCCCGACGACCTGCTCCTCGTCTCGGTGGGAACGGGCTCGTTCCGCCCGACCCTCAGCCTCGCGGAGGCGCAGTCCGCCTCGGGCCTCGGCCTCGCCTTCAAGTCGCTCGCGGCCATCATCGCGGAAAACCAGCAACTGGTGCTGACGCTTCTGACCTATTTCGGGCAGGCGACCTGGCATTGGCCGATCAATTCGGAGATCGGCAACCTGTCCCCCCTGACCCCGCCGGGAGGACATCTGTTCCGCTTCGCCCGCTACGATGCGCGGCTGGAGGCCGAATGGCTCGCGGGCGAACTCGGCGAAAGCGTCGCCCCCGCGGAGCTGCTGAAGCTGCGGCGCATGGACGATCCGGCGAATATGCGCCGCCTCTACGAGATCGGCGCCAAAGCGGCGGCGCTCGAGATCCGCCCGGAGCATCTGGCGGGTTTCGAGCGCGCAGGCATGCCGGGCGCCGCGGGCTTCTGAAACGGCTCGTCCTTCGGCCTTGCGATAAGGATTGCAGCACCGGCATCGGGGAGCGAAGACCGAGGCGGGAACATGGCAAGGGAGGTTGCGATGGCGGGACGTCTTTCGGACAAGGTGGCCCTGGTGGTGGGGGCGGGCTCGATCGGGCCCGGCTGGGGCAACGGGAAGGCCACGGCCGTCCTCTTCGCCCGCGAGGGGGCGAGGGTCGTCTGCGCCGACCGCGACGAGGCGGCCGCCCGCGAGACGGCGCGGATCATCGAGAACGAGGGCGGCCGGGCGTTCGCGCTCGCGGCCGACGCCGCGAAAGCCGCCGACGTCGCGGAGATGGTGGCGGCCACGATCGAGCATTTCCACCGCATCGACATCCTGCACAACAATGTCGGGATCGTCGCGACCGGCGGCGTGGTCGATCTCTCGGAAGCCGAATGGGACCGCGTCTTCCAGGTCAATCTCAAGACCTGCTTCCTCGCCATGAAATACGTGATCCCGATCATGGAGCGGCAGGGCGGCGGCTCGATCGTCAACGTCTCCTCGGTCGCCTCGCTCCGTCATACGGGCGTCGACTACTGCTCCTATGCCGCCTCCAAGAGCGGCATGAACCACCTGACGAGCGTCACGGCGGTCCAGTACGCGCCGAAGAACATCCGCGTGAACGCGATCCTGCCGGGCCTCATGAAGACGCCCATGGTCGAGGCTTCGGGCCTCGCCAAGGACTACGCGCAGGGGGATGTCGAGGAGATGTGGCGCCGCCGCGCCGCCATGGTGCCGATGGGGCGGGCGGGAGACGCCTGGGACGTCGCCCATGCCGCCGTCTTCCTCGCCTCGGACGAGGCGCGCTATGTGACGGGCCTCCAGCTCATCGTCGACGGCGGGCTGACG
>NZ_DAOLAJ010000055.1:8002-11518 GCF_035325185.1 Enterovirga sp. | reverse complement strand
CGCGCCGATGGCCGCCGCCCTTCAGAACATGATGACCGGCTTGATCTCCTCGAAATTCTTCATGCGCGTCAGCGCCGTATCGACCTCGTCGAGCGAGTAGCGGTTCGAGATCATCCTCTCGAAGGGAATGTGACTGCCGTGGAGGGAGACGAATTCGAGCGCCTTCCAATAGGCCTTGGCCTGGCCCGAGAAGGAGCCGAGGATGCGCAGCTGCTTGGCCACGATCGCGGAGGGCTTGATCGGGACCTCGCCCTGGCCGAGCTGGCCCACGATCACGTAGTTCCCGCCGCGCCGGGCGAGATCCAGCCCCTCGGCGAAAGCCTTCGGGTGGCCGGCGAATTCCATCACCGTGTCGGCGCCGCGCCCGCCGGTCAGCGACAGCACGCGGTCCAGCCGCTCCTGCGGGCTGGTCGTCTCGACCGAGATCACCTCGTCGGCGCCGAAGGCGGAGGCGATGTCGAGCCGGGCGTCGGGAGCGCCGATCGTCACGACGCGCCGCGCCCCGGACACCTTGGCGACCGCAGTGGCGAGGAGGCCGAGCGGCCCCGCCCCCTGGACGACGACCGTGTCGAGCGGATCGACGCGGCCGAGAAGGTCGAAGGCGTTCATCACCGAGCGGAAGGCGCAGCTCGCCATGCTGGCCAGCTCGTCCGGCACGTTGTCGGGCACGCGCACGCGCCCCGCCTCGGGCACCACGTAGCCGTATTCGGAGAAGCCGCCGAGAAGATGCGGGAACTCCTCCATGCAGACATACATGTACTTCCTGGAATATTGGCAGAGCGTCGGCTCGCGCAGCACCGTGCAGAAATAGCAGCGCCCGCAGGAGGTGTGTGTCCAGGTGATGCGGTCGCCCACCTTGAGGTCCTGGCCGATCGAATCGCGGCCGGCGCCCTCGCCCATCGCGACGATCTCGCCCACCATCTCGTGGCCGAGGATCACCGGCAGGTCGACCCGCAGGCTCAGGTTGCCCTGCCACAGATGGATGTCGGTCCCGCAGATCGAGCAGGCATGGACCTTCGTGACGAGGGCGCCCGGCTCGACCTGCTGCGGAACGGGCACCTCCTCGAGGCAGACCGGCGCCTTGAACTCGCGCACCACCGCAGCGCGGCTGTATTTCGGCAAGCTGCCCCGCATGTCTTCCTCCCCGGCCCGCGCCATGGCGGCGCGGCTCGCTGTCCGGCTGACATACGGGACCGGAGCCGGATCGCCTATCCTCCCCGCCCGCCATTTTTGCCGGGCGGCCGTCCATGCGGGGAGGCGCCCGCAATCCTCCCGGAGCCTACCCGTGATGGGGCAGCCGGACCGGCAGCGGAGCCCCGCTCTTGATCTCCTCCATCACCGCATAGGTCCGCGTCTCCCTGATGCCCGGCAAGGCGAGCAGGACATCGCCCAGGAAGCGGCGATAGGCGGCCATGTCGGCGATGCGCGCCTTGATCAGATAGTCGAAGCCGCCGGCCACCATGTGGCATTCGAGAATCTGGGGCGCGAGCCGGACGGCCCTCGCGAAATGCCCGAAGGCGTCCTGGCTCGTCTTGTCCAGCGAGACCTCGACATAGACGAGCAGCCCGAGGCCGAGGCGCCCCGGATCGAGCCGCGCGCCGTAGCCCGCGATGGTGCCGTCCCGCGTCAGCTTCTTCAGCCGCTCGCCGGTCGCCGTCGGCGAGAGGCCCAGGCGCTCGGCGAGGTCCACCGTCGAGATCCGCCCGTCCTCCTGGAGGATGGCCAGCATCTTCGCATCGATCGCATCCATTTTTATTTCTCTAGAAAAATATCAATTCGTAGTTATATCGACTATAATTTTTCCATATATCCCATCGAACGGCGGCAAGGAAAGCCCTATATGGAGACATCTCCCAACGGACAGCCTCCCATGCCCGCCGCCCCCGCTCCTTTCGCCTCCTTCGCCACGGGGGTGAAGGCGCAGACGCCGCTCCGCGACGCGATCACGGCCGCCTATCGCCGCCCGGAACCCGACTGCGTCGCCGCGCTCCTCGATCCCGCGACCCTGCCTCCCGAGGGAGCCGAGGCCGCCGCCCGCATCGCGCGCGCGCTGGTCGAGGCGCTCCGCGCCAAGGCGAGCCATAGCGGCGTCGAGGGGCTCATCCACGAATATTCGCTCTCCAGCCACGAGGGCGTCGCCCTGATGTGCCTCGCCGAGGCACTGCTGCGCATCCCGGACAAGGCGACCCGCGACGCGCTGATCCGCGACAAGGTCTCGACCGGCGACTGGCGCGCCCATCTCGGCCATTCGCCCTCGCTCTTCGTGAACGCGGCGACCTGGGGCCTGGTCGTGACCGGCCGCCTCACCGCCACGACGAACGAGACGAGCCTGTCCTCGGCCCTCTCGCGACTCATCGGCCGGGGCGGCGAGCCGCTGATCCGCAAGGGCGTCGACATCGCCATGCGGATGATGGGCGAGCAATTCGTGACCGGCCAGACCATCGAGGAGGCGCTCTCGAACAGCCGCGCCATGGAGGCAAGGGGCTTCCGCTATTCCTACGACATGCTGGGCGAGGCGGCGACCACGGCCGAGGATGCGGCGCGCTACCTCGCCGATTACGAGGCCGCCATCCACGCCATCGGCAAGGCGTCGGCGGGACGGGGCATCTACGAGGGGCCCGGCATCTCGATCAAGCTCTCCGCGCTGCATCCGCGCTATGTCCGCGCCAAGATCGGGCGCGTCATGGGCGAATTGCTGCCGCGCGTGAAGGGCCTCGCCCTCCTGGCCCGGCAATACGACATCGGCCTCAACATCGACGCCGAGGAGGCCGACCGCCTCGAAATCTCCCTCGACCTCCTGGAAGCCCTCTGCCTCGATCCCGATCTCGCGGCCTGGAACGGCATCGGCTTCGTCATCCAGGCCTATGGCCGGCGCTGCCCCTTCGTCATCGACTGGCTCGTCGACCTCGCCCGCCGCTCGAAGCGCCGCATCATGGTGCGGCTCGTGAAGGGCGCCTATTGGGACAGCGAGATCAAGCGCGCCCAGACCGACGGGCTGCCCGATTTCCCCGTCTATACCCGCAAGGTCCACACGGACGTCTCGTATCTCGCCTGCGCGAGGAAGCTCCTCGCCGCGCCGGACGCGATCTTCCCGCAATTCGCGACCCATAACGCCCAGACGCTGGCCTCGATCATGGTCATGGCCGGTCCGAATTTCTATCGCGGCCAATACGAGTTCCAGTGCCTGCACGGCATGGGCGAGCCGCTCTATTCCGAGGTGGTCGGCAACCCGCAATGGGACCGGCCCTGCCGCATCTACGCCCCGGTCGGCACGCATGAGACGCTGCTCGCCTATCTCGTGCGGCGCCTCCTGGAGAACGGCGCCAACTCGTCCTTCGTCAACCGCATCGCGGACGAAGCTGTGCCGGTGGAAGGGCTGATCGCCGATCCTGTCGCGCAGGTCCGCGCCATGGCCGCGCCCGGCGCCCCGCACGAGAAGATCAAGGCCCCACCCGCCCTCTACGGCGCGCGGCGCAACTCCGCCGGGCTCGACCTTTCCGACGAGCACCGCCTCGC
>NZ_DAOLAJ010000055.1:0-7902 GCF_035325185.1 Enterovirga sp. | reverse complement strand
CCGGCCCAGCGCGCGGCCTGCCTGGAGCGCGCCGCCGCCGCCATGGAGGCGCGGATGCCGGTGCTCCTCGGGCTGATCGTGCGCGAGGCCGGCAAGTCCTATCCCAACGCCATCGCGGAGGTGCGCGAGGCGGTGGACTTCCTGCGCTACTACGCCGCCGAGATCACCCGCCTCCTCGGCCAGGACCGGCATGCGGCGCTCGGCCCGGCCGTCTGCATCAGCCCCTGGAACTTCCCGCTCGCGATCTTCACCGGGCAGGTGGCGGCCGCCCTCGCCGCCGGCAATCCGGTCCTCGCCAAGCCCGCCGAGGAAACGCCGCTGATCGCGGCCGAGGCCGTGCGGCTGCTGCACGAGGCCGGCATCCCGGCCGACGTGGTCCAGCTCGTCCCTGGCGCGGGCGAGACGGGCGCCGCGCTCGTCGGCGATGCGCGCGCCATGGCGGTGATGTTCACCGGCTCTACCGCCGTCGCGCGCCTGATCCAGGGGCAGCTCGCCGGGCGCCTCGCGCCGGACGGCCAGCCGATCCCGCTCGTCGCGGAAACGGGCGGGCAGAACGCGCTCGTCGTCGATTCCTCCGCGCTGGCCGAGCAGGTCGTCGGCGACGTCATCGCCTCGGCCTTCGACAGCGCCGGCCAGCGCTGCTCGGCGCTCCGCATCCTCTGCCTCCAGGAGGATGTCGCGGACCGCACCCTCGCGATGCTGAAGGGAGCGCTCCGCGAGCTGGCCCTCGGCAACCCGGCCGATCTCGCGACCGATATCGGCCCCGTCATCACCGCGGAGGCGCAGGCCAATATCCTGAAGCATATCGAGACGATGCGGGCGCGCGGCCACGCGGTGGAGAGCCTGCCCCTGCCCGAGGCGGCGCAAAAGGGCACCTTCGTGCCGCCGACCATCATCGAGATCGGCCGGATCGCCGATGTCGAGCGCGAGGTCTTCGGCCCCGTCCTGCACGTCCTGCGCTACAGGCGGGCCGACCTCGACCGGCTGATCGAGGCGATCAACGGCACGGGCTACGGGCTCACCTTCGGCCTCCATACCCGCATCGACGAGACGATCGCCCGCGTCGCGGGCCGGATCGAGGCCGGCAACCTCTATGTGAACCGCAACATCATCGGCGCGGTGGTGGGCGTTCAGCCCTTCGGCGGCTCGGGCCTGTCGGGCACGGGCCCGAAGGCGGGCGGGCCGCTCTATCTCGGCCGCCTGCTGCCGGAGGCGCCCCCGGCCCTCACCGAGGGCCTGGACGCGGCGGGCGCGGCCCTGGCCCCCGCCCGCGCCTATGCGGCGTGGCTCCAGCAGACCGGGCGGGACGAGGCGGCCGAGGCCTGTTTCGGCTTCCTGTCGCGCTCGGCCCTCGGCGCCAGCCTCGAACTGCCGGGGCCTGTCGGCGAGCGCAACCTCTATACGCTGCGCCCGCGCGGGCGCATCGCCGCCCTGGCCCGCAGCGAGAGCGGCCTCCTCACGCAGCTCGGCGCGATCCTCGCGACCGGGAACACGGCCGTCGTCGAGAAGGGCAATCCCGCCGTGGCCGCACTCGCAAGCCTGCCCGCGGACCTCGCCTCGCGGATCGCCCCGGTCGCGGACTGGAACGCGAGCGATCTGGCCGGGGTGCTGTTCGAGGGCGAGGCGGGCGACCTCCTCGCCCTGCTGCGGCAGCTCGCCAAGCGCGAGGGCGCCATCCTGCCGGTCCAGGCCGGCCGGGCGGGCGGCCTGGATTACGAGCTGATGCGTCTCGTCGAGGAATGCTCGATCTCCACCAACACCGCGGCGGCCGGCGGCAATGCGAGCCTGATGTCGATCGGATAGCCCCCCGCGCTCAGGGGGTCTGCGCGAGGTCGCGCCTGACGGTCTCGGCCAGGAGCACGAGGGCGGCGACCGAGAGCAGCGCCGTGCCGATCATGAACCAGGAGACCGAGGAGCCCCGGCCGGTCGCCGCGAGCAGCCAGGTCGTGACGACGGGCGTCGTCGCGCTGCCCAGCAGCCCCGAGAGCATGTAGGCGACGGAGAGGCCGCTATAGCGCACCTTGGTGCCGAACAGCTCGGCCAGGAACGTGGCGATGGGGCCGTAATTGGCGGCGAAGGCCGTCATCATCAGCATGTAGCCGGCGAGCGCGCCCATGAAGAGCTTCGTGTCCATCAGCCAGAACATCGGGAAGGCCACGAGCGCCTCGGCGACGATGCCGCCGATGATGACCGGGCGGCGCCCGACCCTGTCCGAGAGCCAGCCGAAGAAGGGCAGGAGGAAGATGCAGGCCGCGCAGGAGAGCAGCACGATCCAGAGCATCTCGTTGCGGGTGAAGCCCAGCGTCTGGGTCCCGTAGGTGAGGCCGAAGGATACGATGAGGTTGAAGGAGGAGCCGGTGGACATCGTGGCGACGCCGCCGAGGATGACCGTCTTCCAGTTCTTCGAGACCAGCTCGAGGAGGGGGAGCCTGACCTGCCGGCCCTCGGCCTTGACCTTGCGGAAGCTCGGCGTCTCGGTGGTGGCGAGCCGGACATAGGCGCCGACCCCGACGAGCAGGACGGAGAGCAGGAACGGGATGCGCCAGCCCCAGCTCAGGAGCGCCTCGTTCGACAGCGTGCTGCTGAAGGCGAGGAAGACGAGATTGGCGAGGAGCGTGCCGGCCGGCACGCCGATCTGCACCCAGGAGCCGTAGAGGCCGCGCCTGTGCGCCGGCGCGTGCTCCACCGCCATGAGCACCGCCCCGCCCCATTCGCCGCCGAGGGCGAGGCCCTGGACGATGCGGAGCGTCAGGAGGAGGATCGGCGCCCAGATGCCGATGCGGTTGTAATCCGGCAGGCAGCCGATCAGGGCGGTCGCGACGCCCATGATCACGAGCGAGAAAAGAAGCATCGACTTGCGGCCGAGGCGATCGCCGAAATGCCCGAACAGGGCCGCCCCGACGATGCGGGCCAGATAGGCGGAGGCGAAGGTGCCGAAGGCGAGGAGGGTGCCGACCAGCGGATTGAAGCTCGGGAAGAAGATCTTGTTGAAGACGAGCGCCGAGGCGGTCGCGAAAAGGAACAGGTCGTACCACTCGACCGTCGTGCCGATGACGCTCGCGAAGGCGATCTTGCGCATGTCGGGCGGCGCGTCCTCCGACGGGCGCGCATCGGATTCGAGGGCGGCTTGCATGGGGTCTTCTCCTCGTCGAGCGACCGGCGGCGGGAACTCGCTGCGCCCTGCGCGCCCTTCCCGGCTGCCGACCGGACATACCGATGTCTCGAAGAGCCCCGCGAAAGCAAGCGCCTCGCCGACAATCTGCGCAGGACGGCGCGCTTCCGACCATCATTTGGGCGCCCTCTGCCGCCCGATCCCGCATTCCCGTCGTTGTCGCGCGACGCCGATTCGCGTATGGAAGCGCGTCCGACACGACGATGCGGGAGAGACCGGGAGGGCGGCTGCCCCTCCGGCGCCGACGGAGCAACCGCCCCGGAAACTCTCAGGCAGAAGAACCGCGCCGTCAGGACGATCTGGAGAGAGGCGCGCGAGCGCCCACCGAAGGGGACGCCGGCCCGCGGGCCGACGAAGCTCTCAGGTACCGGGACAGATGGGGCGCTGGGACCGAGCCACCGGTCCGTTGGCGAAACCGTCCGGGAGTCAGATCATGCCACATATCGCCGTCATCGGAGCCGGGATTACCGGCGTCACCACCGCCTATGCCCTCGCCGAGCGGGGCTACGAGGTCACCGTCCTCGACCGCAACCGCTATGCCGGGATGGAGACGTCCTTCGCCAATGGCGGCCAGCTCTCGGTCTCCAATGCCGAGGTCTGGAACAGCTTCGCGACGGTGCTGAAGGGGCTCAAATGGATGATGCGGCGCGACGCGCCGCTCCTCCTGAATCCGAGCCCGAACTGGCACAAATATTCGTGGATGGCGGAATTCATCGCCAATATCGGCAAGTACCGCGAAAACACGATCGACACCGTGCGGCTTGCCCTCGCCTCCCGCGAGCACATGTTCCGGATGGCGCAGGAAGAGGGGATCGAGTTCGATCTCGAGCGCCGCGGCATCCTGCATTTCTACCGCGACAAGGAGGCTTTCGACACAGCCGGCCAGGTCGACGTCCTCTACAGGGAAGGAGGCCTCCAGCGCGAGACGCTGGGCCCCGACGACATCCGCCGCATCGAGCCGACGCTGAAGGGCAGCTATTACGGCGGCTTCTTCACGCCCTCGGATTCGACGGGGGACATCCACAAGTTCACCCGCGGCCTCGCGGCGGCCTGCGCGCGGCGCGGCGTCAAGTTCCGCTACGATTCGGCGATCGAGGCGATCGAGCCGGCGAGCCGCGGCGGCTACGAGCTGCGCTGGCTCCCGGTCGGCCATGACGACGGCGATGCGACCATTCACGACTGGGAGCCGATCAACGCCGACGGCGTCGTGATCTGCGCCGGTTGCGAAAGCCGCAGGATCGCCGCCTCCCTCGGCGACCGGCTGAACATCTATCCGGTCAAGGGCTACTCGATCACGGTGCAGCTCTACAACGAGCGCAGCCAGGAGGCGGCGCCCTATGTCAGCATCCTGGACGACGCCACCAAGATCGTCTCGAGCCGCCTCGGCCGCGACCGCTTCCGCGTCGCCGGCACCGCCGAGTTCAACGGCTTCAACCGCGACATCCGGCACGACCGGATCGAGCCCCTGATCCGCTGGACCCGCGAGCAGTTCCCGGACGTGCAGACGGACCGCGTCATCGCCTGGAGCGGCCTCAGGCCCATGATGCCCAGCATGCTGCCCCGCGTCGGGCCGGGCAAGCGGCCGGGCATCTTCTACAATACCGGGCACGGCCATCTCGGCTGGACGCTCTGCGCCGCGACGGCCCAGGGGCTCGCGGCGGCCGTCGAATCCACGCTCCCCGCGGACAAGGCGGCCCGCGCGGCGGCGTAAGGAGCGCCTTCCCTTGCCATCCCCGGCGACCCGAAGGGCCGGGAAGGGGGTCCAGAGCCGCCTGCGCCCCCCCTGGATCCCCTTCCCGCGCCTGCGGCGCGCCGGGGATGACAGGGAGGCGCTTCACCCGCCCCGGCTAGCAGCTCAGCCTCCCCGCGCCAGCCGGTCCGCATAGACCCGCAAATGGGTCTGGGCGGCGGAGAGGAGGGGCGTGTCGAGGCCGTGGCGCCGCGCCCGCGCCTCGAGGTCGCCGACGATCTGGTCCGCCTCGACCGGAAGCCCCCCGAGGAGATCGCGGTACATGGACGCGGCCATGGGCGAGCCCTTCTGCGTGAGCATCTTCGTGACGGATTCGAGGAAGGCGGCGCTCGGCGCGATCCCGTCCGTCTCGACCACCTTCACCACCTCCGCCAGGAACCGGAGCACGAAGTCCCGTCCGCCCGCGGCGGCCTCGATCTCGCCGATCGTGCCCCGCATCAGGCAGCAGATGCCGCCCATGGTGGCGAGCATCGTCCATTTCTCCCACAGCTCCCGGCCGATCTCCTGCGTCAGGCGGGCGGTGAAGCCGGCCCCCTGCATCACGCCGTCGAGCCGCTTCGTGCGCTCGGAGGGCCGCCCGTCCAGCTCGCCATAGGCCAGCTCCTGGAACAGGGCGAGCTGGCGGATGCGCCCCTCGGGATCGATCGTGGTCGAGACCTTGCAGACCCCGCCGACCAGCGCCTCGCCATAGGCAGCCCGGATCGCGTCGAGATGGCGCATGCCGTTGAGGACCGGCATGATCATCGTCTGCGGCCCGACGGCGGGCCGGATGTCGGCGAGGGCCTGGTCGAGGCCGAACGCCTTGACCGTGAGCAGGACCAGGTCGAACGGCCCCTCGATCTCCCCCGCCCCGACGAGCTTCGGCCTCAGCGTGACGTCCCCGTGCGGGCTGAGGAGCACCAGTCCCTTCTCGCGAAGCTGCGCCGCCCGTCCGGGCCGGACGAGGAAGGTCACGTCGCGCCCGGCCTCGGCGAGGCGGCCGCCGAAATATCCGCCGGTCGCCCCGGCCCCCACCACCAGAATGCGCATCCGCTTCTCCTCAATAGAAAGCCTGGAGGCCCGTGATGGCCCGCCCCAGGATGAGGGCGTGGACGTCGTGGGTGCCCTCGTAGGTGTTCACCGTCTCGAGATTCTGGGCGTGGCGCATGATGTGGAACTCGCCCATGATGCCGTTGCCGCCGAGCATGTCGCGAGCCTCTCGCGCGATGGCGAGCGCCTTGCCGCAATTGTTGCGCTTGACGATCGAGATCATCTCCGGCGCCATCCTGCCCTCGTCGAAGAGCCGGCCGACCCTGAGCGACGCCTGGAGGCCGAGCGTGATCTCGGTCATCATGTCGGCGAGCTTCTTCTGCACGAGCTGCGTCTGGGCGAGGGGGCGGCCGAACTGCCTGCGGTCGAGCGTGTATTGCCGCGCGCGGTGCCAGCAATCCTCCGCCGCGCCGAGCGCGCCCCAGGAAATGCCGTAGCGCGCCCGGTTGAGGCAGCCGAACGGCCCCTTGAGGCCCGAGACGTTCGGGAGCAGGTGCTCCTCGCTCACCTCGACCCCGTCCATGACGATCTCACCCGTGATCGAGGCGCGCAGCGAGAGCTTGCCGCCGATCTTGGGCGCGGAGAGGCCCTTCATGCCCTTTTCCAGCACGAAGCCGCGGATCTGGTTGTCGTGGGCGGCTGATTTCGCCCAGACGACGAAGACGTCGGCGATGGGGGCGTTCGAGATCCACATCTTGGAGCCGAACAGGCGATAGCCGCCGTCGATCTTCTCCGCCCGCGTCTTCATGCCGCCCGGATCGGAGCCCGCATCGGGCTCCGTGAGCCCGAAGCAGCCCACCCATTCGCCGGATGCAAGCCTCGGCAGGTATTTCCGGCGCTGGCCTTCGTCGCCATAGGCGTAGATCGGATACATCACGAGCGAGGACTGGACGCTCATCATCGAGCGGTAGCCGGAATCGACCCGCTCCACCTCGCGGGCCACGAGGCCGTAGGACACGTAGCTCGCCGCCGCGCAGCCGTAATCCTCGGGCAGGGTGACGCCGAGGAGGCCGAGCTCGCCCATCTCGTTGAAGATCTCGCGGTCCGTCCTCTCGTGGGCATAGGCGTCGACGGCGCGGGGCAGCAGCTTGTCCTGCGCATAGCTGCGCGCCGTGTCGCGGATCATGCGCTCGTCGCCGGTGAGCTGCTCGTTCAGGAGAAGAGGATCGTCCCAGACGAAAGGTTGAAGCGCGCTCTTCTTTGGCCCGCCCGACTTGATCGCCTGACTCATCGTTTCCGTCCCTTCCGTTGCTGGCCGCCGCCTCGCGCGGCCCGTCCGTTAACCATCTCTACCATTCGCCCCGCCCTGCCGCGATGGTCTAGAGGGCCGAAATTCCTTTGATTTTCAACTCATAGTGTGTTAAGAGAAAGAACCTGCCCGATCCGGCCGGATCGGGCCTGAGCCCGGATGCTTACCATACAGGATCGCGAGTCGACTTCGCCGGCGTTTTGGCGAAGCGAGGCGGTTTTGTCGTCGGCGCCGGGACCGGGAGCGAGCGGGCCGCTCGCCTCCGGGGGATCGCGACGGGACATGGAGCCCCGGGGGACGAGCGTCCCGCGGGACATGGCTTCCGCCCGAAACTGGATACCACACCACGTCCGCGAGGCGCGGGCGAGAAGGAAGGCGTGTCGATGACAAGCGCGAAGAAGACGGCTCAGCGGCAGGGCTACAAGGTCGGTGAAGCGGTTGTCTACCCCGCTCATGGCGTCGGCCGCATCACGGCGATCGAGGAGCAGGAGATCGCCGGCTTCAAGCTCGAGCTTTTCGTCGTTTCCTTCGAGAAGGACAAGATGGTCCTGCGCGTGCCGACGGCCAAGGCCGCGAGCGTGGGCATGCGCAAGCTCGCCGAGCCGGCCAGCATGCAGAAGGCGCTCCACGTCCTGACTGGCCGGGCTCGCATCAAGCGCACCATGTGGTCGCGCCGCGCGCAGGAATACGAGGCCAAGATCA
>NZ_DAOLAJ010000054.1:0-25245 GCF_035325185.1 Enterovirga sp. | reverse complement strand
CCTGGTCGGCGATCGAGCGGGTGATCGCCTGCCGGATCCACCAGGTCGCATAGGTCGAGAACTTGTAGCCGCGCCGGTATTCGAACTTGTCGACCGCCTTCATGAGGCCGATATTGCCCTCCTGGATCAGGTCCAGGAACTGCAGGCCGCGGTTCGTGTATTTCTTGGCGATCGAGATCACGAGGCGCAAATTGGCCTCGATCATCTCCTTCTTGGCCTGACGGGCCTCGCGCTCGCCCTTCTGGACCATGTGGACGATCTTGCGGAATTCCTGGATCTCCAGGCCCGTCTCGCTCGCCAGCGTGTGGATCTGCTCGCGCAGATTGTGGATCTGGTCCTTGCCGTTCGCGACGAATTCGCGCCAGCCCCGGCCGCCGAGCTTGGAGACGCGCAGCACCCATTTCGGGTCGAGCTCGGCCCCCTGGTAGTGCTGGAGGAACTGGTCGCGCGGCACGCCGTGGCTCTCGGCGAGGCGCATCAGCCGGCCCTCGTGCGAGATCAGCTTCTTGTTGATGTCGTAGAGCTGCTCGACCAGCGCCTCGATCCGGTTGCCGTTGAGCGAGAGGGACTTCACGTCGATGATGACGTCGTCCTTCAGCTTCTTGTGCTTGCGGTCCTGGGCCGGGCTGAGCTGCCGGTTCTGGAGGCGCTGCTCCACGTGCTCGACCTGGAGGCGGCGCAGCTTCTTGTAGTTCTCGGCGATGTTGTTGAACGTCTCGAGCACGCGCGGCTTGATCTCGGCCTCCATGGCCGAGAGCGAGACGTTGTTCTCCATGTCCTCCTCGTCGCCCTCGCCGCCTTCCGGCAGCGCGGCGGCCTCGGGCTCGGCCTCCCCTTCGCCCTCGCCCTCCGATTCGGGGGCGTTCTTGCCGTCCGGCCCGGCATAGGTCGCCTCGAGGTCGATGATGTCGCGCAGGAGGACGCGGCCCTCCTCCAGCTCGTCGCGCCAGATGATGATGGCCTGGAAGGTCAGCGGGCTCTCGCAGAGCCCCGCGATCATCGCCTCGCGGCCGGCCTCGATGCGCTTGGCGATGGCGATCTCGCCCTCGCGCGAGAGCAGCTCGACCGAGCCCATCTCGCGCAGATACATGCGGACCGGATCGTCCGTGCGGTCGGCCGGCTCCCGCGCGGGGGCCTCGGGCCGGAGCGCGACGGCGCGGGCCGGGGCGGCCTCCGCCACCTCGGTCGACTCGGCCTCCTCCTCCTCGGAATTCTCTTCCTTCTGGCGGTCCTCGGCCTCTTCCGATTCGACGAGGTTGATTCCCATCTCCGAGAGCATCGACATGATGTCCTCGATCTTGTCGGGATCGACCTGGTCGGAAGGGAGGACCTCGTTCAGTTCCTCCACGGTGACGTAGCCGCGCTTCTTGGCGGCGCGAATCATCCGGCGCACGCCCTGGTCGGACAGGTCCAGAAGCGGCCCGTCGGTCGTGGTCTCGGCCGTCGCTTCGCCTTCGTCGCGTTCGGTCGTCTTGGTCGCCATACGCCCTGCCCTCAACCGGCGCCGGGCCCGACCGGTTCCGGTCCTGGCGCTCACGCCGTCAAATAGGTTCGGGGCAGCGAGGCCCTTGCGGCCTGCCACCCTGTTCGCCTCAATCCCTTAATCGGCGATCGCGGTCGATCAACCGTTAACCATGCTCATGCGCCGTCTCGAACCGGCGCCGCTCCGGTCGATCCGAAGGAAGTGTGGCCGTTCGGCCTCAGGTCCGGCCCGGCTCGGCATCCTGCCCTTCGAGCGAAAGCAACTCCTCCCTGACCTGACGAAGCCAGATCAGCGTCGCCTCGCTCGGATCCTCGGCAAAAGCCCTTTCGGCGGCCTGCATCTCGCTATGTAGCGTTCTCGCCTTTCTTTGCAAGGTCAGGGCCTGTCCCAGCGCCCCTTCCAGGCGGAGCGGATCGGCAGCCGCCTCCAGCATCCAGCGGTCCCCGGCGCGGACGCGGCTCCGCAGGCGCTCGATCGCCGGGGCCAGCCCCGCCCGCTCGGCCCGCGCGGCGAGGATCGAGGACTCGGCCGGCTCGCCGTGGAGAACCGATTCGACCAGGAGCCCGCGCAGGGCCTGCGCCTGCGGATCGACGAAGTCGAGGGTGGCGACGGCATCGGGATCGCCGTGCAGCAATTCGGGATGGGCGAGGAGCGCCGTCACGATCAGCGCCTCGCGGGGGGGCGCCGCGCTCTGCGCGGCGAAGCGCGCGACGGCGGGGCTCACGGCGACGGGCCGGCCAAGATAGCCGGTCGCAGGCCCCTCGGACCGCCCCTGCGGACGCCACGCACCGCCATTCCCGCGCCCCGACCCGGCCCGGCCCCGGCTTCTCAGCCGCTCCTCGATCTCGTCGCGATAGAAGCGCCGCAGGGTCTCGTCGCGGATGGTCGCCACGGCCTCGCGCAGCCGGGCCGCCACCGCCGCCTTGCGCTCGGGCGTATCGGCGCGGGCGCCCTCCCAGCCCTGGCTCCAGAGCATCTCCACCAGCGGACGCGCGCCCGCAAGCACCGCCTCGACCGCCGCCCGGCCGCCCCTGCGGGCGAGGTCGTCGGGGTCCTGCCCCGGCGGCAGCGTCGCGAAGCGCAGCGTCTTTCCGGGCGACAGGTGCGGAAGGGCGAGCGCCATGGCGCGACCCGCGGCCCGCAATCCCGCCGAATCGCCGTCGAAGCAGAGGATCGGCTCGTCCGCCATGCGCCAGAGGAGAGCGAGCTGGTCCTCCGTCAGCGCCGTGCCGAGCGGGGCGACCGCATGGCGGATGCCGGCCTGGGCCAGCGCGATCACGTCGACATAGCCCTCCACCGCGACGACGGTGCCGGTCTCGCGCGCGGCGGCGCGGGCGCGATGGTGGTTGTAGAGGAGCCGCCCCTTGCTGAAGAGCGGCGTCTCCGGAGAGTTCAGGTATTTCGCCGGCACCTCGGCGCTCATCGCCCGGCCGCCGAAGGCGACGACGCGGCCCCGCGCATCCTCGATCGGGAACATGATGCGGTCGCGGAAGCGGTCATAGGGCACCGCGACCTCCTCGCCCGCGACGAGGAGGCCGGCCTCGATCATCGCCTCCGCGCTCACGTCCTTGCCGGCGAGATGGTCGCGCAGCGCGAAGCGCTCGGCCGTCGCGTAGCCGAGCCGGAAGCCGGCCTGCATCTCCTCCCCGATTTCGCGGCGCGCCAGATAGTCGCGCGCGCCCCGGCCGGCATTCTTCTGGAGATTCGCCTCGAAGAAGGCGGCGGCGAGATCCATGACCTCGCCGAGCGAGCGGCGGCGGTTTTCCTGCTCAACCGCCTCGGGCGTCGTGCGCGGCAATTCGACCCCCGCCTCGGCGGCGAGCCGCTCGACCGCCTCCGGGAAGGAGAGCCCCTCCGTCTCCATCAGGAAATTGAAGATGTCGCCGTCCTTGCCGGCCGAGAAATCGAAATAGCGCTGCTTCTGGTCGTTGGCGTAGAAGGAAGGCGTCTTCTCGGCATTGAAGGGCGAGAGGCCGCGCCATTCCCGCCCGGCCTTCTTCAGCCGCACCTTGCGCCCGACCACGGCCGAGACCGGCAGCCGGGCGCGGATTTCCTCGAGGATGTGAGGCGGATAGCGCACGGGGCGGCTTCAAGGCTGGTATGGGAGCACGGGCTCGCCCCCGGAGGATCACGGAACGAACGATGAATCTATCCCGTCTCGCGCCCACTTTCCACAGGCGGGCCGCCCTCGCCCTCGTGCTGCTCCTCCCGGCGGCGGCCTGCGCGCCCTCCTATCCGCCGATGGCCCAATCCGTCCGGGGGGATGCGGAGTTCAAGGCGCGACTCGCCCTCGCCCATCCGCCCGGCTCCCCGGCCGCGCCGCTCCGCGCGCGGCTCGCCGCCGAGGGATTCGAGCTGATCGCGGACCCGGCTGCGCGGCGCTTCTCCGCCGTCGAGGCGCCGCCCAACCTTCCCTGCTTTTCGGTCACCCGCATCGACTGGACCGAGGATGCGCGCGGCCGGATCGTCGAGATCCAGGCAGCGCGCCATTCCTGCTCCTGAGCCTCAGGCGGAGAGGCGCGCCTTCACCAGGGCGCTCGCCTTGCCGAAATCCATGCGCCCGGCATGTTCTGCACGCAGGGCTGCCACGACCTTGCCCATGTCCTTCATGGAAGCCGCGCCCGTCGCGGCGATGGCCGCCTCGATCGCGGCCTTCATCTCCTCCTCGCCAAGCTGGCGCGGCATGAAGCCCTCGATGACCGCGACCTCCGCCCGTTCCGCATCGGCCAGCTCGGGACGTGCGTTCTGGTCGTAGATCGCGATGGATTCCTGGCGCTGCTTCAGCATCTTCTGGAGAAGCCCGAGGATCTCGTCCTCGCCGAGCGGGCCCTTGTCGGCGCCGCGCGCTTCGATGTCGCGATCCTTGAGCGCGGCCTGGATCAGCCGGATGGCGGCGACCTTGGTCTTCTCGCCGCTTTTCATCGCGGCCTTCAGCTCGTCCGTGAAACGCTCGCGCAGAGCCATGTCCCGATCCCCGATGTGCTGTGTCCCACGTCCCGGACGCCGGTTTCGTTGACGCGCGCCGGCCGCGCTCCTAGATACCGCGGCGTGAAAGCCGGCGTGCAGGACGGACCGCGAGACGCGGCCCGGCGCGCTTAACCCGGATCATCGCCATGTCGCAACAGAAGACGCCCCACGCGGATGCGGGCGGCTGGGTCGAGCCGCGGCCGACGGCTCTCCTCGTCCTCCAGGACGGGACGGTCATCGAGGGCGCCGGCATCGGCGCCGTCGGCGAGGCGTCCGGCGAGGTCTGCTTCAACACCTCGATGACGGGCTACCAGGAAATCCTGACCGATCCCTCCTATGCCGGCCAGATCGTCACCTTCACCTTCCCGCATATCGGCAATGTCGGCACGAACGAGGAGGATGTCGAGACGGTCGAGATCGACGAGGCGGAGGGGGTGCGCGGCGTCGTCCTCGCCGCGACGATCACAGAGCCCGCGAGCTGGCGCGCGACGCGCTCGCTCGATTCGTGGCTGCGCGCCCGCGGGCTCATCGGCATTGCCGGGGTAGATACCCGCGCCCTCACGGCGCTCATTCGCGAGAAGGGCATGCCCAATGCCGTGATCGCGCATGACCCGGCGGGCCTCTTCGACCTCGAGGCGCTGAAGGCCGAGGCGGCGGGCCTGCCCGCGATGGAGGGCCTCGACCTCGTCCCCATGGTCACCCGCGACCACCAGGGCGGCTGGACCGAGACCGCCTGGCAACTCGGCCGCGGCTACGGCAAGCCGGACGGCTCGCGCTTCCACGTCGTCGCCATCGATTACGGCGTGAAGCGCAACATCCTGCGCCTTCTCACCGAGGCCGGCTGCCGCGTCACCGTCGTCCCCGCGACGACGACCGCCGCCGAGATCCTCGCGCTCGAGCCGGACGGCATCTTCCTCTCGAACGGCCCGGGCGACCCGGCCGCGACCGGCGCCTATGCCGTCCCCGTCATCCGCGAATTGCTGGAGAAGAAGCTGCCGACCTTCGGCATCTGCCTCGGCCACCAGCTCATGAGCCTCGCCCTCGGCGCCAAGACCGTGAAGATGCGCCAGGGCCATCATGGGGCGAACCATCCCGTGCGCGACAACACCACGGGGAAGGTCGAGATCGTCTCGATGAATCACGGCTTCGCCGTCGATCCCGCGAGCCTGCCCGACTATGCCGAGCAGACGCATGTCTCGCTCTTCGACGGCACCAATTGCGGCATCGCCCTGAAGGACCGCCCGGCCTTCTCGGTCCAGTACCACCCGGAGGCGTCGCCCGGGCCGCGCGACAGCCACTATTTGTTCGACCGCTTCATCGGCCTGATGGAGCACCGCAACGCGAATGCGGCAAAATAGTTCCGCCCGCGTCGAAATTGCCCGATTCGCGCCTCACCGGCGCCAGCGTTAACGGCTTTATGGCGGCTGCAGAGGCAAACAGGCCCCGCAGGATGGAGGTTTTCCGAGATGATACGCGAGGCGGTTCGGCGCGAGGCTGGTCCCGATGCGTTCGGGCGGCTGCACGGCCACTTCGTCCGCCATTTCGCCATGGCGGTGATCTTCGCCTGGGCCTTCGCGGCCTTCGCCGCGACGCAGGCGCCGTGGACGCGCAACCTGCGCGGCCTGATCGATCCGGCAGCCCGGCCCGAGAGCACCCCCGCCTTCCTTTTCGGCCTGCCGATGCTCCTCGCGGTCGGCTGGGTGACGGTCTATCTCGGCGCCGACGTCTTCCGCCGCGCCGCGATCGCGCGTCACCCGGCGGTCGAATTCGGGGTTGCGGCGCTGGCCGTCCTTCTCGTCTTCGTGATGTCGGTCCAGCGCGGCGTCGCCGCGATCCTGGTCGCCTCCTGAGCCGCGGGGACCGTTCGCCCGGATGAGTTGGCGCGAGGACCGCCCCGCGGAAGGGCATCGCCCCGCGGATGTGCCGATCTATATCAACGATCGGCACAGGACGCTGCATTTCGCCGGCATCGCACGCGACCTCGCGGCCTATCTGCCGCGCGAGAACGCGGTCATGCTCGATTACGGCTGCGGCGAGGCTCTCTGCGCAGACCGCCTCGCAGCGCGTTGCGCCAAGCTCTATCTTTGCGAGGGGTCTCCCAATCAGCGCACACGCCTCGCCGCCCGCTTCGCGGCCGAGCCGAAGATCGCGGTGATCGCGCCCGAGGATGCCGAGGCCCTGCCCGATCACGAACTCGATCTCGTCGCGGTCACCTCGCTCCTCACCCATATCCCGATGGAGGAATTGGACGAGTTGCTCGGCCTCTGGCATTCGAAGCTGAGAGAGGACGGCCGCCTCGTCCTCGCCGGGGTCGTCCCACACGAGACGAACCCCCTCGCCGAAGCCGCCGCCTTGCTGCGCTTCGCCGGGTCCGGCGGGTTCCTGGCCGCCGCCCTTGCGAGCCTCGCCCGCGACGTCCTGTCCGGCCGGGCCGAGCATCGGGAAGAGGAAGCGCCGGCCCGCTACGACGAGCCGGAAATGCTCGCCCTCCTCCGCGACCGCGGCTTCGAGGGCAGGCGCGCCGAGAGGAATCTCGGCCACGACCAGACGCGCATGACCTTCGTGGCGAACCCCGTCTGACGGGCGGGGCGGTGGCTCACCCCGCCCGCAGGCGCGCGAATCCCGCATCGAGGTCGCGCTTGAGATCCTCGAGATCCTCGAGCCCGATATGAAAGCGCAAGGCCGGCCCCTCGGCTTCCCAGCGCGTCGCGGTGCGGTAGGAGACCGGGTCGAAGGGCAGGACAAGGCTCTCGAACCCGCCCCAGGAGGCCCCCATCCCGAACAGCTCGAGTCCGTCGAGCATCGCGGCCAGGGCGGCGGGGCTCGCATGCTTCAGGATCACCGTGAAGAGGCCCGAGGCGCCGGTGAAGTCGCGCTTCCAGACGGCATGGCCGGGATCGGTCTCCAGAGCCGGATGGAGGACGCGCGAGACCTCGGGCCGCCCCGCCAGCCAGCGCGCCATGTCGAGTCCCTGCTTCTCGTGCTCGCGCAGCCGCAAGGCCATGGTGCGCAGGCCCCTGAGGCCGAGGAAGACGTCCTCCGGCCCCGCGCACATGGCGAAGGCGTCGAAGGTGGCGCGCAGGCGCTTCGCCCAATCCGCATTGGCGGAGGTGAGGCCGAGCAGGAGATCCGAGCCGCCGGAGAGATATTTCGTACCGGCCTCGATGCAGATGTCGACGCCGCGCGCATGGGGCGGGAAGAAGAGCGGCGTCGCCCAGGTATTGTCCATCATCACGCAGGCGCCGCGCGCATGCGCCGCCTCGGCGATGGCGGGGATATCCTGCATCTCGAAGGTCTGGGAGCCCGGCGCCTCGGTGAAGACGACGCTCGTGCTCGGCCGCATCAGATCGGCGATGCCCGCCCCGACGAGCGGATCGTAGTAGGTGGTCTCGACGCCGAAGCGCTTGAGCATGCCGTCGCAGAAGATGCGGGTCGGCCGATAGACCGAATCGGTGACGAGGATGTGGTCGCCCGCCTTCACCGCGCTCATGAGCGCGATGGTGACGGCGGCGAGCCCAGAAGGAGTCAGCACGGTCGTCTCCGCCCCGGCGAGGTCGCTCCAGGCCCGCTCCAACGAGCGGATCGTGGGCGTGCCGTGCGTGCCGTAGGTGAAGGGCGCGCGCCGGTGCAGGAAATCGTCCGTGTTCGGATAGAGGACGGTCGAGCCGCGATAGATCGGCGTGTTGACGAAGCCGTACTGGTCGAAGGGATCGCGCCCGGCATGGACGAGCCGCGTGCGCTCGCCGTAGCGGCCGAGATGGCTGGAAGGCTTCTGGGGCATTCGAAAGGTGGTTCCTGCGGCGCCGACCGGACGGGCGCCTTGTTGTCCCGCCCGCGCCGCTCCGGTCAAGCGGGCCCGGCGACGACCTCGGTATCCTGCCGCGAGCCCCATTCGGCCCATGAGCCGTCATAGAGCGCGGGCGCCGGGCGGCCGGTGCGCTCGATGGCGAGGAGCAGGATCGCCGCCGTCACCCCCGAGCCGCAGGTGGTCACGAGAGGCCGGGAAGGGTCCACCCCCGCCGCCCTCATCGCCGCCTCGATCGCCTCGGGCTCGGCGAGGCGGCCGTCCTTGACCAGGGCGCCGTAATGCAGGTTGAGGGCGCCCGGCATATGGCCCGAGCGCATGCCCGGACGGGGCTCCGGCTCTTCAGCGGAGAAGCGGGCGGCCGAGCGGGCGTCGAGGACCTGGGCGGAGCCGGTCGCCAGCACCTCGCGCAGATCGGCGAGGGAGAGAACGGCCTCCTCGTCGTATTCCGCCAGGAACTGCGCCGTCTCGCGGGGATCCGGCTCGCCGGCCTCGACCGGATAGCCGGCGGCGCGCCAGGCGGGAAAGCCGCCGTCGAGCACGGCGACCTGCCGCGCGCCGAAGGTGCGGAAGGTCCAGGCGACGCGCGGGGAGGCGAAGATGCCGGCCCCGTCATAGGCGACCACCATATGCTCGTCGGAAATGCCCATCTGCCCGACCGCGGCAGCGAATTCGTCGGGCTCGGGCAGCATGTGCGGCAGCGGCGAGGTCCTGTCCTTGACGGCGTCGATATCGAACCGGATCGCGCCGGGGATGTGGGCCGCGCGGAACTCGGCATCGGCATCGCGGTTCGCGGCCGGCAGGTAGTAGGAGCCGTCGAGGACGACGATGCTCGGATCGCCGAGGCGCTCGAAGAGCCAGGCCGGAGTGACCAGGTCGATCTTGCTCATGTGCGATCCCTGTTGCCGATGCGCGCTGCGTTCCGACATCGAGGCCGCAGCGTCAAGCCGGGGCCTGGCCACCCTCCCCCCGCTTGCGGTGGGGAGGGTGGAGCAGGCGGCAACGCCTCAGCCGAGCCTGATCCGCACGCGCCGGTTCTGCTTGCCCTTCTTCTCGATCTCCGTGACGGCGACCGCCCCGATCTCGCTTGTGCGCGCGACATGGGTGCCGCCGCAGGGCTGGAGATCGATCCCCTCGATCTCCACCAGCCGCACGCGGCCGGAGCCCCGCGGCGGCTGGACGGACATCGTCTTGACGAGGCCCGGATTGGCATCCAGCTCCTCGTCGGTGATCCAGCGCGTCGAGACCGCCGCGTCGCGGGCGACGAGGGCCTGGAGCTTCTCCGTGAGGTCGGCCTTGTCGAGCCCGGCCTCGCGAATGTCGAAATCGAGCCGCCCCTCCCCCTCGCCGATCGCCCCGCCCGTGACCGGATAGGGCAGGACGACGCTGAGGAGATGCAAGGCGGTGTGGATGCGCATGCGCGGCCAGCGCTTCTCCCAGTCGAGCCGGACGCTCACCGGCTCACCGGGCTCGGGGCGCGGCTCGGCCGCGTTCGCCGGGACGTGCACGATGGCCGCGCGGTCCGGCCCGTAGACGGCGCCCGCGATCGCGATTTCGCTGCCGTCCCGGCGCAGGATGGTGCCGGCGTCGCCGGGCTGGCCCCCGCCCTGGGCGTAGAGAACCGTGCGGTCGAGCACGATCCCGCCCTCGGGCGTGACCGCCGCGACCACCGCCTCGCATTCCCTGAGATAGGCGTCCTCGCGGAACAGCGGCTCGGTCATCGCCTCACCCCGGATAGGCCACGACCTTCTGGCGCTGCTCGCCGAGCCCGTCGATGCCGAGCGCCATGGTGTCGCCGGCCTTCAGGAACCGCGGCGGCTTGAAGCCGAGGCCGACGCCGGGGGGCGTGCCCGTCGTGATGACGTCGCCGGGCTCGAGCAGCATGAAATGCGAGGTGTAGGAGACGATCTTGCGCACGTCGAAGATCATGGTCCGGGTCGAGCCGTTCTGCACGCGCTCGCCGTTCACCTCGAGCCACATGCCCAGATCCTGCACGTCCGAGATCTCGTCGGGCGTGACGAGCCAGGGGCCGAGCGGCCCGAAGGTCGGGCAGCCCTTGCCCTTCATCCACTGGCCGCCGCGCTCGATCTGCCATTCGCGCTCGGACACGTCGTTGCAGACGCAGAAGCCGGCGACATAATCCAGCGCGTCGTTGGCATGGACGTAGCTCGCCTTCTTCCCGATCACGATGGCAAGCTCGACCTCCCAGTCCGACTTCCGGGAGCCCTTGGGGATCACGACGTCGTCGTTCGGGCCCACGATGCAGGAGGGGGCCTTGTTGAAGAGGATCGGCTCGGCCGGAATCGGCGAGCCCGTCTCGGCCGCGTGATCGGCATAGTTGAGGCCGACCGCGATGAAGTTGCGCACGCGCGAGACCGGCGCGCCGAGGCGCGTGCCCTCCGCCACCTTGGGCAGCAATTCGAGATCGAGCTTCGCTACCTCGGCGAGCCCGCCCGCCGCGAGGAAGGCGCCGTCGATGTCCCTGACGGTCGCGGAAAGGTCGCGAATCGCCCCGGCCTTGTCGACAATGCCGGGCTTCTCCTCCCCCGCCTGACCGTAACGCACCAGCCTCATCGTCTTCCTCCCTGGGAGCACGCCCTGTCTTGAGCCGATCCGGCCGGGCATCGCAAGTCCGCTTCCGCGCCGGACGCTGTGGCTTCCCCGCAACGGGCCCGATCCAAGCTCGGATTTCCGCCGGATTCGTCTCTCCGCGAGGCCCGATGTGACCTTGGCGATATTGTGGCGGACGAGAATCGGGAGGCAGACTGCCGCAAATCGGGTGAATGAAGCACCTTCGGGGGGATCGATGAAGAAGAGACCGGCCCGGTCGCTGATCCTGGCAGGCCTTTCCGCCGCCGCGCTCGGCGCCTCCTCCGCGGCATGGGCCGGCGGCTTCGCCCTGCACGAGCAGGGCGCGACGGGCCAGGGCATGTCCTTCGCGGGCGTGGCCTCGGGCTCGGGCGGGCTGTCCTCCATGTACTGGAACCCGGCCACCATCACGATGAATCCGGGCTTCCAGAGCTACAGCTCCGTCTCCCTGATCAATCTCGACGCGAAGATCACGCCCTATCCCGGACCCGGGACGCCGACCTACGCCTTCGGCCCGTCCGGCCAGCTCGGCGAGTTCGGCGCCGTTCCGGCAAGTTCCTTCTCCTACCAGCTCAGCGACACGGTCTGGCTCGGCATGACCATGAACGCCCCCTTCGGGCTCGTGACCAAGCCGAACTATTCCTGGGCCGGACAGGTCTATGGCCGGACCTCGAAGATCTTCTCGGCCAATTTCAATCCGATCGTCGGCATCAAGGTCACCGACTGGCTGTCCGTCGCCGCCGGGCCGGCCATCGAATATATCGACGTGAAGCTGCGCCGGTCCGCGCCCTTCGCCGGCGCGCCGCTCCAGACGGCGGTGCTGCCCAACGCGCCGAGCGCGACCCTGCGCGGCGACGATGTCGGCGTCGGCTACACGCTGGGCGCGACGATCACGCCCATGGACGGGACCGTCATCGGCATCGGCTATCGCTCCTCCATCAGCCACGGCCTCAAGGGCAGCATCATCAGCCCGACCATCCCGCTGCCGGGCAACAAGGTCCTCATCCGCTCGAGCCTCAACACGCCCGACCTCCTCACCATCGGCCTGACCCAGGCCGTCACGCCGGATTTCCGGGTCAATATCGGCTACGAATTCGCCAATTGGAGCCGGATCGGCACGATCGCCCAGGTCGCCTATGGCGGCCCCCTCCTCGGCCCGATCAACAATCTCTCGCTGCGCTACAAGGACGGCCATTTCCTCTCGGTCGGCGGGGAATATGACTGGAGCCCGCAATGGACCTTCCGCGCCGGCCTCGCCTATGAATGGTCGCCGATCTCGGACTCGGTCCGCTCGGTGGCCGTGCCCGATGCGAACCGCGTCTGGGCCTCGATCGGCGCCAGCTACCGCTTCAGCGACAAGATCACCATCGACCTCGCCTATTCGCATGTCTTCGTGAAGAACGGCCCCATCCGCATCAATCCGGGCGATCCCGACTACGCCGGCCTTCCCTTCAACGCCGTCACCAAGGGCCAGGTCGACATCGTCAGCGCCGCCCTGCGCTACCGCTGGGACGATCCGGCCCGCCCGGCCCCCGCGGCGGTCGTTGCCAAGTACTGATCGCGAGGGCAGCCACTCCCGCTTCTCCCCGTCGAAAATGGGGAGAAGTCGAGTTGCTCGTCCGAGCGACCGGATGAGGAGCAAGGGACACGCGCCACTGCCGGGTGCCCGCCCCTCGCCCGGTCGGCTGACGCCGACTCGACCCTCGGGTCGGAGCCCGAGGGCATGCCCTGCAAGCCAACGCCATCTGCGATCGCCCTGGTGAAACGGGGAAGGAGGACGATGCGAAGCCCGGTGGAGGGGGCGCCCTGCGCGCTACGACTTCACCAGCACATAGGTGCCGGGCGCCTCGCCGAGCGCCGGCAGGCCGCCCGAGCCTGGGACGCGGCCGGCACCGGGCGCATCCGCCGCCACGCGCTCGGGCGCCTGGCTCTCGATCCACCGGAACCAATAGGGCCACCAGGACCCCTCGTGCTGCTGGGCCCGGCCCAGCCAATCCTCGAAGGATTCCTCGGGGTCGAGCGAGCCGGTGCGGAAACCGTATTTCGCCTTCGAGGGCGGGTTCACGACGCCCGCGATATGTCCCGACCCCGCCACCACGTAGTCGACCGGCCCGCCGAACTTCTTGCAGCCGAGATGGACCGACTTGGCGGGAGCGATATGGTCCTCGCGCGTCGCGAGGCTGAAGACCGGGATCTTCACCTGGCCGAGATCGAGGCGGGTCTCGTCCAGGACCATCTCGCCCCGGGCGAGCTTGTTCTCGAGATAGCAGTTGCGCAGGTAATAGGAATGGTTCGCGGCCGGCAGCCGGGTCGCATCCGAGTTCCAGTAGAGAAGGTCGAAGGGGAACGGTGCCTGCCCCTTGAGATAGACGTTCACCACATAGGGCCAGATCAGGTCGTTCGGCCGCAGCATGTTGAAGGCCTGAGCCATGCGCGCGCCTTCGAGATAGCCGCGCGTCTTCATGATCGCCTCGACCGCCTCGACCTGCGCCTCGTCGATGAAGACCTTGAGATCGCCCGCATGGGTGAAGTCGACCTGGGTCGTGAAGAAGGTCGCGCTCTCGATGCGGTCGTCGCCCTTGGCCGCCAGATAGGCGAGCGTCGCCGCGAGCATCGTGCCGCCCACGCAATAGCCGATCGCGCCGACCTTGCGCTCGCCCGTCGCCTTCTCGACCGCGCCGAGGGCGGCGAGGACGCCCTCCTTCATGTAGTCCTCGAAGCCCTTCCCGGCCTGGCGCTCGTCGGGATTGACCCAGGAGATGCAGAAGACCGTCAGCCCCTGCGCGACGCACCAGGCGATGAAGCTCTTCTGCGGGTTGAGGTCGAGGATGTAGAACTTGTTGATCCAGGGCGGCACGATCAGGAGCGGGCGCTTCAGCACCGTCTCGGTCGCCGGGGAATATTGCAGAAGCTCGATCAGGTCGTTGCGGAAAACCACCTTTCCGGGCGTGACGGCGATGTTCTCCCCGACCTTGAACTTCGCGTAATCCGACTGGCGGATCCTCAGCTCGCCGCCGCCCGCCTCGACATCCTCCGCCAGCATCTGCATCCCGCGCACGAGATTCGCGCCGTTCTCGCGGATCGTCTCGCGCAGCAATTCGGGATTCGTCGCCACGAAGTTCGAGGGGGACAGGGCGGAGGTGATCTGCCGGACATAGAAGGCGGCCTTGGCGCGGGTATGCGGGTCGAGGCCCTGCGCCTCGTGCACCATGGCGTCCGCCCAATGGGAGGTGGCGAGATAAGCCTCCTTCAGGAAATCGAAGCCCGGATTGCGGGACCATTCGGGATCGGCGAAGCGCTTGTCCGCCGCGGCCGGCGCCTCCGCCTCGCCCTGCATGCGCCGCATCGCGCTCGACCACAGGTCGAGATAGCGCATGCCGAGGCGCATCTGCGCGTCGAAGGCTTTTTTCGGATCGGTCATCCAGCTCTCGGCCACCGTCCCGATGGTCTTGAGCATGTCGGCCATCTCGTCGTTGAGGCCGGGGGTCTTGTCGCGCTCCTGGTAGGGACGCAGGAAGGCCGCATTGGCCTTCTGGGCCGCCTCCACATATTGCGCCATGTTGCGCGCCATGGCCTCGAAGTCGGGACCGGGCACCCCTCCCTTGGATTCGGCGTCCTTCGAACGCGTCTCGCCCATCGCTCGCTCCCTCGCCGGACCTCTGCGGGCTCACCCAAACGATATCTTGACCATGCCCCGGCCATATTGTCACGGGAGAGAACATTTGCCGGGCGTGGCCCGGCGCTCAAGGTTTCCGATGCCGCCTTCCGCCTCCGCTATGCTTTGCCTTTCCCTCGTCGTCGCTGTCGCGCTGGGCGGCTGCGCGGGCAATCCCGCCCGGGACCTGGCCGTGGCGGCGGGCGTGACGGGCGGCGAGCCCAAGCCGCCGCCCGACTTCGTCTCCCGCACGCGCCGGACGGACATGGACTATATCCCGGTCGGCACCTCGGCGCCGAAGCGTGCCTACCGGGTGAAAACGCCGCAGGAAGTGAAGAGCGCCGAATCGGACCTCGAAGGCCGCCGGGCCGCCCAGTAGCGCCGGACGGCCGCAGGGCCGCCTTCGGCAAAAGACAACCGGACCGCAAGGTGCTAGAGCCCCGGCGGCCCCCTCAGATCGAAGTGCCAGGACCATGAGCCCCATGGACGAGTTCCACCGCATCAAGCGCCTTCCTCCCTATGTCTTCGAGGAGGTCAACCGCGCCAAGGCCAAGGCCCGGGCCGGGGGCGCCGACATCGTCGATCTCGGCATGGGCAATCCCGATCTCGCGGCCCCGCCCCATGTCGTCGCCAAGCTCTGCGAGACGGCGGGCAAGCCGCGGACCGACCGCTATTCCGCCTCCAAGGGCATCGGCGGCCTGCGGCGCGCCCAGGCCGCCTATTACGCGCGCCGCTTCGGCGTGAAGCTGAACCCGGACACGCAGGTCGTCGCCACGCTCGGCTCCAAGGAGGGCTTCGCCAACATGGCGCAGGCCATCACGGCGCCCGGCGACGTCGTGCTCGTGCCGAACCCTTCCTATCCCATCCACGCCTTCGGCTTCCTGATGGCGGGCGGCACGATCCGCTCCGTCCCGGCCGAGCCCACGCCCGCCTTCTTCGCCCACCTCGAGCGCGCGGTCGTGCATTCGATCCCCAAGCCCATCGCGGTGGTCGTCTGCTATCCCGCGAACCCGACCGCCTACGTGGCCGATCTCGATTTCTACCGCGACCTCGTCGCCTTCGCGAAGAAGCACGAGCTGATCGTCCTGTCGGACCTCGCCTATTCGGAAGTCTATTTCGACGGCGCGCCGCCGCCCTCGCTCCTCCAGGTGCCGGGCGCGATGGATGTCGCGGTCGAGTTCACCTCCATGTCGAAGACCTTCTCCATGGCGGGCTGGCGGATGGGCTTCGCGGTCGGCAACGAGCGGCTCCTCGCGGCCTTGGCGCGGGTGAAGTCCTATCTCGACTACGGCGCCTTCACGCCGGTTCAGGTCGCGGCGACGGCGGCGCTGAACGGCCCGCAGGATTGCATCGAGGAGATGCGCCGGACCTACAGGAAGCGCCGGGACGTGCTCGTCGAGAGCTTCGGCAAGGCCGGCTGGCAGATCCCCTCCCCCTCCGCCTCGATGTTCGCCTGGGTGCCGATCCCCGAGCGCTTCAAGCCGCTCGGCTCGCTCGCCTTCTCGAAGCTGCTGATCGAGAAGGCGGATGTCGCGGTCGCCCCCGGCATCGGCTTCGGCGAGCACGGCGACGATTTCGTGCGCGTCGCCCTGGTCGAGAACGAGCAGCGCATCCGGCAGGCCGCCCGCGGCATCCGCAAGTTCTTCGACAATGCCGAGCGGACCCTCCACAACGTCGTGCCGATGGCGAAGGCCGGATAGCGCACCGATTCGCCGCCCCCGCTGACCGGAGGGATCGATGGGCTTCTTCGACGGCTTCACGCTCGAAACCCTCCAGCTCTCCGAAGGCCCGGTCCGGCTGCGCCGGGGCGGAAGCGGGCCTCCGCTCCTGCTGCTGCACGGCAATCCGCAGACGCATGCGATGTGGCATCTCGTGGCGCCGCGGCTCGCCCGGCGCTTCTCGGTCATCTGCCCGGACCTGCGCGGCTATGGCGGCTCCCACAAGCCGGCGGCCAGCGCCGACCACGCGCCCTACGCCAAGACGCGGATGGCGGCCGAGCTTGCCGAGCTGATGACGCGGCTCGGCCATGAGCGCTTCCAGGTCGGCAGCCACGACCGGGGCGCGCGCGTGGCGCACCGGCTCGCCCTCGATCACCCGGACAGAGTCGAGCGGCTCGCCGTGCTCGACATCGTGCCGACCCTCGAGCATTTCGAGCGGACGGACATGGCCTTCGCGCTGGGCTATTATCACTGGTTCTGGCTGGCCCAGCCCCACCCTTTCCCCGAGAACCTGATCAACGCCGCGCCCGAGATCTGGTGGGGCGCCCATACCTCGCGCGAGCCCAAGCCGCCGGGCTTCTTCCATCCCGAGGCGCTGGCCGACTACCTCGCGGCGGCGCACGATCCGGCCGCGATCACCGGCATGTGCGAGGATTACCGCGCCGCCGCGACGATCGACCTCGTCCACGACCGGGAGAGCCGCGCCGCCGGCCGCAAGCTGCGCTGCCCCCTCCTGGCTTTGTGGGGCGCCAAGGGAAAGATCGGCGGCTGGTACGATCCGCCTGCCCTGTGGCGCGCCTATTCCTCTGCCGAGGTGCTCGGCCATCCGGTCGCCTCCGGCCATTACCTCGCCGAAGAGGCGCCGGACGAGGTCCTGGCGGCGTTCGAGGGCTTCTTCCGCGGCTGATCAGGCCGCGGCCCGCTCCAGCCCGTCCAGGGCCTGATCCAGGTCGCCGATCAGGTCCGCCTCGGCCTCGAGCCCGACCGAGAGGCGCAGCAGGCCCTCGCCGATGCCGGCCTCGCGGCGCTCCTCGGGCGTCATCGCCGCATGGGTCATCGTCGTCGGATGGGCGATGAGGCTTTCCACCCCGCCGAGCGACTCGGCCAGGTTGAAGATCCGCACGGCGCCCACGACCCGGCGCACCGCCCCGACGCCGCCCCGCAACTCGAAGCTGAGCATCGCCCCGAACCCCTTCTGCTGGGCCCGCGCCAGCGCATGGCCGGGATGGGAGGGCAATCCCGGATAATGCACTGCCGCGACCGCCGGATGCCGGGCGAGGAATGCGGCGATCGCCCCGGCGGTGGCCTGCTGGCGCTCCATCCGGGGAAAGAGGGTCCGCACGCCGCGCAAGGTCAGATGGGCGTCGAAGGGGGAGCTGGTCACGCCCACGATATTGGCCCAGGCCGCGAGTTCGACGACATCCTCCTCCCGCGCCGCGATCACCGCCCCGCCGACCACGTCGGAATGGCCGTTGAGGTATTTGGTGGTCGAGTGGATGACGAAATCGGCCCCGTGCGCGATCGGCTGCTGGAGGGCGGGAGACAGGAAGGTGCTGTCCACCGCGAGCCGCGCCCCCACCGCCTTCGCGCGCCGCGACATGGCGGCGAGGTCGACGATGCGCATCAGGGGATTGCTCGGGCTCTCGACGAGGACGAGCGCGGGTTTCTCGGCGAAAGCCGCCGCGAGGGCCGCCTCGTCCCCCTGGTCGACGAAGATCGCCCGCAGATGCGAGCGGGCATGCCGCTCGGCCAGGAGGCGGCGCGTGCCGCCGTAGCAATCGTGCGGAACGATCACCGTATCGTCCGGACGCAGGAGGGACAGGACGAGATCGACCGCCGCCATCCCGGAGGAGACAACTACAGCCCCCGCGCCCCCTTCCAGCTTGGCGAGCGTCTCCGCGAGGAGCGCGCGGGAGGGATTGTCGGTGCGCGAATAGTCGAAGCGGCGCTTCCCCTCGAACCCGTCGAAGGTGAAAGTCGTCGACAGGTAGAGGGGAGGCGTGACGGCGCCGAAAGCGGTGTCGCTCCCGATGCCGTTGCTCGCCGCGATGGTTTCCGGTGCCTTGTTCGTCGTCATGATCTCAGTCGCGATTTGAAGCGACTGCTCTGGCGCATCTGCCCGAGGAGTTCAACGCTCCGCGATGACCGGCAGCTCGGAGAATTGATGGAAGGGCGGGGGCGAGGACAAAGTCCATTCGAGCGTCGTCGCGCCCTCGCCCCAGGGATTGTCGGCCGCCCTCTCCTTGCGGATGAAGGCGTCGACGACGCCCCAGACGAAGACGACAAGGCCCGAGGCGAACAGGTAGGCGCCGAGAGAGGAAACGAAGTTCCAGCCCGCGAAGGCGTCCGGGTAATCGGCATAGCGCCGCGGCATGCCCGCGAGGCCGAGGAAATGCTGCGGGAAGAAGAGGATGTTCGCCCCGATGAACGAGATCCAGAAGTGGATGATGCCGAACTTCTCCCGGATCACATAGCCGGTGATCTTCGGGAACCAGTAGTAGACGCCACCGAAGATCATGAAGACGGCGCCGAGCGACAGCACGTAGTGGAAATGCGCCACGACGTAATAGGTGTCGTGCATGTAGCGGTCGATGCCGGCATTGGCCAGGACGACGCCCGTCACGCCGCCGATCGTGAACAGCATGATGAAGCCGAGCGCCCATTGCATCGGCGCGGTGAAGCGGATCGAGCCGCCCCACATGGTCGCGAGCCACGAGAAGATCTTCACGCCCGTCGGCACGGCAATGACCATGCTGGCGAAGACGAAATAAGCCTGCGTCTGGAGCGAGAGCCCGACCGTGAACATGTGGTGCGCCCACACGACCGTGCCGACGACGCCGATCGCCACCATCGCATAGGCCATGCCGAGATAGCCGAAGATCGGCTTCTTCGAGAAGGTCGAGATGATGTGGCTGACGATGCCGAAGGCCGGCAGGATCATGATGTAGACTTCGGGATGGCCGAAGAACCAGAAGAGGTGCTGGTAGAGCACCGGGTCGCCGCCGCCGGCCGGGTCGAAGAAGGTGGTGCCGAAATTGCGGTCCGTCAGCAGCATGGTGATGGCGCCGGCCAGCACCGGCAGCGTGATCAGCAGCATGAAGGCCGTGACCAGCATCGCCCAGGCGAAGAGCGGCATCTTGTGCATCGTCATGCCGGGGGCGCGCATGTTCAGGATCGTGGTGATGAAGTTGATCGCGCCGAGGATCGAGGAGATGCCGGCGAGGTGCAGCGCCAGGATGCCGAAATCGAGCGCGGGTCCCGGATGGCCCGAAACCGCGAGCGGCGGATAGACCGTCCAGCCGCCCCCGAAGCCGTCGGCGCCCGGCGCGCCCTCGAAGAAGAGCGAGATCAGAAACAGCCCGAAAGCCGCGACGAGGAGCCAGAATGAAATGTTGTTGAGGCGCGGGAAGGCCATGTCCGGCGCGCCGATCATCAGCGGCACGAACCAGTTGCCGAAGCCGCCGATCTGGGCCGGCATCAGGACGAAGAAGATCATGATCAGGCCGTGGCCGGTCACGATGACGTTGTAGGCCTGCGGGTTGGAGAAGATCTGGAGGCCGGGCTCCTGAAGCTCCATGCGCATCAGGATCGAGAAGCTCGCCCCGAGAAGGCCGGCGAAGAACGAGAACAGGAGATAGAGGGTCCCGATATCCTTGTGATTGGTCGAGAAGAGCCAGCGGCGCCAGAAGGTCGGGACATGCCCGTGCTCGTGCCTTCCCTCCTCCAGGACGTGGTCCATTTGTCCGGCCTCCCGAGTTCCGCTCGAATGCCGGGACCGTCTCGCCTTGTGCGCCGAGCGTAGGGAAGGCGGGGCGCTCCCCGCTCTGAACATGCGTCAAAAATGCATCTTATGCCCTCGCCACCGAAAAGCAATATAGATGATGCATCTTTAAAGGAGGGCGCCGTGCGCCTGACCGTCCATGAGGCGATCCGTATCGGCGACCTGCCCTTCGCGAGGTTGCCGTCATGACGCCGATGAATGCCATTCCTCCCGCCTCGCCGGCGGAGGTCGAGTTCCTGGACGGCGCGTTCCATATCGCCGCCGAGGCGATCGCCCCGGGGCTCGGCGTCCCGGCGGAGACGGTGCCGGCGCTCCTGCGGGCGGGCGAGATCACGAGCCTCTGCGAGAAGGGGCTCGACGAGGATGCGGGCAGCTACCGGCTCACCTTCTTCCACGGCAATCGCCGCCTGCGGCTCATGGTGGACGAGCGCGGCCGCATCTTCCGCCGCGGCCTGATCGATTTCGGCGACCAGCCGCTCCCGCCCGCCGCGCGGCGATCCGGCGGCTGAGAGACCAGGGCGCCCCTCACGGCGGCCCGGGCACGTCCCGCAGCGAGCGGTGCCATTCGGCGATGAAATGGCGCCGCTTGGCCCGGTCCTGGACGAACATCGCCTCGGCCCCGACCTCGATCGGCCTGAGGAGAGCGGAGGAGGTGAGCGTCGCCGGCCCGTCCACCCCGGCCGGCAGCGGGCCGTCGAAGCTGAAGAAGAAGGAGGCTTCGGCCGCCTGGGACTGCCCACGGGCGGAGAGCAGATAGGCCAGGAAGGCGAAGGCCGCGCCGGGATTGGCGGCATGGCGGGGAACGAGGGCGGCGCGGCTGAGAACCACGGTGAAGTCGCGCGGGACGACGATCGCGAGCGGCGCCCCCTTGCGAAGAGCCGCGACGGCATAGGAGCCGAGCAGGTTGTAGCCGATGGCGAGGCGGCCGGCGGCGAGATCGGCCAGAAGATCGGCCGTGCAGCAGCTCGTGGAGACGTGCAGGCGCGCCAGGGCCTCCAGCAGCCGGCCATAGACGGTGGTGGCGCGCGCATCGTGGAGCGCGAACAGATAGCCGATGCCCGACCTCTCGATGTCGTAGATGCCGACCCGCCCGGAATAGGCGTCCGGCCTCGCCCGCAGGAGGTCGATCAGCCCGGCGCGGGTCCGCTTGATGTCCTTCGGGGGAACGATGTCCCGGTTGTAGACGATCACGCCGGGTTCGAAGGTGAAGCCGAAGACCTCCTCGCGCCAATGCGTCCAGCGGGGCAGCGTCGAGACGACGGAAGCCGGCGCCGCCATGGCGCAGCCGTCATTGGCGAGCCGGACGAGCTGGTCGGTCGAGGAGGACATCAGGAGATCGGCGGAGCTGGATTTCCCTCTGCATTCTGCCTGGGCGCGGGCGAAGAGATCGACGGTCTGGTCCTCCGCATATTCGATGGCGACATCCGGGCGCAGCGACTGGAAATCCTCGATCAGCGGCTTCATCGCCTCGAGATCGGTGGCCGCATGGAGGCGCAGGGTCCCGCCCGGCGCGCCCGCCTCCTTCGCCGGAAAGAGCGTCGTGTCCGCCTGCAGGGGGGCGCCGGCGAGATGAAGCGCGAGCCCGGCCACGGCGAAGCGAAAGAGACCGGCCCTCATGGCCTCACCTCGGAGACAGATCGCGGATCGGCGAGCGGCAGGCAGATGACGACGGCGAAGCCGAGCGGGCGGCGCTCGAGATCGAGGCTCCCGCCATGGGCGCGCACCACGTCGTTCACGATCGCGAGGCCGAGGCCGGATCCCTTCTCGCTCTTCGAGGAGAAAGGCTGCTTCGCCTTTTCCCACTCGGCCTCGGGGATGCCGGGACCGTCATCGACGACCGCCACCCTTGCCTGCGTACCCTCGACCGACAGCTCGACCTCCAGCGCGGAGCGGGCGCCGTGCGCGAGCGCGTTGTGAAGCAGGTTGGAGAGCGCCTCGCGCAGGCTGACCTCGTCGCCCCGCACGAAGATCGGGCCGGGCGGGGCGTCCAGCCCGATCGCCACGTCGCGGTCGAGCGAGGCCGGGACCGCATTCAGAAGGACGTCGCGCGCCAGGCGGGAGAGGTCGACCCGCGTCACCGGAGCGGCCTCCGCCCGGTGGATGACCATGGCGTGGTTGAGGAGCTGGTTCGTCAGGCGGCCGAGCTGGGCCGTCCGCTCCCGCACGCGCCGCTCGTGCTGCCCGCGATGAGCCTCGTCGGCATTGGCGAGCATGTCCACCTGCGAGGCGAGGGCCGTCAGCGGGGTGCGGATCTGATGGGCGGCATCCGCGATGAAGCGCTCCATGAGGCGGATGCGGCGGGACAGGCGGTCCATGAAGAAGTTGATGGCGCCGACGAGCGTCGCGATCTCCTGCGGCGTCTCCACCTCCAGCGGCGCAAGGTCCTTCGGATCGCGCCCCTGGAGCGTGCGCTCGATGGCCCGCAGCGGCGCCAGGGCCAGCCGCACGGCGAGAAGCACCCCCAGGAAGGCGAGCGCCATCATCGCCGCGAGCAGCCAGAGGGCCTTCGCGGCGAGATCTTCGGCAAGCGCGGTGCGCGCCCGGCGCGTCTGCGCGACGAGCACCTGCGCCCAGCCGGGCTCGGCGGCATCGGTGAGGAAGCGGCCGACCGCGGCGAGCCGGATCGGCATGTCGAGATAGCGGCCGTCTCCCACCACCGGAGAAGCCCGGACGGGCACGGGCCGGCCGCGGATTCCGGGCAGGTCCGCATATCCGGTCAGGACCGCGCCGCCCGCATCGGTGATCTTGTAGAAGATGCTGTCATGGGGAGCGAGGGCCAGCGTCTCGAAGGCCGAGGAGGGAGGGTCGACCCCCACCACGCCGTCATGGACCGACAGGCTCTCGGCCATCTGGAGCGCCGCGCCAATCAGAAGCCTGTCATAGGCATCGTCCGCGGCACGGCGGGCGTGGTAGCGGGCGGCCGTCGCGAGCGCCGCCGCCGCGAGCCCCATGACGACGCTCAGGATGGCGATCGTGCGCCAGTACAGCGACCGCCGCCCTGCCAGCCACTCCGTCACGGGCCGACCATCTGATAGCCCAGCCCGCGCAGGGTCCTGATCTCCGCCTTCGCGCCGGCCAGCTTCCGGCGGAGCCGCGCGACATATTGCTCGACCGCGTTGGGGCTCGGAGCGTCCCCGAAACCGAAGAGACGGTCGACCAGCTCGTCCTTGCCGAAGATCCGGCCGGGCCGGGTCGCGAGGATCTCCAGCAGCGTGAACTCCCTCCGGGTGAGGTCCACCGGCTGGCCCGCCACGAAGACGACGCGGGCCCGCCGGTCGATCGTGAGATCGCCGCAGGAGAGCCGGTCGGTCGCCTCGCCCGCGCTCCGCCGCAGGAGCGCGCGCACCCGCGCCTCCAGCTCCCGGTAGTCGAAGGGCTTCACGATATAGTCGTCGGCGCCGACATCGAGCGCGCAGACCCGGTCGTCCACCGCCGTGCGGGCCGTCAGCATCAGGACCGGGGTCTTGTCGTTGCGCTCGCGCAGATGCCTCAGGATGGCGAGGCCGTCGAGCTTCGGGAGCAGGATATCCAGGACCACGAGGTCGTAAGCCTGCACGGACAGGACGTCGTCGGCCACCTGGCCGTCCGTCTCCCAGTCGACGGCATGGCCGAGCCGCCCGAGGCTCGCGGCGATCGCCTCACCGATGTCGAGCGTGTCTTCAACGAGCAGGATTCGCAAGGAGCACCCCGGCCGGCCGCCGCATCGCCGTCTCTCGCCTTTCCGCCCGGAAGGCTAAAGCCGCCGCCTCTCCCCGCCAAGGGGCGGCGGAGACAGGTTGGCGTCAGTTTCGGGGTCTAGGGGGCAAGAAGGAGCGTGGCCCGAATCCGGCCCGCTCCCGCCAAGAACACCGACCGCCCGAGCGGCCGCCCAAGGGAGGGACGACCATGACAGCCCCGGACAATGCCGCCCTGGAGGCGGCCACGATGCGGAAGGTGGGGCTTCGGCTCATTCCCTTCCTCGTGCTCTGCTACTTCATCGCCTATGTCGATCGCGTGAATGTCGGCTTCGCCGCGCTCACGATGAACAAGGACCTCGGCCTGTCGGCGACGGCCTTCGGCGTCGGCAGCGGCCTCTTCTTCGTCGCCTATGTGATCTTCGAGGTTCCGAGCAACCTCGCCCTGGAGAAGGTCGGCGCCCGCTTCTGGATCGCCCGGATCATGATCACCTGGGGGCTCGTCGGCGTCGGCACGGCCTTCGTGACGGGCGCGGTCTCCTTCTCGATCGCCCGGTTTCTCCTCGGCGCGGCGGAGGCCGGCTTCTTCCCCGGCGTCATCCTCTACCTGACCTACTGGTTCCCCAAGAAGTACAGGGCCCGCATCGTCGCCATGTTCATGGTCGCGATCCCGCTCTCGAGCTTCTTCGGCTCGCCCATCTCCGCGGCGCTGCTGACGCTCGACGGGGCGGGGAGCCTGCGCGGCTGGCAATGGCTGCTGATCCTCGAGGCGATCCCGGCCATCCTGCTCGGCATCGCGACGCTGGTTGTGCTGCCGAGCAAGCCCGCGGAAGCCAAGTTCCTGACCCCGGAGCAGAAGGGCTGGCTCGAAGGGCGCCTCGAGATGGAGCGCCAGGCCGCCTCCGCCGGCCATTCGGGCCACGGCTCGATCTGGTCCGTCCTCACCAGCAAGCACGTCTGGCTCCTGGCGGTGATCTATGCCGGCAGCTCCGCCACCAGCAACACGCTCTCGCTCTGGATGCCGCAGATCCTCAAGAGCTTCGGCCTCACCAACGTCCAGACGGGGCTGCTCAACATGATCCCCTTCGGCATCGCGTCGGTCTTCATGATCTTCTGGGGGCTGCGGGCCGACAAGAGCGGCGAGCGGATCTGGAGCACGGCCTTGCCGCTGGCGCTGACGGCGACGAGCTTCGCCCTCACCCTCACCACCAGCTCGCTTTCGGTGACGCTCTTCCTGCTCTCGCTGGTCCTGCTCGGCAACTATGCGATCAAGGGGCCGTTCTTCGCCCTGGCGACGGAGATCCTGCCGCCCGCCTCGGCGGCGGCAGGCATCGCGGCGATCAACACGCTCGCGCATCTGGGCACCGGCGCGGTGACCTCGCTCATCGGCACGCTCCGCCACCAGACGGGGAGCTTCCCGCTCGCCCTTCTGCCGCTGTGCTTCCTCACCGCCACCGGCGCATGCCTCGTGCTCTGGATCGGGCGCGAGCAATCCCGGCAGAAGCAGGCCGGCGACGCGGCAGCCCCGGCCCGATAGGGCACGCGGCAGCAACAGCCCGGACCATGCCGGCAT
>NZ_DAOLAJ010000053.1:25384-26218 GCF_035325185.1 Enterovirga sp. | reverse complement strand
CTCAGCTTGCGGCCTTGAACAGGCCGACGCGCAGATCCTTCGCCTCGTAGATGCGCTTGCCGTCGGCCTCGAGATGGCCGTCCGCGATGCCGAGGACGAGCTTGCCCTTGAAGACGCGCTTGATGTCGATGCCGTAGACGACCTTGCTGACGCTCGGCAGGACCTGGTCGGCGAATTTCACCTCGCCGACGCCGAAGGCCCGGCCGCGGCCCTCGAGCCCCGACCAGCCGAGGAAGAAGCCGACGAGCTGCCAGAGGGCGTCGAGGCCGAGGCAGCCGGGCATGACCGGGTCCCCCTGGAAATGGCAGGGGAAGAACCAGAGGTCCGGCCGGATGTCGAATTCCGCCTTGATCTCCCCCTTGCCGAAGGCCCCGCCGGTCTCGGAGATGTGGGCGATGCGGTCGAACATGAGCATGGGCGGCAGGGGAAGCTGCGCATTGCCCTGTCCGAACAATTCGCCCCGCCCGCAGGCCAGCAGTTCCTCGTAGGTAAAGCTCGACTGCCGCGACATGTCCCGTCCGTTCCTGCCTGTCCGATCCGTCACGTCGGGCGGACGGCGCTCGCCTAGCACGGCGCGGAGGAGGTCTCAAACGGAGTCGAGAGGGGAACATTGCGATAATCGGGCGGGGATAGTATGGAGCAGGGGCTTCTTCCGTCCGGGACCCATGACAGAACGCAATTTTCTTCCGCCGAGGCCCGCCAAGGCGGCCCCGTCCGACACGCATCTCGCCCGCAAGGGCTGCCCCGTCTCCGAGTTGAAAGACCGGCTGCGGCGGGTGGGCTTGCGCCCGACGCGCCAGCGCATCTCGCTCGGCTGGCTGCTCTTCGCCAAGG
>NZ_DAOLAJ010000053.1:9485-25374 GCF_035325185.1 Enterovirga sp. | reverse complement strand
ACCGCCACATCACGGCCGAGATGCTGTTCGAGGAGGCGATGCGCGCCAAGGTGCCGGTCTCGCTCGCGACCGTCTACAACACGCTGCACCAGTTCACCGAGGCGGGGCTGCTGCGCCAGCTCGCCGTGGACGGCTCGAAATCCTTCTTCGACACCAATCCGAGCGAGCATCATCACTTCTTCGTCGAGGGCGAGGAGGAGCTGATGGACGTGCCGGTCGAGATTCATGTCGGCGAGGTGCCCGCGCCTCCCGAGGGCATGGAGATCGCCCGCATCGACGTGATCGTGAGGCTGCGCCGCCGCCCCAACTGAGCGGCGCCTTTTCCCGCGACGGAAGGAAGCCCGGCCCTCGGCCGGGTTTTTTGTTGGGCGATCGACGCCGGGCGTTGGAAGTGGGCGACTGTCCCAGTTGGGTGGATAGTCGACTTTCGCTCTATGTGCTCAAGTCTGCGCCACTTGGCCAAAACCGCGAGGAGTGGCTGTGGGCCGAACAGTAATATGGTGCGCGCTGATATGCGCTATCCTAACGGCAACTGGAGGATGCGGACGGCACTGGAGCCGAGGCTGGGCCCCCGGGATGCCGCATGCTCCGAAGGTTTGGCCCAATCCACCGGCAGACTCGCTGAGGCCGATGCTGAAAGAGTGTATTGCTGACCGAGATCCGACGAAACTCGACGGTTTTCGTACCGAAGCTGACTATCCGATGTGGGGCTTGTTCGTTTCTGAGCGAGCCGCGGATGTTCGCCGCTGCATGGAGCTTAAAGGCTGGTTGGACTTGCCCACTTGGGCAGGTCCGTAGAGGAGGTTAGGGCGGCGATCAAACGTCCGCAACGGGTCGGAACTACCCCTTCATAGGGCCCCGCGCCGAGGCCCCCTATTCCACCGTCTCGTTCGGATAGACGCCCCAGAGGTGGTCCTGCTTGATGTAGCCGCTCGTTTCCGTGCCGATGACGACGCGGCACCAGCCCTCGCGGCAGGTCTTCACGTTGGCGATGACGTTGGGCTGCAATTGCGCGACGACCGTGGCGTGGTCGTCCGCCCTGGCATAGAGGGCGAGGGGCTGCGTGCCGGCCTTCGCCCACGGCATGACGAGGGCCGTGCGGCGGCCCGAGAGCAGCGAATGCAGCACCCAGCCCTCCGTGCCCTCCGCATCGCGGATGCGGCGCCATGTCTCGTATTCCGCCGTGATCTCGACCGGCAGCCCCGCCCGCTGGAACACCCAGGCCGTCCGGTGGTCCTTGGAGGGTCCCTCGCGCAGGTTCACCCGGTCCGTCTTCAGGCTGACATAGCGCGGCACGGGGAGGCCCGAGACCTTGCCGAGCGGGATCTCGCTCGCGGCCTCGCCACGCATCGGCAGGGCGGCGAGGAGTCCCCCGGCCAGCAGGGCGGCGAGGAGGCGGCAGGAGAAAAGGGACATGGGGGCGCTCCGCGATCCGATCGATTCCGCTAGAGCCGTTCCGCCTCGGGCGGAATCGACGCTTTTCTCTGGCTTCGACGCATTTTCTTCATGGAAGCCGGGTCCACCTCGCGCGAAAATGCTCTAGACGCGCCTTATAGGCATTTGCCAGGGTCCGCCATGGGACGGCTGGCCGCCCTTCGGGGCGCGCGCTCCCCATGTCGCCGCCAGACGGTTAATGCCGGGTGAAGCCGTTCGTTGTCCGGGTTCGCGAGGAGCCAAGATGTCGCCACGCAAGAAGCCTCTCGTCGTCGTCACGCGCCGCCTGCCGGAGGCGATCGAGACGCGCATGCGCGAGCTTTTCGACGCCCGGCTCAATCTCGAGGACGCGCCCATGGATTCGGCGGCGCTGATGGAGGCCGTCAAGGAAGCGGACGTGCTCGTGCCCACCATCACCGACGAGATCGATTCCTCGGTCCTCGCCCAGGCGGGGCCGAATCTGCGGCTGATCGCGAATTTCGGCAACGGCGTCGACAATATCGACGTGCAGGCGGCGCTCGCGCGCGGCATCACGGTCACCAACACGCCGGGCGTCCTCACCGACGACACCGCCGACATGACCATGGCGCTCATCATGGCGGTGGCGCGCCGCATCCCGGAGGGCGCCCGCCTCGTCCCGGACGACGAATGGACCGGCTGGTCGCCCACCTTCATGCTGGGCCGGCGCATCACCGGCAAGCGCCTCGGCATCGTCGGGATGGGGCGGATCGGCCAGGCGGTGGCGCGGCGCGCACGCGCCTTCGGCCTGTCGATCCACTACCACAACCGCCGCCGCCTCCCGACCGAGGTCGAGGAATCGCTCGAGGCGACCTGGTGGGATTCGCTCGACCAGATGCTGGCCCGCATGGACATCGTCTCGGTCCATTGCCCGCATACGCCCGCGACCTATCATCTCCTCTCGGCGCGCCGCCTCAAGCTGCTGCGGCCGGAGGCGCTGGTCGTGAACACCGCGCGCGGCGAGATCATCGACGAGAACGCGCTCGCCCGCCTGATCGAGACCGGCGAGATCGGCGGGGCGGGGCTCGACGTGTTCGAGCACGAGCCGGCGGTCAATCCGCGCCTCGTCAAGCTCGCACGGGCGGGCAAGGTGGTGCTCCTGCCCCATATGGGCTCGGCCACCCATGAGGGCCGGCTCGACATGGGCGAGAAGGTGATCCTCAACATCCGCACCTTCATCGACGGCCACCGCCCGCCCGACCGCGTCCTGCCCAGCATGCTCTGAGGGGTGGGGCGGTCGGGCGCGGCGATGCGTGCGGCTTGGCCCTTGCCCCCGGCCCCGCCATCCTGCCAAAGCTGGCGCAGGCGCCGCGGCGAAGCCGGGCGGCAGGGAGGACGGACATGGATCTCGGCGTCATCGCTGACGATTTCACGGGTGCGAGCGACATCGCCAACACCATCGCCAAGGGCGGCCTTTCCACGGTCCAGTTCCTCGGCCTTCCCTCGAAGCCCGCCCCCGCCTCCTGCCAGGCCGGAATCGTCGCGCTGAAGAGCCGTTCCATCCCGGCGGCCGAGGCGATCGCCCAGTCGCTCCAGGCGCTCGACTGGCTGAAGGCGCAGGGCTGCCGGCAATTCGTCTTCAAATATTGCTCGACCTTCGATTCGACGCCGGCCGGCAATATCGGACAGGTGGGCGAGGCCCTGGCGGCGAGGCTCGGCGTCAAGGGCGTCGTCGCCTGCCCCGCCTTCCCGACCACCGGCCGCACCATCTACCAGGGTCACCTCTTCGTCGGCGACAAGCTGCTGAACGAATCGGGCATGGAGAACCATCCCCTCAACCCGATGACCGATGCGAATCTGCGCCGCTGGCTCGCCCTCCAGACGAAGAGCCCCGTGGGCCTCGTCGCGTGGCCGACGATCCGGCAGGGCAGCGCGGCGGTCCGCCGCGCCCTCGACGAGGCGGCCGGGCGCGGCGAGACGCTGGTCATCGTCGATGCGGTCTCGGACGACGACCTCCTGGTGATCGGCGAGGCCCTGGCCGGGGTGCCGCTTCTCACGGGCGGCTCGGGCATCGCGCTCGGCCTGCCCCGCAACTTCCTCCGGGAGGGCGGGCGAAGCCCGGCGCCGGGACCTACAGGGGTGTGCCGGGGGACGAGATGATCCTTGCCGGCTCCTGCTCGAACGCGACGCGCGGGCAGGTCGAGCGCCACCGCGCCTCCCACCCGACGCTGCGGATCGAGGTCGCGGACGTCATGAGCGGCAAGGTCGGGCCTGAGACGATCCTCGCCTTCGCGGCGCAGAACCCGGGCAGGGCGCCTCTCGCCTATTCCTCCTCGACGCCCGAGCAGGTGAAGGAGGCGCAGGATCTGTGGGGCCGCGAGGCCGTGGCCGGCAAGCTCGACGATCTCTTCGCCGAGGCGGCCCGGCGCCTCGTCGAAGGCGGGGTGCGGCGCCTCGTCGTCGCGGGCGGGGAGACCTCGGGCGCCGTCGTCGGCGCGCTCGGCCTGCAATCCCTCGCCATCGGGCCGGAGATCGATCCGGGCGTGCCCGCCCTCTCCTCCACCGAGCGCCCCCTGGCGCTGGCGCTGAAATCGGGCAATTTCGGCGCGCCGGATTTCTTCGAGAAGGCGCTGGCGACGCTGGGGGCCGCGTGATGGAGGAAGCGCGGCTCCGGGCCGAGATGGTGCGGCTCGCCGCCTCGCTCTTCCAGCGCGGCTATTCGGTCGGCTCCTCGGGCAATATCAGCGCGAAGCTCGCGGACGGCCTCCTGATCACGCCGACCAATTCCTGCCTCGGCTTTCTCGATGCGGCGCGCATCTCGAAGCTCGACCCGGCCGGACGCCACGTCTCGGGCGACAAGCCCTCCAAGGAGGTCTTCCTGCACCAGGCATTCTACGAGACGCGGCCGCAGGCGGGGGCCGTCGTGCACCTGCACTCGACCTATGCGACGGCGCTTTCCTGCCTCGCCGATTCCGATCCGGCCGACATGATCGCGCCGATCACGCCCTATGTCGTGATGCGGGTCGGGCAGGTGCCGCTCGTGCCCTATGCGCGGCCGGGCGACCCGGCCATGGGCGATCTCGTGCGCGCGCTCGAAGGCCGCCACGCGGCGGTGCTCCTGGCCAATCACGGCCCGGTCGTGTCCGGGCCCGATCTCGCCTCGGCCGTCTATGCGGCCGAGGAGTTGGAGGAGACCGCGAAGCTCCTCGTGATCCTGCGCGGCCAGGAGACGCGCCGCCTCACGCAGGAGCAGGTCGACGAGCTGTCGCGCGTCTTCAAGCTGCGCTGACGAGAACCATCGGAGGATCCATGCCCCGCTTCACCGCCAATATCGCCTTCATGTTCGCCGAACTGCCCTTCCTCGACCGGATCGAGGCGGCGGGGAAGGCGGGGCTCGACAGGGTCGAATGCCATTTCCCCTACGAGCATTCCATCGCCGAATTGAAGGCGCGGCTCGACGGGGCGGGCATCCGCATGACCGGCCTCAACACGGTGCCGGGCGACACCGCGAAGGGGGAATGGGGCCGGGCCGGGATGATGGGCGCCGAGGATGCGTTCCGGCGCGATTTCGAGCAGGCTCTCTCCTATGCGACGGCGCTCGGCGTCTCGGGCATCCACACGATGGCGGCCAATGTCACGCCCGAGACCCGCGAGCGCTCGCTCGAGGTCTACCGCAGGAACATCGCCTGGGCCGCGAAACAGGCCGCGGGAACGGGCGTGAAGCTGCTGCTGGAGCCCCTGAACAGCCGCGACATGCCGCGCTATCTCGTCGGCACCTCGGACGAGATCGCGAGGATCATCGGGGAGATCGGCGAGCCGAACGTCACGCTGCTCTTCGACGCCTATCATATCCAGATCATGGAGGGCGACCTGACGAAGCGCTTCGAGCGGCATTTCGACAGGATCGGCCATGTCCAGATCGCGGCCGTGCCTTCGCGGGCCGAGCCCGACGACGGGGAGGTCGATTTCCGCTATCTGCTGCGGATGATCGACGCGAGCCCCTATGACGGCCTCGTCGGGCTCGAATACAAGCCGCGCGGCGAGACGGCGGCGGGATTGGCCGCCTGCCTCAAGGCGCTGGGCTGCTGAGGGGCGACCCTCAGGACGAGCTGCGCAGGCGCGGGAAGGGCGCGAAGCGCCCCGCGAGCCGGTCGAGCCGCGCGACCGTGCGGCCCTGGTCGAGCATGATGAGGCGGACGGCCGCGAAGGCGGCGATGCCGGCCAGCGCCGCTCCGCCGACGATGTCGAGCGGGAAATGCACGCCGAGATAGATGCGCGACCAGCCGACCAGGAGCCCGATGACGCCCGCGGCGAGGGCGAGCCGGAGGTGGCCGTAGATCGCCAGCACCGAGGCCCAGGCGAAGCAGACGATGGTGTGGTTGCTCGGGAAGGCGGCGCTCGGCCGATGCTCGACGAGGGTATGGCCGATGCCGAGCACGAAGGGCCGCGGCGTCGGCATGAAATGGCCGATGAGGCCGCTGGCCAGGAGCGCGCCGGCCATGGCGAGGCCGCCCACGATGGCCACGAAGCGCAATTCGCTCGGCCCCGCATACCAGACGAGGGCGAGATGCAGGGGCACGAGGAAATAGAGATATTTCGCGCACAGGATCGCGAAGGCGACGAGCATCGCGGGCGGCGCGTCGGAGGCGTTGAGCGCCAGGAAGAGCATATGGTGGAGGCTCGTCATGGCGCCTTGCTTTCATGTCGGTTCGACGACACTCGACGGGACGCGCTAAAGGAGTCTTAAAAGAGGCAGCCCGATCCATCGGCGCAGCATTCAAGCCCGAGACCGCCCCTCCGTGACGTCGCCCCCGATCGATTCCTCCGTCCTCTACGACATCGCGGTGATCGGCGGGGGCATCAACGGATGCGGGATCGCCCGCGACGCGGCCGGGCGCGGCCTCACGGTCTTCCTGTGCGAGCAGGGCGACCTCGCGGAAGCGACCTCCTCGGCCTCGACCAAGCTGATCCATGGCGGCTTGCGCTACCTGGAGCATCGCGAGTTCCGGCTCGTGCGCGAGGCGCTCTCGGAGCGGGAGGTGCTGTGGGCGATGGCGCCGCACATCATCCGCCCGGCGCGTTTCGTGCTGCCCCATCACAAGGGCCTTCGGCCCGCCTGGCTCCTGCGGCTCGGCCTCTTTCTCTACGATCACCTCGGGGGGCGGCGGCGCCTTCCCGGCACCCGCACCCTCCGGCTCGACCGGGACCCGGCCGGACTCCCGCTGAAGCCCGGCCGCTTCCGGCTCGGCTTCGAATATTCCGACTGCCGGGTCGACGATGCGCGGCTCGTGGTGCTGAACGCGCGCGACGCGGCGCTCCGCGGGGCGGAGATCCGCACCCGCGCGCGGGCGGTCGCGGCGGAGCGGGATGCGGATGAATGGCGCATCACCGTCGAGAATGTCCGGGACGGCGCGCGGGGCGCCGTGCGGGCGCGGGCCCTGGTCAATGCCGCGGGGCCCTGGGCGGACCATCTGCGCGCGGAGCTTCTGGGAATCCCCGGCCCCCCCAAGGTCCGGCTGGTGCAGGGCTCGCATATCGTGGTGCCGCGCCTGCCGGGCCAGGACGCGTGCTACGTCTTCCAGACGGGCGACGGGCGCATCGTCTTCGCGCTTCCCTATGAGGACGACTTCACGCTGATCGGCACGACCGATCGCGACTACGAGGGCGATCCGGCGGGGCCGCAGGCGAGCGCCGCGGAGATCGACTATCTCTGCCTCGCCGCGAGCCAGTATCTCGCCGCTCCGATCCGGCCTGCGGACGTGGTCTGGAGCTATGCGGGCATCCGGCCCCTCTATGACGACGGCAACGGGAGCGCCCAGGACGTGACGCGCGACTATGTTCTCGCGCTGGACGCGCCGGAGGCGCGCGCGCCCGCGCTCACGGTCTATGGCGGCAAGATCACGACCTATCGCCGCCTCGCGCAGGAGGCGCTTGGGCGCCTCGCCGCGAGTTTTCCGCAAGCCTCCGGGCCGTGGACGGCCGGCGCGCCGCTGCCGGGAGGCGATATGACGATCGACGGCCTGCCGGCCTTGGAGAAGGAGATCGCCCGGCGGGCGCCCTGGCTCGGCGAGGCGGGCGCGCGGCGCCTCGTGCGGCTCTACGGAACCGAGGCGCGGGCGATCCTCGGGGAGGCGCGCGGCGCGGACGATCTCGGCCGGGCCTTCGGCGGCGGCCTGACGGAGGCGGAACTCGTCCACCTGATGGACCGCGAATGGGCGGAGACGGCGCAGGACGTGATCTGGCGGCGCACGAAGCTCGGCCTCGTCCTCGACGAGGAGCAGGTGGCCGCCATCGAGTCCTATATGCTCGACCGGGCGGGCCTATAGGATCCGCCGCAGGAAGTCCTTCGTCCGCCCGTGCTGCGGGTTGCCGAGGACCTCGCGCGCCGGACCCTGCTCGACGATCACGCCGTGATCGATGAAGATCACCCGGTCGGCGACGTCGCGGGCGAAGCCCATTTCGTGCGTGACGAGCACCATGGTCATGCCCTCGTCGGCGAGGGCGCGCATGACGCCGAGGACTTCTCCCACCAGCTCGGGATCGAGGGCGGAGGTCGGCTCGTCGAAGAGGATGGCCTGGGGCTGCATGGCGAGCGCCCGCGCGATCGCGACGCGCTGCTGCTGGCCGCCCGAGAGCTGGCTCGGATAGCTGTCGGTCTTCTGGCCGAGGCCGACGCGCTCGAGGAGCGTGCGCCCCCGCGCGAGGGCGTCCGCGCGGTTCTCGCCCTTCACGTAGACCGGTCCCTCGATCACGTTTTCGAGCGCGGTGCGGTGGGGGAACAGGTTGAAGCGCTGGAAGACCATCGACAGGCGCGTGCGCACGTCGACGATCGAGCGGTGGTGGCGGTCGACCTTGATGCCGTCCACCGTGATCGTGCCGCCCTGGTAGCTCTCCAGCCCGTTGATGCAGCGCAGGATGGTCGACTTGCCCGAGCCCGAGGGCCCGATGATGCAGACCACCTCGCCCTTGGAGACGCTCGCGTCGAAGCCCTTGATGACCTCCAGAGAGCCGAAGCTCTTGCGCACGCCGGACAGCTCGATCAGCGCCATCGGCTCACCCCCTCGCCGTCCGCGCCTCGAGGCGCGAGACCAGGTGGATGAGCGGCAGGCACATGCACAGGTAGAGCATGGCGACCAGCGTGAAGACCGTCGTGTTCTGGAAGGTGGAAGAGGCGATGAGCTTGCCCTGGAGGGCCAGCTCCGCCACCGTGATGGTCGAGGCTTGCGAGGAATCCTTCAGCATCATCACCATGATGTTGCCGTAGGGCGGCAGCACGATCCTGAAGGCTTGCGGCAGGATCACCCGCCGCATGGTCAGCCACCAGCCCATGCCGATGGATTGCGCGGCCTCGATCTGCCCCTTGTCGATCGCCTCGATCCCGGCCCGGAAATTCTCGGCCTGATAGGCCGAATAGGCGATGCCGAGCCCGATGATGGAGGCGTGGAGCGCCGAGAGCGAGATGCCGAAATCGGGCAGCACGAAATAGATGTAGAAGAGCTGCACGATGATCGGGATGCCCCGGATCACGTTCACGAACACCTTCGCGATCCACGCCAGGACGGGATTGCCCGAGACGCGCATCAGCGCCCAGACGAGGCCGAGCAGCGTCGAGAGCACGAGGGAGCCGATCGTCACGAGGATCGTCAGCCACAGCCCCTGCGCCAGGATCGGCAGGAACTCGATCGATTGCTGGATGAAGGTCGTCACGGCCGCCCCCGCCGCGGCGCCGGGCCGGAATCAGTCCCCAAGCCCCCATTTGGCGAGGATCGTCTTGATGGTGCCGTCCGCCTTGAGCTTGGCGAGGGCCGCGTTGATCTGCTTCAGAAGCTCGCCTTCGTTCTTGCGCACGGCGATCCCGACCGAGCCCGTCACCATGGGCTTGTAGCTCTTGACGAGGCGCACGTCCTTGAAGCGGCCCTGCTGGAGATTGTAGGCGACGATCGGCGCGTCCGCGAAGCCCGCCTTCAGCCGGCCGGAATTCACGTCCCGCATGATGTCGGGGATATTCTCGTAGAGCTTCACCTCGGGGAACAGGCCGCTTTTCTGCAAGGGTTCGACGAAGGCCGTGCCGATCTGCGCACCGACCGTGAGGCCCTTGAGATCCTCCAGCGTCACGTAGTCCTTGGTGTCGGTCTTCGGGACGAAGAGACCGTCGCCATAGGTGTAGATCGGGTCCGAGAAATCGACGACCTGCTTGCGGGCCTCGGTGATGTACATGGCCGCCGCGATCAGGTCGATGCGGTTCGAGGTGAGCGAGGCGATCAGCGTCGAGAACTGCATCGGCTCGATCGCCACCTCGAACCCGGCCTCCTTGCCGACCGCCTTGGCGATGTCGACCATGACGCCCTGCATCTGGTTCGTGGCGGTGTCGAGGAAGGTGAAGGGCACTCCGGTCGGGGTCGAGCCGACCTTCTTCGTCGTCTGGGCGAGGGCGCCGGAGGCGAAGCCCGTCGATCCGAGCCCCACCGATCCGAGCCCGGCCAGCGCCAGCAACGTCCTGCGAACGAGCATCGAGCGATCCCTCCAGAATTTTCAGCATAAGACATGAGCGGGGGGCCGGCCGCAAGCGTCCCGGCGCGGCCAGCCATGCGGGAAAATCGCTTTGAGCGGCGGCGCGCGGCGCGCTATGGCGGAGCCCACTCCGGGAGGCCCCATGCCCGACGCCGCTTCCCCGCCGACCCATCTCTCCCTGTTCCTTGTCTTCTGCCGCATCGGCCTGACGAGCTTCGGCGGCGGCATCAGCGGCTGGCTCTTGCGCGAATTCGTCCAGCAGCGCCGCTGGCTCAGCGAGGAGGAATTCCTCAACGGCCTCGCGCTGTCCCAGGCTTTTCCCGGCGTCAACGTCTCCAACATGGCGATCTGGATCGGCTACCGGCTGCTCGGCACCTGGGGGGCGCTGCTCTCGCTGCTCGGCATCATCGTGCCGGCCGCCTTCCTGATCGTGGGGCTCGCCGCGGTCTTCTCCCTCCTCCAGCGCTATCCCCTGACCCATGTGGCTCTGACGGGGGCGGCGGCTGCGGCCATCGGCCTTTCCCTCAACATGGCCGTCCTGACCATCCGCCGCGTGCCCCGCCGGGCCGGGCCGGTCGCCGTCATGGTGCTGGCCTTCGTCGCCGTCGGCATCCTGCGCTGGCCCCTGCCCTGGGTAGTGCTCGGCCTCGGCACGGCGAGCGTCGCCATGGCCTATCGCCGGCTGGGGCGCCGCTCGTGAGCGAGGACCACACGGCCGCCCTCTGGGGCCTCGCGGCGGTCTTCGTGCCGCTCTCGCTGGTGACGGTCGGCGGGGGCCAGACGGTCGTCGCCGACATCCACAACCAGGCGGTCGAGCTTCGGCACTGGATGAGCGAGGCCGAGTTCCTGAACGCCTTCGCCGTCTCGCGCATGGCGCCGGGGCCGGGCACGCTGCTCGTGACGCTGATCGGCTGGCATGTCGCGGGGGCCTGGGGGGCGCTCGTCGCGACGCTCGCGATCTTCACGCCGACCGCGCTCCTCGTCTACGGCATGGCCCGGATCTGGCGCCGCGTCGGCGGCACCCGCGCGGCCCAGGCGCTCGAAGCCGGGTTGCGGCCGGTCGCGGCCGGGATGATCCTCGCCTCCGTCTACGTGCTGCTGGACGCGCTCGAGGGAGGATGGACGGCCCGCGCCATCACCCTCGCCGCGACGGCGCTCCTGATGCTCACCTCGATCTCGCCGCTCCTGCTCCTGGCGGGGGGCGCGGCGAGCTTCGTCGCGCTCTCCTTCCTCGGGCTGTAGACGCCCGAGGCGTGCCCCGACGCACGGTCCCGCGCTTTACGTCGCCTTAAATCAACCGCTCTAGCCTGATGTCCTGATCGAGCCTGCCGGCCCGGCCGGCTTGCGGCGTGGACCCTCTGGGAGGCGCGATTTTAATGGCTGACAGGCGGGGGGGCGGCCGCGTGCGGCGCGAGCCCACCTTCGGCCCGCCGGTGCAAGGGGGCTTCGATCTTTCTCTCTCCCGAGACGATCGGGTCGGGCGGTCCCGCCGATCGGGCGGAGGGGGCATGGCGAAGGCGAAGAAAGGCAAGTCCCGGCGCAGGTCCGGCCGCTCGTTCCTGGGCCGGCTGGTCTATGGCTGCGTGCTGCTCGCGCTCTGGGGCGGCATCGCGCTCGCGGGCCTCGTCGCCTATCACGCGACCCAGCTTCCCCCCATCGACCAGCTCGCGGTGCCGCGCCGCCCGCCGAACATCGCCATCGTCGCGGCCGACGGCACGCTCCTCGCCAACAAGGGCGAGACCGGCGGCCGCACCGTCTCGCTGAAGGAATTGCCGCCCTACCTGCCGAAAGCCTTCCTCGCCATCGAGGACCGGCGCTTCTATTCGCATTTCGGCGTCGATCCGCTCGGCATCGCCCGCGCGATTCTCAAGAACGTGACCGGGCGCGGCGGCATGCAGGGCGGCTCGACCCTGACGCAGCAGCTCGCCAAGAACCTCTTCCTGACCCAGGAGCGGACGGCCTCGCGCAAGATCCAGGAGGCCATCCTCTCGCTCTGGCTGGAGCACAAATACTCGAAGGACCAGATCCTCGAGCTGTATCTCAACCGCGTCTATTTCGGCGCCGGCGCCTATGGCGTCGAGGCCGCCGCGCAGCGCTATTTCGGCAAGCCGGCGCGGGAGGTTACTGTGGCGGAGGCGGCGATGCTCGGCGGCCTCGTCCAGGCGCCGTCCCGCCTCGCGCCGAACCGCAATCCCGAGGCGGCGCGCGCCCGCGCCGCCCTCGTCCTGGCCGCGATGCAGGACGAAGGCTACATCAAGCCCGAGCAGCAGAAGGAGGCGCTGGCCCATCCCGCATCGGCCAAACGCCGCGCCGGGGCGGGCTCCGCCAATTACGCCGCCGATCTCGTCATGGACGTGCTCGACGACTTCGTGGGCGAGATCGAGAGCGACGTCACCGTCACCACCACCATCCTGCCCGTCCTCCAGAGCGCGGCGGAGAAGGCGCTCGTCGAGGAGCTCGCCCAGAAGGGGGGCAAGTTCGGCGTCGAGCAGGGCGCGCTCGTGGCCATGCGCCCGGACGGGGCGGTGCGCGCGCTGGTCGGCGGGCGGAGCTATGCGGACAGCCAGTTCAACCGGGCGACGACGGCGAAGCGCCAGCCGGGCTCGTCCTTCAAGCCCTTCGTCTATCTCGCGGCCCTGGAGCGCGGCCTGACGCCGGACGACATCCGCCAAGACGCCCCGATCACGATCAAGGGCTGGAGCCCGGAGAACTATTCGCGCGACTATCGCGGCCCTGTGACCCTGCGTGAGGCGCTCGCGCATTCGCTCAACACGGTCGCGGTGCGTCTCTGCCAGGAGGTCGGGCCCAAGGCCGTGATCGCGGTCGCGCAGCGGCTCGGCATCTCCTCGCCGCTCAAGCCCAACATTTCCATTGCGCTCGGCACCTCGGAGGTGTCCCCGATCGAGATGGTCGGCGCCTTCGGCGCCTTCGCCAATGGCGGGACGGGCGTCATTCCCTATGTCGTCGCGGAGGTGAAGGCGACGAGCGGCAAGGTGCTCTATCGGCGCAAGGAAGGCGGCCTCGGCCGCGTCGTCAGCCCGGCGGCGGTCGGCATGATGAACGCGATGATGCGCGAGACGGTCGCCAGCGGCACGGCCCGCAAGGCGGATATCCCGGGCTGGGAACTCGCCGGCAAGACCGGGACGAGCCAGGATTTCCGCGACGCCTGGTTCGTCGGCTACAGCGCGACGCTTGTCGCGGGCGTCTGGCTCGGCAACGACGACGGCAGCTCGACCCGGAAGGTCACCGGCGGCAGCCTGCCGGTCGAGGTGTGGCACCGTTTCATGAAGACGGCACTGGCCGGCCAGGAGCCGCAGCCTCTTCCGGGCTCCTCGGGCTGGCGCGGCGCGAGCACGGCGCGGGCCGCGCCGCAGCCGGGTTCGGCCGCCCCGACACGCACGGGCTCAGTGAAGCCGCGCGGCCCCCAGGACGGCCCGCTCGACGGGATCGGGAACCTGCTGGAGAAGCTGCTGGGGGGCTGAGGATTGATCCTCAGCCCTTTGCGATCCCGCTCTCCTCGACGTCCCAGTAGAGGCCCGTCATCACCGCGAGCGCCTCGCGCAGCAGGCCGGGCGGCAGGTGCTCGTTCGGGGCGTGCTGGGAGCAGCCGTTATAGGAATGGGGCACCCAGATCGTGGGCAGGCCGAGGATGTCGGAGAAGGCGTCGTTCGGGAGCGAGCCGCCGAGATTGGGCAGGAGCAAGGGCGTCGCCTCCGAGGAGCGCCGCATCGAGCCGAGCGCCCAGGAGACCCAGGGGCTCGCCGGATCGAGGCGCGTCGCCGGGAAGACCTCCTCGCGGGACGGCTCGACCCGGACATGGCCGAAACCGTGCCGGTCGAGATGGCGGCGAAGCGCCGGCACGATGTCGTCCATCTCGACGCCGACGGGATAGCGAAGCTGGCACCGCGCCCAGGCGCGGGGCGGCACGGCGTTGACCGGGCCCTTGGGATTGCCGCTCTCCATGGCCAGGATCTCGAAGGAGGACCAGCCGACGACCTTCTCGGGCCCCGTCAGGCCGGGCTCCCCCCAATCGGGGTCGATGGCCGGGGCGTCCGGGCCCATATCCATTTCGAGCCCCGCAAGGGCCTCGCGCACCGCCGGAGGCAGGCCGCCCGCCGGCCGCCATTCGGGCACCAGGATCTCGCCGGTCGGGCTCGTCACGGTCGCGAGGGCATGGACGAGCTGGATGGCAGGGCTCGACAGGAGCCCGCCCCAGTTGCCGGAATGATGCCCGCCCTCGCGCGCGTCGATGAAGACGTCCATCGAGGCCCCGCCGCGCGTGCCGAGATAGATGGTCGGGCGCTTGCGGTCCGGCCGCGGGCCGTCCGATCCGATCAGGACGTCGGCCCGGAGCAGGTCGCGATGCGCGCGGCAGACCTCCCGCAAGCCCGGCGATCCGGCCTCCTCGCCGGTCTCGATGAGCCATTTCGCGTTGAAGCCGAGCCGGCCGCGCGTCTTCAGCACCGCCGCCTGGGCGGCGAGGTTGACCGAGTGCTGGCCCTTGTTGTCGGCGATGCCCCGGCCGTACCAGAGCCCGTCCCGCTCGGTCAGCGTCCAGGGCGAGAGGCCCGGCAGCCATTGCTCCTCGAGGCCGCGGATCACGTCGCCGTGGCCGTAGCCGAGGACGGTGAGGAGGGAGGGGTCCTCGATGCGCTCGGCATAGAGGAAGGGTCCCTTGGCCTTGGGCTCCTCGATGATGCGGCAGGAAAAGCCGAGCGCCCCGAGGCGGGGCGCCAGCTCCTCGGTGAGGTAGCGGCGCAGTTCGCCCGCCCGCTCGGGGTTCTGGCTCTCGGTCGGGATCGCGACGCGGCGGGCGAGATCGGCCCGGAAAGCGCCGCTGTCGAAATGCTCCAGCGCCTCGGCGATGGCGGCTTCCCGGGTCATGTCGCGTCCTCTCGCTAGGGGTGGGGGCGGGCTAGATGTCCCGCCGGATCAGCGTTCCCGCGCCGTAATCGGTGAACAGCTCCAGCAGCACCGCATGCGGAACCTTCCCGTCGAGGATGACGACGGCCTCCACCCCCCGCTCGAGCGCGTAGATGCAGGTCTCGATCTTCGGGATCATCCCGGCCGTGATGGTGCCGTCCGCGATCAGGCCGCGGCATTTCTCGATGGTCAGCTCCGGGATGAGGTTCTTGTCCTTGTCCAGGACGCCGGGGACGTCCGTGAGGAGAAGGAGGCGCTTGGCGCCCATCGCGCCCGCGATGGCGCCCGCGAAGGTGTCGGCATTGACGTTGTAGGTCTGACCCTCTTCCCCCGTCGCGAGGGGGGCGAGGACCGGGATCAGCTCGGATTTCAGGACCGCGTCGAGCACCGAGCGGTCGACATGGTCCGGCTCGCCGACGAGGCCGAGATCGACCGCGCGCTCGGTCTTCGAATCGGGATCGACAATGGTGCGGCTCGCCTTGCGCGCGCGCACCATCATGCCGTCCTTGCCGGAGAGGCCCACTGCCCGGCCGCCCTCGGCGCCGATCCAGCCGACGATCTGCTTGTTGATGGAGCCGGCGAGCACCATCTCGACCACCTCGACGGTCGGCTCGTCCGTGACCCGCAGCCCGCCCGCGAAGGTGGAGCGGATGCCGAGCTTCTCCAGCATCCGGCCGATCTGCGGGCCGCCGCCATGCACCACGATCGGCTTCACGCCCGCCTGCTCCAAGAGGACGATGTCCTCGGCGAAATTCTCCGCCGCCTCCCGGTCGCCCATGGCGTGGCCGCCATATTTCACGACCACGATTTCCTGGTCGTAGCGCTGCATGTGCGGCAGGGCCTGCACGAGCACTTCGGCCCGCACATGCGCGTTCGGCAGGGTGTCTGTCATGGGCGTCTCCGGGGAACTCGGCCGTCAGGCGGCCGATTGGCGCGGTTTGCGGCTGGTGCGGTCGAAGGCGAGGGTGATTCGCATGCCGGGATGGCTTTCGTCCCGGCCCCACTCGGCGCCGAGCTTGACCGCCATGGCCCGCACGATCTTGCGGCCGAGCCCCTCGTCGGC
>NZ_DAOLAJ010000053.1:0-9385 GCF_035325185.1 Enterovirga sp. | reverse complement strand
GCGCAGCGTGACGCGGATCGGCCCCTTGCCGCCGGGATAGGCGTATTTGAGCGCGTTGAGGACCAGCTCGGTGACGATGACCCCGACCGCGACCGCCTTGTCGGGATCCACGTCGCAGGGCTCGGCGGCGAGGGTCAGCTCGTCGCCTCCGCCGTCGCCCTCGGCCGAGCTGCGCAGATCCTCCACCAGCGTCGCGAGATACTGGTCGAGCGCGACCGCCTGGACGTCGTCGGAGGTGTAGAGCCGCCGGTGCACCTGTGCGACCGCCATCACGCGGCGGGTGGCGGCGGCGAGCGCCGATTTCACGTCCTCGCTGCCGGCGCCCGACGCCTGCAGGTGCAGCAGCGCGGCGATGATCTGGAGGGAGTTGCCGACGCGGTGATTGACCTCGCGCATGAGAAGGGCGCGCTCGGCCGCGAGCGCTTCGAAGCGGTCGCGCGCGGCCCGCACCTCCTCCTCTGCCGCCTCCTTGGCCCGGCGCAGCCTGACGCCCCGGACGGCCTGGGTGAGCGCCGCCTCGAGCAGGTGGATGAACTCCCCGCCCGGCGACTTGACGACGTAGTCGGCGGCGCCCGCCTTCAGGGCTGCGACCGCGACCGCGCTTTCCTGCGTCCCGGTGACGTAGACGACGGGCGGTGGGTCGGGAAGCGCGTTGATTTCGGCCAGCACCGCGAGCCCGTCGCGGCCGGGCATGTAGTGGTCGAGCGCCACCGCGTCGTAGGGCTCCGCCCGCAGGCGGTCGAGCCCGGCCGCCCCGTCGGTCGCCGTATCCACGGCGAAGCCGCGCCTCTCCAGGTTCTTCTGGACGAGGCGGCCGAGCGCCGGATCGTCGTCGATATAGAGGAGGCGCAGCGGCGCGTCGGTCATGCGGGTTCAGGCACCTGGATCACGGAGAAGAAGAGCCCGAGCTGACGGATCGCGTTCGAGAATCCCTCATAATTGACCGGCTTGGTGATGTACACGTTGCAGCCGAGATCGTAGCAGCGCTGGATCTCGCGCTGGTCGTCGGTGGTGGTGAGCACGACGACGGGCGTGCGCCGCAGATGCTCGTTCTCCTTGACGATCCTGAGGATGTCGGCGCCGGTCGTGTCCGGCAGGTTGAGATCGAGCAGGATCAGCATCGGCCGGCCGGCATTGGCGCTTCCCGTCCGGTCGGGGCCGAGCAGGAAATCCAGCGCGCTCGTGCCGTCGCGGAAGGGCAGGATCTCGTTCGAGACGCCCGCCCGCTGGAGGTTCTTCGTGATGAGGCGGGCATGCCCCTCGTCGTCCTCGATCATCACGATGGTGACGGACATCGTCATGTTGCCTTCCTGCCGTCCTGCTCCGCCCAGCGCCGGGGCAGCGTCACGGTGAAAACGGAGCCGCGGCCGGGCTCCGAGGCCAGGGTGATCGTGCCGCCGAGGCGGCGCACCAGGGCGCGCACATGGGCGAGCCCGATGCCTTCCCCCGGACGATCCTGAACGCCCGAGCGCCGGAAAAGATCGAAGACGCGCTCAAGATCCTTCTCCTCGATGCCGCGGCCGTTGTCGCGGATCTCGTAGACGAGGCTCGCCCCGCGCGCCCTCCCGATGATCTCGATCCGGCCCGGGACGTCCTCGCGAAGGTACTTGAGGGCGTTGTCGACGAGGTTGGAGAAGATCTGCTCCAGGGCGAGGCGGTCGCTCACGATGGAGGGCAGCGGCTTGGCAGCCACGCTCGCGCCGGCGGTCTCGGCCTGCGTGGCGAGCGAGGCCAGGATGGTCCGGATGAGAGCATCCATGTCGATCCGCTCGGGATGGAATTCGCGCCGCCCCGCCCGCGACAGGCTCAGGATCGCGTTGATCAGCCGATCCATCTTCGAGATCGAGGTCTTGATGAAGCCGATCGCCTCGTCGAAATCGGCGGCCAGCGCATCGTCCCCGGCGCTTCCGGCCTCGCCGACCGCCCGCCGCAGCTCCGCGAGGCGGGCGAAGAGATCCCCCCGCAACGCCTCCAGCTCCGCCGTGAAGCCCATGATGTTGACGAGGGGCGAGCGCAGGTCATGGCTCACGATATAGGCGAAGCGCTGCAACTCGCCATTGGCCTCGCGCAGGTCGTCCTCCCTCTCGCGCAGATGGGTCGAGGCGCTCACGAGGACGCGCCCGACCTGGTTCGCCTCGGCGAGCCTGGAGGTGAGCGGCTCGATCTTCTCGCCCCGGCCGAGGGCGGCCGCCGTCCGGGCGAGGGCGGCGATCGGGCGGGTGATCCGCCGGCCGACGAAGAGCGCGAGCCAGATCGAGAGCGCCGCGCTCGCCGCGACGGTCAGGCCGAGCACCGCCAGGGAGCGCAGGACGGGCGCCTCGAGATCGGCATTGTCGATGCCGACGAGGCCGCCATAGCCGGACAGGCGCGAGCGCTGGAAGGCGACGAAGATCGGAACTCCCTCCCGCGTCGCGCCCTGCCAGGTCCCCCGCTCGGCCGCCAGGGCCTCGGCGAGGCCGGGCAGCGTCTTGTGGCCGACGAATTCCTCGGGCGCGCGCGTGCGGGCCATGATCACGTGCCGGCGGTCGACGATGCTCGCCGTGTAGCCCTTCGGAATGCCGAGGTCGCGCAGGAGATTGTCGAGGCGCGAGAGCGGGACGGAGAAGGCCAGCACGTATTTGAGCCGCCGCTGGGCCCGGATCCCGCGCACGACCAGGAACTGGCGCGTCTCCGAGATCTGCCCCACCAGGAGGTCGGTCACGAAGGGACGGCCGCGGGCGAGCGTCGCGTGGTCGAAGGCGAGATCGCTCCTCGGGAGAGGCCGCCCCCAGGGGATGCGGACATTGGCGAGCTGCTGTCCCTCCAGGTCGTAGAGCACGGTCGCGACGCCCTGGTTCTCGAGGAGCCGCGTCATCTGCCCGTGGAAGCCCTCGAGGTTCTCCTGCATCAGGTTGGCGGAGGTGGTGAGGACATCGAGGGCCGCGAAGAGGCCCGTGAGGTCGCGGTCGATCGCGACGGCGATGGACTGGGCGATCTCGCCCGCCTCGCGCTCGAGCCGCGCACGCTCGGTGGCGGCGACGCGGTAGAGCACGAATCCGAGCACGGCCAGGATCGGCACGAGGAGCGCCACGGTGAACAGCGCCAGATGCCGGCGCACGGACCAGCCCGCCCGGAGAGCCGCCTCGTGCGGCTCCTCGTGCGGGGATGCGGTTTGCGGAGAGGTCGTGGTCACGCCGGATCTGCCGCGCGGGCTTTGGCCGAGGCCGCGCGGCTTGGCAAGGGGTGCTCCCTCTCCGGCTCTTAACGCGCCCGCAAGGGCTTCGCGTGTAGGCGGGGACAGGTCCCGTGCGGGCCGGGGCGTCGCGAGCAGGGACGGGGGCATGGCGGCGGGGGCAATCCTCGCATCGGGGATCGGCCGCCTGCGCGGCCTCGGCGTCGGGCCGGCGCGCTCGGCCCTGACGGTCTTCGCCATCCGCGTGGCCTCGGCCGCCGTCGCCTATGGCGTCCAGGTCCTGGCGGCGCGCCTCCTGAGCCACGACCAATACGGAATCTTCGCCACCATCTGGGTCTGGACCGCGATCGCCGGCCATTCCCTCACCTTCGGCCTGTCCCAGGGCGCCTCCCGCTTCCTGCCGGCGCATCAGGCCCATGGCGATCTCGCCCTCGCCCGCGGCTATCTCCTCGGCGGCCTCCTCGTCACCGTCGGGGCGGCCCTGACCCTGGCCGTTCTCGCGGCGGCCGCGCTCCGGCTGTGGCCCGACCTCCTGGCCGGCCCCTATCGCGGGCCGGTCCTGGTCGCGGCGTGCCTGCTGCCTCTCTTCGCCTGCCAGGAATATTTCGAGGGGGTGGCGCGCAGCCAGGACTGGGGCGGCCTCGCCATCGCGCCGCCCTATCTGCTGCGCCAGGGCGTGATGATGGCCGCCATGCTGGGCGCCGTCCTGCTCGGCGCGCCGCCGGAAGCCGGCACGGCGCTCCTGTGCATGCTGCTCGCGACGGCCGCCGCGGGGGCGATCCAGGGTGCCCTGCTGCTGGCGCGGCTGCGGCGCGTGATCCCGCCCGGCCCGCGCCGCTATCACTGGCGCCGCTGGCTCGGGGCGAGCCTTCCCATCGCCGCCATCGACCTCGCCCATGCCGGCTTCACCTTCATCGACGTCGTGATCCTCGGATTCCTGATGCCGCCTTCCGCGGTCGGCCTGTATTTCGCCGCCACCCGCATCCACCAGTTCGTGGCCTTCGTCCATTTCGCGGCGACGGCGGCGAGCGCGCCACGCTACAGCGCGGCCCATGCGGTCGGGGACCGGGCCGGCCTCAAGCGCCTCGTGCGGCGCATGGGACAGGCGACGGCTGCCGCCACGGCCGCGATCGGGCTCGGCGTCGTGGCGGCGAGCCCGCTCCTGCTCGCCATGTTCGGGCCCGGCTTCCAGGAGGGCGTGCCGCTCCTCGCGGTCCTGGTGGCGGGCTCGATCCTGGCGAGCCTGTTCGGGCCGGGCGAGGACCTGCTCACGATGCTCGCCGGCGAGCGCCTTTGCGCCTTCGTCACCGTCGCCGTGCTGGCGGTCGCGGGACTGCTCTGCCTCGCCCTCGTGCCGAAGCTCGGCCTCCTCGGGGCGGCGCTCGCCATGGCCGCCGGAACCGTCCTGCGGGCCGGCCTCCTCGCCGCCGCCGCGAAGGCGATCCTGGGGCTCGCGACGCCCGTCTGGTCGCGCCACCGGGACCTCACGCCATGATCGGCGCCCTTCGCGCATCCGGCGAGTTCGCCGTCCGCCTCGCGGCCTGCCGCGACATCCCCGAGGCCGCCTGGGACGATCTCCAGCGGCGGGCCGGCCCGGCCCATCCCCATTTCAGCCGCCACGTCATGGCGGCGCATGGCCGGGCGGGGCTGCTTCCCGACGACCTGCGGATCCTCATGATTTCCCGCGGCGGCCAGCTGGAGGCGCTGCTGCCGTTCCTCCTGCGGCGCGACGTGAGCGCCCTCGGCGGCCTCGTCGCGCGCCCCTTCCTGACGCCCTACATCACCGCCACCGAGCCGCTCGTGGCGGCGGGGGAGGGCCGCGACGCCGTCCTCGACCGGCTCGCGGAAGGGCTCGCCGCCGCCTCGGACGGGGGGGTCTGGCGCTGGGCGCTCCTCGCCGCCGGAAGCGGCGCCGGGGCCGGGCTCCTCGGAGCCCTGCGCCGCGCGGGGTGGGAGCACGACGCCGTCTCGCGGTTCGAGCGCCCGGTCCTCGACCGGTCCTCGAACTGGGAGGCGTTCCTGGCGGGGCATCCGCACCGCTCGCGCTTCAAGGACCTGCGCCGCCGCGCGCGGCGGCTCGGCGAAACGGGCCGGCTGACGGTCGAGAGCGCGACAGATGCCGCAGGTCTCGGCCGCCTCCTGGAGGCATTCCTCGTCCTGGAAAAGGCCGGCTGGAAGGGGAGGGCGGGCACCGCGCTCGCCTGCCGCCCGCAGACCGAGAGTCTCGGCCGCGCCCTGTTCGGCGCCGCCGACGGGCCCGTGGCCGGCCGCGCCGATGCCCTGCTCCTCGACGGCGCGCCGATCGCGATCAGCCTCGCCCTCGCCTGCTCCGGCACGGCGAGCCTGCTCAAGACGGCCTATGACGAGCGCCTACGCAACTGCGCTCCGGGCCTGCTGCTGGAGGCCGAGATCATCCGCCTCTGCCACGAGACGGGCTTCGTCGACCGGCTCGATTCGGCGACCCTTCCCGGCTCGCCGCTGGAGAGCCTCTATCCCGGGCGCGAGACCATTGCCGAGGTCATCGCCCTTCCGCCCGGCTCCCGCGGCCTCCCGCTCGAGCGCCGCCTGCGGCTCGCCCGGTTCGAGCAGCGCGGCCGGGAGGCCGCGCGGCATCTCCGGCCGGCGTTCCGGCGGCCGGGCGGGGCGGAAGCGGCGACCAAGGCTGATGCGCCTCGCGGCGGATAGCGGCCCCGACGGTCTTCTCCGCCCGCGAAGCAGGCATCTGGCTATTTCATGAGCATTCCGGCCGGCGCGGCCGGCACTGCCTTCGGATGAGGCAGCCTTCGGGGTGGTCTGGCATATCCCTTGCGGATGCCGGGTGGGCTGCGCGTCGGCCAGCCATGAGATCCGGAGAGGCAGCATGATGTTCAACAGACGAGCGGCGCTCGGCGCATTGGCGGGCGCGACGTTCCTGGCGACGGGCACGGCTTTCGCCCAGGCTCAGGACACCATCAAGGTCGGCATCCTTCATTCGCTCTCGGGCACCATGGCCATCAGCGAGACGACGCTGAAGGATACGATGCTCTTCCTCATCGACGAGCAGAACAGGAAGGGCGGCCTCCTCGGCAAGAAGCTCGAGGCGGTGGTGGTCGATCCGGCCTCGAACTGGCCGCTCTTCGCCGAGAAGGCGCGCGAGTTGATCGCGCAGCACAAGGTCGCGGCGGTCTTCGGCTGCTGGACCTCGGTCTCGCGCAAGTCGGTGCTGCCGGTCTTCAAGGAGCTGAACAACATCCTCTTCTACCCCGTGCAATACGAGGGCGAGGAGAGCGAGCGGAACGTCTTCTATACCGGCGCCGCCCCGAACCAGCAGGCGATTCCCGCGGTCGACTATCTCATGAAGGAGGAGGGGGTGCAGCGCTGGGTGCTGGCCGGCACCGACTACGTCTATCCGCGCACGACCAACAAGATCCTCGAAGCCTATTTGAAGTCCAAGGGCGTCGCACCTGCGGACATCATGGTCAACTACACGCCGTTCGGCCATTCCGACTGGCAGACCATCGTCTCGGACATCAAGAAATTCGGCTCGGCCGGCAAGAAGACGGCGGTGGTCTCGACCATCAACGGCGATGCCAACGTCCCCTTCTACAAGGAGCTCGGCAACCAGGGCGTCAAGGCGACCGACATCCCGGTCGTGGCCTTCTCGGTCGGCGAAGAGGAACTGGCCGGCATCGACACCAAGCCCCTCGTCGGCCACCTCGCCGCCTGGAACTATTTCGAATCGATCGATACGCCCGCCAACAAGGACTTCATCGCCAAGTGGCAGGCCTTCAAGAAGAACCCGAAGGCCGTCACCAACGATCCGATGGAGGCCCATGTCATCGGCTTCAACATGTGGGTGAAGGCGGTGGAGAAGGCCGGCACGACCGATCCCGACAAGGTCATCGACACGCTGCCCGGCATCGAGACCCCGAACCTGACCGGCGGCGTCTCCCGGATGCTGGTCAACCACCACATCACGAAGCCCGTCTTCATCGGCGAGATCAAGGAAAACGGCCAGTTCGACGTGGTCTGGAAGACCGATGGCCTCGTGCCCGGCGATGCGTGGTCGAAGGAGCTGGAGGGTTCGCGCGACCTCGAGGCCGACTGGGTCGGCAAGAAGTGCGGCAACTTCAACACCAAGACCGGCAAGTGCGGCGGCGCCTGAGCGCCTGACCCCCTCCTTGTCATCCCCGGCCGGCGCGAAGCGGAGGGGAAGGGGACCCAGAGGGCTCGCAGGCGGCCCTCGATTCCCTTCCCGGCCCTTCGGGCCGGCGGGAATGACACGGGACGGCCCCTCCGTCTCGTCGGAACGGCCCGGCCGGGACCCGCAGGAAACATGATGACCATACGCCGAATCCTTCTTGCGCTGCTCATGCTCCTCGGCCTCTCGGCCGCCGCCCGTGCGGACGCCTATACGGATGCCCTCGCGCGTTTCGCGGCCGACAGCTACGCGGAGACCGAGGCGGCGATCGAGGGCGTCGCGCAGAGCGGCAACCCGCTCGCCGCCGAAATCGTCGCCGCCCTGCGGGACGGACGGCTGCTGGTCCGCGCCGCCGACAAGACGGTCTTCATCCGCGGGGCCGACGGGGCGCTGCGCGACGCGGCGACCGGGGCGCCCGCCTCGGCGGCGGCCTCCGATCTCAAGGCGGTCCGGCTCAACAATCGCCTGCGCCGCGTCGTCGAGGCCGCGCTCGGCCCGCTCACCCTGCGCGCGCCCGATCCCGCGCGCCGCGCCGAGGCGGCTTCGGCCGTGTTCCGCTCGCGCGACGCCGCGGCGCTGCCCGCGCTCGACGCGGCGATCGCCGCCGAGGCCGATCCCGCCGTCAAGCGGCAGATGCAGGAGGCCCGCGCCGCGATCCTCGCGACGATGCCCGGCGCGACGCCCGCGCAGCGCGCGGAGGCCATCACGGTGCTGCGCGCCCGCGGCGACCAGGAGGCGCTCGCGGTGCTGCGCAACCTGTCGCCGGACGCCCCGCCCGCGATCCGCGCCATGGCGGGCGATGCCATCGCCTCGATCGAGAACCGGATCGCGCTGCTCCAGAACGTGCAGAACGTCATCTACGGAATCAGCCTCGGCTCGGTTCTCCTGCTCTCGGCCATCGGCCTCGCTGTCACCTTCGGCGTGATGGGCGTGATCAACATGGCCCATGGCGAGATGGTCATGCTCGGCGCCTACACGACCTTCGTGGTGCAGGAGCTGATCCGCACCCATGCGCCCTGGCTCTTCGGCTCCTCGCTCTTCATCGCGCTGCCGCTCGCCTTCCTCGTCTCGGGGGCGGTCGGGGTGCTGATCGAGCGCTCGGTCATCCGCTTCCTCTACGGGCGGCCGCTCGAAACGCTGCTCGCCACCTGGGGCATCTCGCTGATCCTCCAGCAGGCCGTGCGCTCGGTCTTCGGCGCCAACAACCGGGAGGTCGGCAATCCCTCCTGGATGTCGGGCTCCTTCGATCTCCTCGGCCTGACGCTGACCTGGAACCGCATCGTCATCGTCGCCTTCGCGCTCGGCGTCTTCGCGGCCCTGCTGCTGGCGCTGAAGCGCACCTCGCTCGGGGTCCAGATCCGGGCGGTGACGCAGAACCGGCGCATGGCGGGCGCCATGGGCATCCGCACCGACCGCATCGACGCGCTGACCTTCGGGCTCGGCTCCGGCATCGCCGGGATCGCGGGCGTCGCCCTCTCGCAGATCGACAACGTCTCGCCCAATCTCGGCCAGGGCTACATCATCGACAGCTTCCTGGTCGTGGTCTTCGGCGGGGTCGGCAATCTCTGGGGCACGCTGGTCGGGGCGATGTCGATCGGCGTCGCGAACAAGCTGCTGGAGCCCTTCGCCGGCGCGGTGCTCGGCAAGATCCTGCTGCTCGTCGCCATCATCCTGTTCATCCAGAAGCGCCCGCGCGGCCTGTTCGCGCTCAAGGGCCGGTTCGTCGAGGCGTGATGTCGGCTTCCCCCATGCGCAGGCCCTGCTTCTCCCCTTGCGGGAGAAGTCGAGTCGCCCTTCAGGGCGACCGGATGAGGGGTGCTCCCGGCCCGCATCGTGCCCCACCCCTCACCCGGTCGGCGCTCCGCGCCGACTCGACCTCTCCCGCAAGGGGAGAGGCGGAGGAGGTGTCGCCATGACCTCCGACCGCATCTTCAACCGCACGACGATCGTCTTCCTCGCGATCGGCCTCGCCGCCGCCGTGCTGGTGCCGCTGTCGAATCTCGCGCTGCCCGCCGGCTCGCCGCTGCGCGTGC
>NZ_DAOLAJ010000052.1:9008-26548 GCF_035325185.1 Enterovirga sp. | reverse complement strand
GCGGTCGAATCCCACCGCCCAGGCGTCGCGATAGCCGTAGGAGGTGCCGGTCTTGAAGGCGATCTTGCCGCCGAGCGCATGGTCGGGAGGCGGGGCGCCGCGCAGGATGTCGGCGACATACCAGGCCGGGACCGGATCGGTCACCCGCGTCTCCCCGATCGCCGGGACCGAGCCCGGATCGAGCCGGGTGACGAGGGGCGGGGCCATGCCGCCACGCGCGAAGGAGGCATAGAGGCGCGTCAGGTCGAGCAGGGTGATGCCGAGCCCGCCGAGCGCCGTCGCGAGGCCGGGCGGCGCGTCGGGCGGGAGCGCGATCTCCGCCCCGCCCTGCCGCAGCCGGGCGATGAATCGGGCCGGGCCGACCGCGCCCAGAAGCTCGACGGCCGGCAGGTTCAGCGAGGATTGCAGCGCGCGCCGCGCGGTCACGGTGCCCTGGAAGGTGAGGTCGAAATTGTCCGGCGCATAGGCGCCCCAGCGCGAGGGCCGGTCGTCGACGAGCGTCTCGGGATGGGCGATGCCGCTCTCGAAGGCGAGGGCGTAGATGAAGGGCTTCAGCGCCGAGCCGGGCGAGCGCGAGGCCGTCGTCATGTCGATGGCCCCGCGCCGCTCGGCGGCGAGCTTGGCCGGGCTGCCGACGCGGGTGCGCACCTCGCCGGTCTCGTTGTCGATCACGACGATGGCGCCCGAGGCGGCGGGGCCGAACTGCTCGACCCGCTCGGCGAGGAGCGCTTCCAGTGCCGTCTGTTGGCGCCGGTCGATCGCGAGGCGGTGGACGGCGAGGTCGGGGCGCTCGGCGAGGGCGCGCTCGGCCGCATGCGCCGCATGCATGGGGAAGCCATGGCGGCGGGCCGGGATGCGTTCGGCGCGCCCCTCCTCGGCCTCCTGTTTCGTGATCGCCCCCGCCGCGAGGACGCGGGCGAGGACGCGGTCGCGGGCCCGCCGGGCGGTCTCGGGCGAGCGGTCGGGCCGGCGCGCCTCCGGCGATTGCGGCAGCGCGACGAGGAGTGCCGCCTCCCCCACGGAGAGCCGCTTCGGCTCCTTGCCGAAATAGGAGAGCGAGGCGGCGCGCACGCCTTCCAGCGTGCCGCCATAGGGGGCGAGGCGCAGATAGAGGTCGAGCAGCTCGCCCTTGGAGAAGCGGCTTTCCAGCTCGACCGCGCGGACGGCCTGGGTGAGCTTGGCCTTGAGGGTGCGCTCGGCGCGCGGCTCCAGCAGCCGCGCCACCTGCATGGTGAGGGTCGAGGCGCCCGAGACGATGCGCCGGTTCCAGGCGAGCTGCCAGGTGGCCCGCGCGAGCGCCATCGGATCGAGCCCGCGATGGCTGTCGAAGCGGCGGTCCTCATAGGCTTTGAGCATGACGAGGAAGCGCGGATCGACCTCCTCATGCGTGACCGGCAGCCGCCAGCGCCCCTCGGGGGTGGCGAAGGCGCGGAGCAGTTTCTCGTGCCGGTCGAGGACGATGACCGAGCGGTGCTCCGCCTCGGTCAGGTCGAGCGGCGGCAGCGAGGCCGCGAAGCGCCAAAGGGCGAGGCCGCCGCCGCCGAGCAGCACCGCCGCACAGAGGCCGGCGGCGAGCGCGAGGCGGCGCCACCTTTTGCCCCCCCCCCGCGAAGCGGCGGGGAGGGCCGAGCCGGAGCGAAGCGGAGGACCGGGGCGGGGGGCGGCTCCGCCTGCTCCCAGGCCGGAGGATTCGCGGAGAGCCCCCCCGCCCCGGTTCGCCCCTGCGGGGCGACTCGGCCCTCCCCACCGCAAGCGGGGGGAGGGTGGGGGAGCGGCGGCGTCCCGCGACATCGTCGATGGCCCTAGCGCGGCGTGACCTCGACCGAACCGAAGGCGGTGCGGCCGAAGCGGTCGGGGCGGTACATATCCTCGACGGTCGCGGCGGGGTGGACGTAGCGGCCGGGCGCGACCGCCCGCACCGTATAGGCCACGGTCCAGGTCGCCTTCTGGGACGGATCGCGGTCGAAAGCGGCGACGAAGCGGTCGTCGCGATATTCCTCGTTCACCGGCGTCACGTCGATCTTGAGCCAGTCGAGCCCGGCGACCGAGCCGGAATCGACGAGCTTCGGATTGTCGATCTCGAAGCCGGCGGGCAGGAAGTCGACCAGCAGCACGCGGGCGAAGAGCGCCTGCGGCTCGGTCACCTTCAGCACGGTCACGAGGCGGTCGCCCTGGCGCACGCGGCCCGGATCGACCTTGGTGCCGTCGAGCTTGTAGTAGCTCCGCTCCACCGCGTAGCCGCGCGAGGCGGCGGGCTCGGGCCCGACCGGATTGCCGGCCACCGACACGACCAGCTCGGCCGAGGCCGATCCGGCATTGCCGACCCGGACCGGCGCGCGCTCGAGTCGCGGCCCCCGGAAGGTGCGGAAGAGCGAGCCCTGGACCGGCTGGCCGTCCAGCGTCACCTGGATCGCGGTGGCGTCGCGCTGGAGCGCCTCGGCCGCGAGGATCATCCACGCCTGCTCCTGAGTCGAGGTGTAGCTGCGCGCGCCGCGCTCCTGGCTGACCACGCGGGTGATCGGGACGATCGCGTCGCGGCCGAGGCCGGTATCGGAGGCGAGGGCGACAAGGGCGGCGCCGTCGCGCAGGCGCGTGCCGTAGTCGGGCCGGGCGGTGGCGCCGTCGCGGGTCCGCTCGAGGAGCTGCACGGCCGAGGCGAAGACCCGTTGTGCGCGCTCCCGGTCGCCGATCAGTCCGAGGCCGGCGGCGATCTGGGCGCGGGCGAGCGGGGTCTTGAACTCGTCGAGCCTGGTATCGGCCATGTAGCGCAGGTCGCCTGCGACCGGCCGGCCGTTCCGGGCCAGGACATAGGCCGCATAGGCGATCGTGTCGCCGTTCGCGCCGATCTCCGTCGTGTTGGCGACGTAGTTGCGCAGCCGGTCGAGCACGAGGGTGAAGGCCGTCTGCGGCACCGCGAATTTCTGCTCGCGGGCCCGCGTCAGGAAGTCAGCCACGTAGGAATCGAGCCAGTAATCCTCCGAGGAGTTGACGCTCCAGAGCCCGAAGGCGCCGTTCGAATCCTGCCGCGTCAGCACGCGCTCGATGGCGCCGCGGACGCGCTCGTCGAGCTTGTCGTCGAAGCCCAGATGCTCCGCCGTCGCGAGGCGGTTGACATAGAGCAGCGGCAACGCCCGGCTGACCGTCTGCTCGGTGCAGCCATAGGGGAAGCGGTCGAGCGCCTGGAGCAGGCCCGGCACGTCGAGCGCGGCCAGCGGCGAGACCGAGACGGAGACCGCCCCCGTCCCCGGCACGAGATCGGCCAGGAGGTCGCTCGTGATCGTGGCCGTGCCGCCCGCTTCCAGGGGCCGCACGGTGCGGCGCACGAGCGAGCCCGTTCCCGGCTGGATGCGCAGCCGGAAGCTCTGGTCGAGATCGAGCCCCTGGCCCGTGAGGCGGATGTCGAGCACCGCGTCGCCGAGGCCGGCCGCCGCGATCGGGATCGTGACGTCGCCCTTGCCTCCCTGGGCGAGCCGGATCGTCCGCCGCAGCGCATCGGCATCGACGAGGATCGGCCCGGCGACGTTCAGGTCGAGCGTGTAGTCGCCCGCCGGGGCCTCGACATTGTCGAGGTCGAGGCGCAGGCGCGAGCGGTCGCCGATATTGAGGAAGCGCGGCAGCGTGCCGGACACCACCACCGGATCGCGCACGGTCACGGTCCGGTCCGCCGAGCCGACCCGGCTCTTCGTCCAGGCCGCGGCCATGACCTTCACCGCGCCGTTGAAGGCCGGGATCTCGAACTCGACAATGGCGGTCCCGTCCGGGCCGACCTTGACCACGCCCGAATAGCGGGCGAGCGGCTCCTGGGTCGGCGGGATGCCGTTGAGGCCGCCGGCCTCGGCGTCGCCGCCCGAGCGGATCGCGCCGGCCGCGCCTTGCATGCCGTCGATCAGGTAGCCGTAGAGGTCGCGCAACTCGACGCCGAGCGCCTTCTGGCCGAAGAAGAAGCCGGCCGGGTCGGGTGTCGTGTAGCGGGTCAGGTTGAGGATGCCGACATCGACGGCCGCGACCGTCACGTAAGCCTCCTCGCCCGCCTGGAGCCCGGCGAGCCTCACCGGCACCCGCAAGGTGCCGCGCGGGCGCATCTTCTCGGGCACGTCGAGGGAGACGCCGAGGGTGCGCTCGGCCTTGTCGATCGAGAACCAGGCGAGGCCGAGCGCCCGTCCGGGCATGCGCCGTTGTGCCGTGTCGAGCGGTCGGAAGGCGGTCGCGACGAGATAGGCCCCCGCGCCCCATTCGGCCTTGACCGGGATCGAGACCGTCGTGCCCTCGGCCGGCAGGTCGACCTCGCGGATCTCCTGCACGGCGTCGGTCATGACGGCGAGCGTGACGCGGCCCGCGAAGCGCGGCTTGACTTGCGCCCGCATCGTCTCGCCCAACGTGTAGGACGCCTTGTCGAGCGAGATTTCGAGCAGGTCCGGCGTGTCGGCGGTCTGCTCGCCGGAATAGCCGACCGAGAAGGTGATCGAGGTGCGGGCCGTCGAGATGCCGTCGGCGGAGAGGTCGAGGCGGTAGGTGCCCCATTTCACCGGGGCAGAGATATGGCCCGGCTCGCTTGCGGCGAGGTCGAGGCGCCCGTCCGCCACGCGGCGGGTGGATTTCACCGGCTCGTAGCCCCAGCGGCCGTCCGAGTTGAACCACTGGTAGCTGCGCTCGACCCGGTAGAGCGACCAGCCGACGTTCTGGCGCGCGAGGCGCGTGCCGTCGGGATCGGCGAGGACCACGTCGAAAGTTGCGTTCGCGCCCTCGCCGAGGTCGCCGAAGGTCTTCTTCACGCCGAGGACCGGGCCTTCCGGCAGGATCGGCAGGGTGAGGTTGCGCTCGATGGCGCGCCCGCCGGGCTCGGCGACGCGCAAGGTGATCTTGGCCTCGGTCGGCCGGGGCGCGGCAACGGCCTGGATCGGGACCGTCACGACGGCTTTGCCGTTCGGGCCGGTCTCGGCCTTCTCCTCCATCTCGACGGTCGAGGATTCGATCGTCTCTTCCGACAGCCCGACCTCGAAGCCGTCGAGCCCCTTGATGCCGGAAGACGCGGCCGCCTGCACGACCACCTCGCCGGTGATTTCGAGCCCGGCGCCCGGCGCGCCGTAGAGATAGCGGGCGGAGAGGTCGATCTGGGCCGGCTCGCCCGGACGGAGCGCGGGCGCCCGCGGGGCGAGGGTCAGCTCCAGCCGCTCGGGCACGTAATCCTCGACGAGGAAGCTCGCCTCGCCGACCGGCTTGCCCTTCGGATCGAGATAGGCGAGGGCGCGCCAGGTGCCGCGCTGCGCCCCGTTCAGGAGCGACACGCTCCAGGCCCGCCCGCCGAGGCCCATATCGGCGACCTGGTCGCGCTTGTACTCGACGCCGTCGGGGCGGCGCATGACGAGGGTCAGGGGCGAGCCCGAGGCCGCGACGCCGCGCGAATCGCGCAGGAGCGCGGTCAGGTTCACCGTCTCGCCGGAGCGGTAGACGCCGCGCTCCGTATAGAGGAACGCCTCCATGCCGCCCGCCACGGCGCGCCCCTTCACGCCGCGGTCGCTGAGGTCGAAGGGCGCGCCGCCGAGATCAAGGAAGCCGTAGTCGAAATTCGCAGCCGGGCTCTGGCCGGATGCGAGCCCCGCCGCCATGCCGAGCGTCGCGACGACGAGGCCGGGCGCCATGCCGCCCTCGCCGCGCGCAAGGCCCGGATCGAACTGGACCCGGCCGGAGGCGTCGGTGGTCCTGGTGGCCAGCACCTCGTTGTTGCGGGCGACGAGCCGCACCTCGACATCCCGCACCGGCTGGCCGGTCGCGAGCGAGCGGGCGATCACGGCGATGCCGTCATTGCCCTTGAGCGCGGTGAGGCCGAGATCGGAGACCACGAACCATTGCGTCGAGCGCTTCGTCTCGTCGTAGCTCGGCTCGTCGTCGGCGGAGGGCTGGGGCTCCGCCTCGCTGCCGGCCGGGATCGCGGTCATCACGTAGATGCCGGGCTCCATCTTCGGGATGGCCTTGGCGATGGGGAAGGCGGTGACGACGTCCCGGTTCAATTCGCTCGCCATGGCGAGGCGGCCGGTCCAGATCTTGACGCCCTTCTCGCGCGCGATCCGGCCGGCCTGGTATTTCGAGAGCTGGCTCAGGAAATCGTCGCCGCGCACGGTCGGCAGGAGGCTGCGGTCGCCGATGCGGAAGATCTCGACCTGCGCCTCGGACGCATTGACGGAGACGACCGGGATGCCCTCCTGGCCCGTCTTCGGCAGGACGTAGTTCCTGCCCGTGAAGCGCACCTGCGGGGAGCGGTCCTTCACGTAGATGTCGTAATCGGCCGATTTCAGCAGGGACTCGCCGACCGCCGAGGGCAGGCCCTGGCGCAGCACGATCGCGTATTTCTGGCCGTGCTTGAGGCCGTCGACGCAAAGCTCCTGGCCTTCGGTCGTGACGGCGGCATTGGCCGTGCCCGAGACGGCGACGAAGGGCGTGAAGTCCGTCCGCCCGCCCGCAAGCGCCTCGGAGAACTGGAAGCAGGCGCGGGGCGCCGCCGAATCCGAATCGACCTTGTAGTCGGTGATGCGGAAGCCGTGCTTGGCGCGCAGGTCCTCGTAGGTCGCGCGGATATCGGCGACATCGGCCAGTTGCAGGCTGGCGCGATAGGCGTCGAGCGAGGAGCGCCAGTATTCGCCGAGAGCGTAGACCTCGCCGAGAAGGGCAAGGGCCCGCGCCTCGTCCGCCCGGCTCGCCGCGCGCTGGTAGGCGACGTAGGCGGCGATGGTGGCGCGCTCGCGCAAGGTGTAGCGCTCGCCGTAATTGTTCGTGTCCACGGCGATCGCGGCGCGCGCATAGCCCTCCCATGCCGCACCTGACTTCGGATCGGCGACGATCGCGCCGGTGAAGAGGGCGAGGGCGCGCCGCGCATCGCCCCGCCCGAGCGCGGCCTCGCCGTCGCGCCGCGCCTGCGCGGCGTTGGGGCTGGCCCGCTCCGTCCGCTTGAACTGGTCCTCCAGCCGGATGCCTTCGCTCGCGAGGTTGTCGCGCACATAGCTCTTCTGCGCGAGCGCCGCGGTCGAGGCCGAGCACAAGGCCAGGGCCAGGAGGCCGGCCTGCGCCAGGGAGCGGAGACGAGATGCGGGCATGAAGGCTCCTGACCTGCGGCTGAATCGGATGCGGGTATCCCAGCGTTTAGCGGGGTGATCTTGGCAGCTTGATTTCGCGGATGTTTCTAGAGCGAATCGATGCGGCGCCCAAATGCCGCGGGAAACCGGAGGGCGGGCTCGGCCGTTCCCCGGTCTGGTGGGGGCCTCGCGACGGAGGCGCCGGCGGGGTGGTGTCTTGAAGCGTCTCTGTCTGCTGCGTCACGCCAAGGCCGTCCCGCACGGGACGATGAACGATTTCGACCGCGTCCTGGCGGAGAGGGGCCGCAGCGACATGGCCCTTCTCGCCCTCCGTCTCGCGGCCCTCGACCCGGCGCCCGATCTCGCCCTCGTTTCTCCCGCCGCACGGACGCGGGAGACCTGGGCGCTCGCCGGCCTGCCGCGGGTTCCCGTCCGCATCGAGGAGGCGATCTACGAGGCGAGCGCGCGCGCCCTGCTGCGCCTCGTCCAGGCCCTGCCGGAGAAGGTGCAATTCGCGGTCCTGGTCGGGCACAATCCGGGTCTCGAGGATTTCGCCGCTTCCCTGCGCGCGCCGGAACACCCGCTGCGCTCCCTGCCGACGGCGGGCCTCGTCCTCGCCGAATGGGATGTGCCGCACTGGCGGGACGTGCGGGCGGGAGACGGACGCCTCGTCTCGGTCCTCCCCCCGGCGGCGCGGGGAGGAGGGCCATGATCGCCTTCGCCGTTCTCGCCGTTTCGGGCCTTCTCCAGGGAGGACTTCCGGCGGGACTTCCGGCCCTGCCGCGGCCCGACCTGTCCCTGCCCCGGCTCGGGCCGCCCGGCGAGGCGAGCTATCGCGCCGAGGAGAAGAGCGTCACGACCTGGCGCGAGGGAACCCTGCGGACCCTGGAGCCTGCCCCGCTCGCCGCCGTCGCCGCCTGGCTCGATCTCGGCCGGCCGGTGGTCGCGCGCTGCGTGCGGCTCAACAATCCCTGGTGCATCAAGCGGGCGCGCTGGCCGGGCGAGATCGGCGGCGACGAGGAGGGGCACACGGCCTTCGCCTCGACGGAGGCGGGGGCGGATGCCGCCGCCTCCCTGCTGCGCACCTATTACGTCTCGCTCGGCCGCAAGTCGGCCCTCGACATCGTGCGCCGCTGGGCGCCCGCCGAATGCCGCATCGGCATCGGCGGCATGTCCGTGGCCCTCGCGGTCGGCGGCCTCGCCGGGACCTTGCGGGCCCGCTACCTCGCCTCGACGGGCGGCCGCCGGGCCGGCTTGCCCGCCGGCCGCCCGACCGTGACGCGGACGCCGAAAGGCGTCGCGATCAAGGCGCCGCCGGGCGGGCGCATCCGCGTCTCGATCGTGCCGATGCCGCCCATGCCGAGCTATCGCGTCCCGAGCCTGACGTCCGGGGGCGGGGAGCGCGGGCGGCCCTCCGCCGCCTTCGCCTCGCACCAGCCGGCGCCTCGCGCCAAGGCGAAGCCCCTCGCCGCTCCCCGCCGCCCGGCCGAGGTCCGCAGCCTCGCGGCGGCCCCGATCCCCTCCTTCTGCGGCTCCGAGGAGGGGCGCATCCAGGCTTACGCTTCCGCCATCTCGCGGGCGCTCGGGATGCAGCCCGGCAGCGATCTCAAGCTCTTCGACGAAGCCGGGCAGCCGACCGTCAACCTGCTGCCGGTCATGGTGGCGATGTCCGCCGTCGAGCTGGGCTATCTCCATGCCGGGCCGACCCTCGCCGAGGGTGCCATCGACCGGCTGAAGGCGAGGCTTGCGGAAGAGGCCGCGCGCGAGGCCGCCGCCCGGCAGGAGCAGAACCATCTCATGGATACGGGGAAGCCATAGGCGGGCGCCCTTCCGGTTGCGCCCGCGGCCGTGGCTCACCATACCATGGCTGCCCCTCGTCCTGCCGCGGTGACGCTTGTCCTTCCTGACCGATCTCGTCGACAGAACCGCCGGCGCCGCCCATTCGTTGCGCTCGATCGGGCAGGATCTCCTCTCCCCGCGGCTCCGGCTCGGCGTCACCGGCCTGTCGCGCTCGGGCAAGACCGTCTTCACGACCGCCCTCGTTCATCATCTCGTGCGCCATTCGCCGCTGCCCGCCTTCCGGCCCGCCGCGGAGGGCCGGATTCGGCGCGCCCGCCTCGCCCCGCAGCCCGACGACGACGTTCCGCGTTTCCCCTTCGAGGCGCATCTGGCGCGGATCGCGGAGGATCGCCTCTGGCCCGCCTCGACGAACCGCATCGCCGAATTGCGGCTCGAGCTGGATTACGAGCGCCGGGCGGGCTGGCGCAGCGGCCCGGCCGGGCTGACGCTCGATATCGTCGACTATCCCGGCGAATGGCTGCTGGATCTCGCCCTTCTCGACCGGAGCTTCGCCGAATGGTCGCGCGAGAGCGTGGCCGGGAGCCGCCAGCCGGGCCGCGCGGCCCTCGCGGCGCCCTGGCTCGCGGCCCTGGCCGAGGCCGATCCGGCGGAGCCGGCCGACGAGGCCCGCGCGGCGAGGCTGGCGGAGGCGTTCCGCACTTATCTCCTGGCGCTGCGGGCCGAGCCCGAGGCCGTCGCGACGACGCCTCCGGGCCGCTTCCTCATGCCGGGCGACCTCGCGGGCTCGCCGGCCCTCACCTTCGCGCCCCTCGACCTGCCCTCCGACGCGGCCCCGGCGCCCGGCTCGCTCGCCGCGCTGATGGAGCGGCGCTACGAATCCTACAAGTCGCGGGTGGTGGGTCCCTTCTTCCGCGACCATTTCCAGCGGATCGAGCGGCAGATCGTGCTGGTCGACGTGCTGGCGGCGGTGGATGCCGGGCCCGCGGCCCTGGCGGAGCTGGAAACCGCGCTCGACCGCGTGCTGCTCGCCTTCAATGCCGGGCGCAACACCTTCCTGTCCCGCCTCTTCGCGCCGCGGGCCGAGCGCGTGCTCTTCGCGGCCACCAAGGCCGACCATATCCATCATACGAGCCACGACAGGCTGGAGCGGCTCCTGCGCCTTCTCGTCTCCCGCGCGGTGCGGCGCAGCGAGGGGGCGGGGGCGAAGGTCGGCAGCGTCGCGCTGGCCTCCGTCCGCGCGACCCGCGAGACGACGGTGCTCGAAGGGCGCACGACGCTCAGGGCCGTGGCAGGCACGCCGGAGGCGGGCGAGGTGGTCGGCGGCGAGGTCTTCGACGGCAGGACCGAGGCGGCGATCTTCCCCGGCGAATTGCCGGAGGACCCGGAAGCCGTCTTCCGCGGCGCGCTGGAGCCGGGATCCTTGCGCTTTCCCCGCTTCCGTCCGCCCCCGGTCCCGGTGGATGCGGCCGGGCGGGTCGGGGTCCTGCCCCATATCCGGCTCGACCGCGCGCTGGACTTCCTGATCGGGGACAGGCTCGCATGAGGAGAACCCGATGAGCAGCCGACCGCGCGCCTTCCGGCTCGACGAGCCCGGCACGGTCACGGTGACGCCCGACACCCCCGCCGCGACGACGGAGGCGGCGCGGGTGATCGTGACGCAGGAGCCGATGGAGGCCATCGAGGCGGCGGACGGCGTGCCGGTCCTGCCCGCGCCGCGGTCGCGCTCGCGCTGGGGGGCCTTGTTCTTCTCCGCCCTGTCGGGGCTCGTCAGCCTCGGGATCGGCGTCGCGATCCACAAGCTGATCCTCGACCTCTTCCAGACCTCCCCCTGGCTCGGCTGGCTCGCGGTCGTGCTGACGGCGCTCGCCTGCCTCTCGCTCGCCGTCATTGCCGGGCGCGAGATCGCGGGCGTGCTGCGCGAGCGGAGGGTCGAGGAGTTGCGCCGCCGCGCCGCCGACGCCCTCGCCCATCGCGACGGCGAGGAGGCCCGGGCCGTCGCGCGAGACCTCGCGGCCAGCGCGAAGGGGAAGGCCCGCGCCGGCGCGGGCCCCAGCGTCGAATCGGTCGAGGGCGAGATCATGGAGGCCGAGGACCGCCTCGCCCTCGCCGAGCGGACCCTGGTCGCGCCTCTCGACGAGGCGGCGACGCGGGCCGTCGCGGCCGCGGCGCGGCAGGTCTCGCTCGTCACCGCGATCAGCCCGCGCGCCCTGATCGACATCGCCTTCGTAATCTATGCCGCCGCGCGCCTCCTGCGGCGCATCGCGGGGATCTATGGCGGGCGGCCGGGATGGCTCGGCTTCTTCCGCCTCTTCCGCGCGACCGTGAACCATCTCGCCGTGACCGGCGGCGCCGCCCTCGGCGACGGGCTCGTCCAGCAGGTGCTCGGGCACGGGGTCGCCGCGCGCATCTCGGCCCGGCTGGGGGAGGGCGTGCTGAACGGCCTCATGACGGCCCGCTTCGGCCTCGCGGCGATCGAGGTCTGCCGGCCTCTCCCCTATATCCGCGAGACCCCGCCCCGCCTCGCCGACGTCGCGGGCGACCTCCTGAGCCGCGAGGGGCAGGGCCCGGCCGCCTGAATGATCCCGGCCGCCTCAGGCGGCGCCCGTGATCCAGCGGGCCGCCTTCTCGGCGATCATCAGGGTCGGCGCGTTGGTGTTGCCGCTCGTGATCTGCGGCATGACGCTGGCATCGACGACGCGCAGCCCCGCGAGCCCCCGCACCCTGAGCCGGCTGTCGAGGACGGCCATGGGGTCGTCCTCGCGCCCCATCTTCGCCGTGCCCACCGGATGGAAGATCGTGCTGGCGATATCCCCCGCGAGCCTCGCCAGCTCCTCGTCGGTCTGGAACCGGATTCCCGGCTTCCATTCCTCCGGCTTGTATTTCGCGAGTGCGGGCTGGGCCAGGATGCGGCGCACCTGCCGCAGGCTCGCCGCGGCGACCAGGCGGTCCTCGTCGGTCGACAGGTAGTTGGGCGCGATCATCGGCGCGTCGTCCGGGCGGCTCGAGCGGATATGGACGGAGCCGCGGCTGGTCGGGTTGAGGTTGCAGACGCTCGCGGTGATGGCAGGAAACGGATGCAGGGGCTCTCCGAAGGCGTCGAGGCTCAGCGGCTGCACGTGATATTCGAGATTGGCGTGGCTGCGCGAGGGGTCGGAGCGCGTGAAGGCGCCGAGCTGGCTCGGCGCCATGCTCATCGGCCCCGACCGGCGCAGCGCGTATTCGAGGCCGATCCTCGCCTTGCCGAAGAGGGTCCCGACCAGGGTGTTCAGGGTCAGCGTGCCCTGGATGTTGAAGATCGCCCGGATCTGGAGGTGATCCTGGAGGTTCTCGCCGACGCCCGGCGAATCCAGCACCGTCTCGATCCCGAGCGCCCGCAGCCTGTCCGCCGGGCCGATGCCCGAGAGCTGGAGGATCTGCGGCGAGCCGATCGCGCCCGCCGACAGGATCACCTCTCGCGAGGCCCGAACCGTGACGGCCTCCCCGACCGTGACGGCCTGCCCGCCCCGCCGCACCACGGCCCCGGCGCAACGCCGCGCTCCGTCCGGCCCCGTCTCGAAGACGAGGCGCTCGACCTGCGCCTGCGTCCAGACCGTCAGGTTGGAGCGGGTCCGGGCCGGGCGCAGGAATCCCTTGGCGGTGCTCCAGCGCCAGCCGGATTTCTGGTTGACCTCGAAATAGCCGACCCCGGCATTGTCGCCCGAGTTGAAGTCGTCGGTACGCTCGAAGCCGGCCTCGGTCAGGGCGGTGGCGACGTCGTCGAGGACCCCCCGGCGCAGCCGCTCCTCCGCCCGCCGCCATTCGCCGCCATGGCCGTGCAGGTCGGAGAAGCGGCTGTTGCCGCCGGTGGTCGGATCGGCGCCTCCGTCGAGCTTGTAATGGTCCTCGTGCGCCATGAAATCGGGCAGCGAGCTTGCCCAGCTCCAGGACTCGTCCCCGGTCAGCCGCGCCCAGCCGTCATAGTCGCGGGCCTGGCCGCGCATGTAGATCATGCCGTTGATCGACGAGCAGCCGCCGAGCGTCTTGCCGCGCGGATAGCGCAGCGAGCGCCCGTTCAGCCCGGCCTCGGGCTCGGTCTGGTAGAGCCAGTCGGTGCGCGGATTGCCGATGCAGTAGAGATAGCCGACGGGGATGTGGATCCAGGGATAGGTGTCGGGCCGGCCGGCTTCGAGCAGCAGGACGCGCTTCGCGGGATCCTTGCTCAGGCGGTTGGCCAGGAGGCAGCCGGCCGAGCCGGCGCCCACGACGATATAGTCGAACGATTCGGACGGCATGTCCCGGCCTCCGCTCAGCGCGCGGCCGGCATGGCGAAAGCGGCGTCTCTCGGGATGCTGTTCCGCCAAAGCTGCATGATCGACCCCGGCCCGGCGCGGAAACGCGCCCTCCCCGGACGCCATGCATATCGCCGAACGGGCTCTTCTTCCAGCCGCGCCCCCTTATGTCATCCCCGGCCGGAGCGAAGCGGAGGGGAAGGGGATCCAGAGGGCTCGCAGACGGCCTGGATCCCTTCCCGCGCCTTCGGGCCGGGGATGACAGGGGGAGGCGGGAAGCCTATCCCCGGGAGCCGGCTTCGGCCATGATCCTCTGCACGCCGCTGAGGACGGCCTTGAGCGAGGCCATGACGATGTTCGGGTCCATGCCGACCCCGTGCACCGTGCGCCCCTGCGCATCCTCGAGCTGGACGTAGCAGGCGGCCGTGGCGTTGGCGCCGCGCCCGACGGCGTGCTCGTGGTAATCGACGAGCGAGAACTCGACCCCGTAGCTGCGCTTCAGCGCATCCACGAAGGCGTCGACCGGCCCGTTGCCCAGCCCCTCGATCGTGCGGATCGTGCCGTCCCGCTGCTTCAGGTCCGCGGTCAGCGTGCGCGTGCCCTCGGAGGTAGGATAGGTCTTGTGCGCGACGAGCTCCAGCGGCGCCCCGGTCAGGAGATAGGTCCGGCCGAACAAGCTCCACAGGGAGGCGCTCGTCAGCTCCTTGCCGTCCTCGTCCATCTGCTCCTGCGCGATGCGGGAGAACTCGATCTGGAGGGGGCGCGGCAGGCTGAGGCCGTGATCGGCCTGGAGGATATAGGCGATGCCGCCCTTGCCCGATTGCGAGTTGATGCGGATCACCGCCTCGTAGTCGCGGCCCACGTCCTTGGGGTCGATCGGCAGGTAGGGCACCTGGAAGAGCGGCGCGTTGCGGGTCTTCTGCGCCTCGAACCCCTTCTTGATGGCGTCCTGGTGGGAGCCGGAAAAGGCCGTGTAGACGAGGTCGCCGACATAGGGATGGCGCTCGTGGATCGGCAGTTGCGTGCAATATTCGGCGACGTTGCGGATCTCGTTGATGTCGTGCAGGTCGAGCTCGGGATCGATGCCCTGGGTGAACAGGTTGAGCGCCATCGTCACGATGTCGACATTGCCCGTCCGCTCGCCATTGCCGAACAGCGTGCCCTCGACGCGGTCCGCCCCCGCCATCAGGGCGAGTTCTGCCGCGGCCACCGCCGTCCCGCGGTCGTTATGCGGGTGGACCGACAGCAGCACGCTGTCGCGGTCGGAGATGTGGCGCCCGAACCATTCGAACTGGTCGGCATGGACGTTGGGCGTGGCCATCTCGACGGTCGCGGGCAGGTTCAGGATCAGCTTCTTCTGCGGGGTGGGGCGGATGACCGCCTTCACCGCCTCGCAGATCTCGAGCGCGTAATCGAGCTCCGTGCCGGTGAAGCTCTCCGGCGAATACTGGAAGACGAAATTGGTCTCCGGCGCCGTCGCGGCCAGGTCCCGGACCATCTGCGCGGCATCGGTCGCGATCTTCCGGATGCCCGCGCGGTCGGAGCGGAAGACGACCTCGCGCTGGAGCGTGGAGGTCGAGTTGTAGAAATGCAGGATGACGTTCCTCGCTCCTCGCACCGCCTCGAAGGTGCGCTCGATCAGCTCGGGCCGGCACTGGGTGAGGACCTGGATCGCCACGTCGTCCGGGACGGCGCCATCCTCGATGATGGAGCGCACGAAGTCGAAATCGGTCTGCGAGGCGGCCGGAAAGGCGACCTCGATCTCCTTGAAGCCCATCTTCACGAGCAGGTTGAACATCCGGTTCTTGCGCTCGACGCCCATGGGCTCGACGAGCGCCTGGTTGCCGTCGCGCAGATCGACCGAGCACCAGATCGGGGCCTTGGTGAGAACCTGGGAGGGCCAGCGGCGGTCGGGCAGCGGGACCGGCGCATAGGCCTGGTATTTGGAAATCGGCATGGTGGACATGGAAAGACCCTTGCAATGAGGGCGGCAGCCGGCCCTGCTTCTTCAGGGGCCGAGGCGCCGCGATGCGATGGACAAGCTCAAATCCCCGGCGCGCTCACAGCGCCGGGCAGCTAAGTCGAAGGGTCAGGCCCAGGATGGCGGACCGAAATCGCATGGAGCCACGTAAAACAGAGCCGCGCGCGCAGATCAACCCGGAACTTCGCGCCAGGGCGCCGCGGGCTGGTCAGCCCCGCGCCCTGATCGCGGCGGCGCGGGCGAGCAGCGCCTCGGCGCGCTGCACGATCGGGATGTCGATCATCTTCCCGTCCACGGCGAAGGAGGCGCGCCCCGCCGCCGCGGCCTCGCGGTCGAGCCCCACGATGCGCTCGGCCTGCCTCACCTCCTCCTCGGAGGGGCTGAAGCCGGCATTGAGGATCGGCACCAGGTTCGGATGGATGCAGGCCGCGCCCACGAAGCCGAAATCTGCCGAGCGCCGCACGATGCGGGCATATCCTTCGAGATCGGAGAAATCGGCCACAGAGCCGATGGTGCCGAGCGGCAGGATGCCGGCGGCCGCGGCGGCCTGGATGAGCTGCTGCTTGGGCACGAACATCGTGTCCTCGGAGGGCTTGGCGCCGATGGCGGTCGCGTAATCCTCCGCGCCGAGCGAGATGCCCGCGAGGCGGGGCGTCGCGCGCGCGATCTCGTGGGCGCGGGCGAGCGGGCCCGGCGCCTCGATCAGGCCGATGAACCAGATCTTGCCGACCGGCAGGCCGCGCTGCGCCTCCAGCCGCGCGACCATCTCGTCGAGGAGCCTCAGATGCTCCGGCCCCTCGACTTTCGTGACCTTGATCGCGTCCACGCCCGCGATCACGGCCGCCTCGAGGTCGCGCACGGCGAGTTCGAGCGGCTGGTTGATGCGCACCATGACGTCGGAGCGTCCCTTCGCCCGGAAGCGCTCGACGATGCCGGGCACGAGGGCGCGCGCCGCCTCCTTCTGGGCGAGCGGGATCGAATCCTCGAGGTCGATGATGAGCGCGTCGGCGCCCCGCTCCGTCGCCTTGGCGACGAAGCGCTCGACATTGGCCGGCACGAAGAGCGCCGAGCGCCAGACGGGGAATTTCGCGACCGCGCTCATGCTTTCGTCTCCTTGACGGCGCCCGAGGCCAGGGCCGCTGCGATCTCGGCCTCGTCGAGCCCCGCCTCGGCCAGGACCTCGCGCGTATGGTCTCCCAGCCGGGGCGCGGGCGTGCGGATGCTGCCCGGCGTTTCGGACAGCCGCACCGGCACCGCATGCATGGGGAAGCTCTCCATGTCCTCGTCCGGGTAGTCCGCGAGCAGGGCGCGGGCATGGACATGCGGATCGGCCATGAAGCGGGCGATGTCGTTGACCGGGCCGATCGTGACCTCGGCCTCCTCGAAGAAGGCGACGTTCTCGTCCACCGTGCGGGTCGCGACGAAGTCGCCGATGATGCGGTCGAGTTCCTCGACATGGACGAGGCGCTGCTCGTTGGTGGCGAAGCGGGGATCGTCGCACAGCTCCGGCCGGCCGATGGCGCGCAGCACCCGCATGGCCATGCCCTGGGTCGAGCCCGACAGGCAGACATAGCCGCCGTCGCTCGCGCGGTAGACGTTGCGGGGCACCGAGCCGCTCGAGCGGCTGCCGGTGCGCGGCTTGACCTTGCCGGTGAGCCGGTAATTGGCCGCCTGGGGCCCGAGCGCGTTGAAGATCGGATCGAGCAGCGGCAGGTCGATCACCTGTCCCCGGCCGCCATTGACCTCGACCTCGCGGAGCGCCGCCATGGCGGCGAAGGCGCCGGTCAGGCCCGCGATCCCGTCGGCGAGATACATCGGCGGCAGGACGGGCTCGCGGTCGGCAAAGCCGTTCATGGCGGCGAAGCCCGAGAAGCCCTCGACGAGCGTGCCGAAGCCCGGCCTGCGGCGATACGGCCCCGTCTGGCCCCAGCCGGAAATGCGCACGATCACGAGCCTCGGCTCCAGCGCGTGCAATTCGGCCGGGGAGAGGCCCATCTTCTCCAGCGTGCCCGAGCGGAAGCTCTCGATCAGCATCGCGGCGCCAGGGACCAGCCGGCGCAGCAGCGGCACGGCGCCCGGATGGCGGAAATCGAGGCACAGGCTGCGCTTGTTGCGGGAATGGACCTTCCAGGTCGTCTCGACGCCCCGGACGCGCCAGCCGCGCAGGGTGTCGCCGTCGCGCGGCTCGACCTTGATCACGTCGGCGCCGAAATCGGCGAGGTGCTGGGTGAGCAGGTTGCCTGCGACGAGGCGCGAGAGATCGATCACCCGCAGGCCCGTCAGCGGGCCTCGGGCCTCGGGCGTGTAATCCGCCTTGGGGAGAGGGGTGTCCGGCATCGGCGGGGGTCGGGGGGGAGGGGGCCGGCCTGACGGGGGTCAGGCCGACATCTGCGCGATCAGGCGGGCGATGAAAGCTTCGCCCGC
>NZ_DAOLAJ010000052.1:0-8998 GCF_035325185.1 Enterovirga sp. | reverse complement strand
GGGGGGGGGTGGGGTGGGGGGGGGCCCACCGGCGGGGGGTAGGCCGAACATGCGGGGATTCAGGGGGGGCTCGACGCCGTCGGCCGCCGCGAAGGCGTCGAGGGTGATGTATTCGTCCGGCTGATGCGCCTGGTCGATCGAGCCGGGGCCGCAGACGATGGTGGGGATGCCCGCGGCCTGGAAATGGCCCGCCTCGGTCCCGAAGGGGACGGTGATCGTGGCTGGTGCGCCCGTGAGTCCGAGCACGAGCCGCTCGGCAGCCGATCCCGGCTCCGGCCGCAGGCCCGGCACGAGGACCTGCCACTCGGTCTCGATCCGCCCGAGCGGCACGTGGCGGTTCAGCCGCTCCCGCAGGACGCGCTCGGACGCCGCCTCGAACCGCTCCGGGATCTCGTTCGGATCGAGATCGGGCAGGCCGCGGAACTCCCAGTTGAACCAGCATTCGCGCGCCAGGATGTTGCGGGCATTGCCGCCCGCCACCCGGCCGACATGGATCGTCGTATAGGGAGGATCGAAGCGGCCCGAGGGGTCGCCGCGCTCCTCCATCTCGTCGGCCATGCGGTTCAGCTCGGCCATGAGGTCGGCCGCGGCGGCGATGGCGTTCGCGCCGAGCTGGGGCTTGGCCGAATGGGCCTCGTGGCCGAAGACGCGCGTCATGAAGGACGCGACGCTCTTGTGGGCGTCCGCCGCGGCGAGGTCGGTCGGCTCGCCGACGATGGCGGCGGCGGGGCGGGGCAGGTCGCGGCCGAAGCGGCGAATCGCGTCGTTGGAGCCGAGGCAGGTCGTCTCCTCGTCATAGGAGAGGAGAATGTGGATCGGCCGCCTGAGCCCGGCCTCCAGCATGGCGGGGACGGCGGCGAGGCAGATCGCGTCGAAGCCCTTCATGTCCACCGCTCCGCGCCCGATGGCGCGCCCGTTCTCGACGCGCAGCCGGAAGGGATCGCCGCTCCATTCCTGGCCTTCGACCGGGACGCAGTCGGTATGGCCCGACAGGACCACCCCGCCCTCTGTCTTCGGGCCGATGGTCGCGAGGATCGCGGCCTTGTCCCCCGCCTCGTTCGGATGGCGCGAGACCTCGATTCCGAGCCCGGCGAGGTGATCGGAGACGAAGTCGATCAGCTTCAGGTTCGAGAGCCGGCTGTCGGTCTCGAACGCGACGAGGCGCTCGAGCAGGGTGAGGGGGGGCATGGGGGCGGCCGTCAATGAAGGATGTGTTTCGCGAAGGGACTTTCCAGCGCGAAGGCGGGGATCTCGGCCTTGAAGGCCTCGCCCGTATCGAGCAGCATCAGGTAGGAGCCCTGCATGGTGCCGTCCGGCGTCGTGAGCGGGCAGCCGCTCGTATAGGTGAAGCTCTCGCCGGGCCCGAGCACCGGCTGCTTGCCGACAACCCCCGCCCCGTTCACCCGCTGGAACCGGCCGAGGCCGTCGACGATGGTCCAGTGGCGCGATTCGAGCTGCACGCGGTCGCTCGACAGGTTTGTGATCTCGACCGTGTAGGCGAAGAAATACTTGCCCTTCTCGGGCTGCGATTCCTCCTCGACGAAGCGAGGCTCGACGGTCACCCGGATGCCGCGGGTCACGGCCTTGTACATGACGTATCCGCCCGAAGTCCGGGCAAGAGGTACGGCTGCGCGCCCGCCCTCGTCAATGGTGTCGCCGCGGCCGGCCGGGACGACGGGACGGCATCTCAGCCGATCTCCTCGCGGAGGATCTCCAGCTCCAGCCATTCCGTCTCGGCGGCGTCGAGTTCCTCGCCCTTGGCCGCCAGCGCCTCCGACAGCTTCCCGAAGGCGGCCGGATCGCGCGTGAACAGGGCGGGATCGGCGAGTTTCCCCTGCAAGGCGGCGATCTCGCGGCCGAGCGTCTCGATGCGGCCCGGCAGGGTCTTCAGAGCATGCTGCTGGTGGAAGCTGAGGCGCCGCTTCGGCTCGGCCGGGGCGGTCCTCGCCGCGGAAGGCTTCGCGGCCTTCGGCGCCGGGGCCTGCGCCTCGCGGACGAGGTCCTGGCCGCGCTGGGCCAGCATGTCCGTGTAGCCGCCCGCATATTCGAGCCAGCGTCCCTTGCCCTCGGGCACGACGACGCTGGTCGCGATGCGGTCGAGGAAGTCGCGGTCGTGGCTGATGAGGAGGATCGTGCCGGCATAATCGGCCAGCATCTCCTCCAGCACGTCGAGGGTTTCGAGGTCGAGGTCGTTGGTCGGCTCATCGAGGACGAGGAGGTTCGAGGGCCTTGCCAGCGCCCGCGCCAGCATCACCCGCGCCCGCTCGCCGCCCGAGAGGACCCGGAGCGGCGTGCGCGCCTGCTCGGGCGAGAACAAAAAGTCCTTCAGGTAGCCGACCACGTGCCTCGGCTGGCCGCCGACCATGACCGTGTCGCCTCGCCCGCCGGTCAGGGCCTCGGCGAGGGTCGTGTCGGGATCGAGGCTGTCGCGGCGCTGGTCGAGGGTGACGGTCTCGAGCCCCGTGCCGAGGCGCACGGCGCCGCCCTGTGGATCCAGGGTGCCCGTCAGAAGCTTGATCAGCGTCGTCTTGCCGGCCCCGTTCGGCCCGACGATGCCGAGGCGGTCGCCGCGATGGATGCGGGTGGCGAAGCCCTGCACGATCGGGCGCCCGTCATAGGCGAAGGAAAGGTCCTTCGCCTCCACGATCAGCGTGCCGGACGCATCCGCCTCGGTGGCCTGGACGGCGAGGCTTCCGGTCGCGCGCCGCGCCGTGCGGCGCTCGGCGCGCAAAGCCTGGAGCGCCTCCATGCGGCGCACGTTGCGCTTGCGCCGGGCGGTGACGCCGTAGCGGACCCAATGCTCCTCGGCCACGATCTTGCGGTCGAGCTTGTGCCGTTCCGCCTCCTCCTCGGCATAGACGCTGTCGCGCCAGGCCTCGAAGGCGGCGAAGCCGCGCTCGATCCGGCGCGTCCGGCCCCGGTCGAGCCAGGTCGTGGCGCGGGTGAGGTTCGACAGGAAGCGCCGGTCGTGGCTGATGAGGACGAGGGCCGAGCGGCTGCCCCGCAACTCGCCCTCCAGCCATTCGATGGTCGGCAGGTCGAGATGGTTCGTCGGCTCGTCGAGCAGCACGATGTCGGGCTCGGGCGCGAGGGTGCGGGCCAGGGCCGCGCGCCTCGCCTCGCCCCCGGAGAGGGCGCCGGGCTCCTCTTCGCCGGTGAGGCCCAAAGCCTCCAGCAGGCGGCGGGCGCGATGGGGATCGTCGGCGGGGCCGAGCCCGGCCTCGACATAGGCGAGGACGCTGGCATGGCCGCCCATGTCCGGCTCCTGGGGCAGGTAGCGGATCGTCGCGCCCGGCTGCACGAAGCGGGTGCCGGAATCGGATTCGACGAGCCCCGCGGCGATCTTCAGCAGCGTGGACTTGCCCGAGCCGTTACGGCCGACGAGGCAAACGCGCTCTCCCGGCGCAACCGAAAGGTCCGCCCCTTCGAGAAGGGGCGTGCCGCCGAAGGTGAGCGCGATGCCCTGCAAGGCGAGGAGGGGAGGGGCGGCCATCAGGCTTTCGCCGGGGGCGGGAAGGGGCACATGCGGGAAGGCATGGGCGCCTCATAGAGCGGCTGCCCTCCGGGGTCACCTCTCCGCGGTCATCTGGGGCGGCGGGGCGCGACGGTAACGGTTTCGTAAATGCGCTTGGTTATCGCTTGCTGAAGGCAATTGCGGAAATGGCCATGACCAGCAAGCTCACGTCCCCGATCCTCGGCGGCGCCGAGGCCGGTTCGCCCCCACCCGAGGAGGCCGCGCCTCACGCCGAGGCCGCGCCTCGCGCCGAGGCCGCGCCTCCGGCCGAGGCGGCGAAAGCGGGCGAAACCTGCACAGGCATCCCCGCCGAGGCCGGGAAGACAGGAAAAGCGGAAGAGGCTGGCCTCGCCGCTCCTGCGGCCATCCCCGCGGGATCGGACGCCGCCTGCGCGCGGGCGGAGGAGAGCGAAGGCGCAAAGGCCCCGACGGCCGAGCCCGCCGGAACAGCGAAGGCCGCGGCTTCGTCCGTCCTGCGGGTCAGGGCCTGGACGGCCGGAGCACGGGCTGTCCGCATGCCGGCCGCGGCTGCGGCGGCTCTGGTCCTCGCTTTGGGAGGCGGCTACGGGATCGGGGCGGCGACGTCTCGCGGCGGCGCCGATTCGGGCCGGACGGCGCAGCTCCTGGAAGCCGCCACGCAGAATCTGCGCGACGCCCATGGCCAGCTTGGACAGCTCACGGCCGAGCTGACATCGATCAGGAGCGCCGTCGAGGGGATCAAGGGCGACCGCGCGGCCTCGCGGAGCGACATCCTCGCGAAACAGGCCCAGCTTTCGGACCGCGTCGAGCGGGCCGGCCAGGACAGCGCGAGCCGCATTGCCAAGCTGGCCGAGCAGCTCGATCGGATCGAGCGCGGGCAGCGCGAGGCGGCCCGGCAGGCCGCGGCGGAGAAAGCCGAGAAGCGCGAGAAGGTCGCGGCGGCTCCCATCCCGCCGGCCAAGCCCGGCCCCGCCCCGGCCAAGCCCGCTGCCGAGTCCCATGCCGATCCCGCCCATACGGGCAGCATCGGCGAGGCGAAGCCGGCCGAGAAGCTCGATCCGCGCAAGACGCCGCTCGCCGGCTTCGTGGTGCGCGACTACGATGACGGCTTCGCTCTCATCGAGACCCGGTCGGGCCGCTATATCGACGTCGCTGTCGGCTACAACCTGCCCGGCGCCGGCCGGGTCGAAGCCATCGAGCGCCGCGGCCGGCAATGGGTAGTGATCACTCCGAAGGGCTATATCGGCGAGCGCTGAGCGCGGCCCCTTCACTCCGCCGGGGCGAGGGCGGCTTCGCGCCGGCGCTGCCTGCGATTGTGCAGGCGGCCGATCAGGAGGTAGATCGCGGGCGTCGTGTAGAGCGTCAGGAGCTGCGACACGATCAGCCCGCCGATGATGGTGATGCCGAGGGGCCGGCGGATCTCGGCTCCGACCCCCGTCGCAACCGCGAGGGGCACCGCCCCGAGGAGCGCGGCGAAGGTCGTCATCAGGATCGGCCGGAAGCGCTCGATCGCCGCCTCGACCGCCGCCCGCGCCGGCTCATGTCCCTGCCGCTCGAAGGTGAGCGCGGCATCGACCAGCATGATGCCGTTCTTCTTCACGAGGCCGATCAGCAGGATGAGCCCGATCATCGCGATGATCGACAGTTCGAGCCCGCTCACCTGGAGCGCGATCAGCGCGCCGAGCCCGGCGGAGGGAAGCGTCGAGAGGATCGTCAGCGGGTGGACGAGGCTTTCGTAGAGCACCCCGAGGATGATGTAGACGGCCACGAGCGCCGCGAGGACGAGCAGCCCGTAGGCGCCCGCATTCCCCGCGAAGTCGCGGACGTCGCCCGCGAATTCCGCCCGGATCCCCGGCGGCAGATGCGTCTCGGCAATGGCCTGGAGGATCGCCTGGGAGGCGGCTTCCAGCCCCATCCCCTCGGCGAGGTTGTAGCTGATCGTCACGGCCGGGAAGGAGCCCTGGTGGTTCACCGTGAGGGGCAGGAGCCCGCGCTCGACCGTCGCGATGGCCGAGAGGGGCACGGCCGTCCCGCCGCTTCCGGGAACGTAGATCTGGGTCAGGTCGCCAGGATCGTCGCGCTGGTGCGAGCCCACCTCCAGCACGACGCGGTACTGGTTGCGCTGGGTGTAGATGGTCGAGACCTGGCGCTGGGAGAAGGCGTCGTTCAGGGCCGCGCTCACGTCCTGGATGGCGACGCCGAGGCGGGCGGCGGCCTTGAGGTCGACATTCACCTTCGCCTGGAGCCCGCCCTGGTCGCGGTCGCTGGAGACATCCGTCAGCCCCTCGACCCGGCGCAGCCTCTCGAGGACCTTGGGGGTCCATTCGTCCAGCTCCCCGACGCTCTGCGAGAGGAGCGTGACCTGGTATTGCGAATTGCTCTGCCGGGCGCCGGCCCGGATGTCCTGGGCGCCGAAGACATAGGCGCGGATGCCCGGAATGCCGCCGAGCGCCCGGCGCAGCCGCGCGATCACCACCTGGGAGGTCTCGTGCCGTCCCTCGCGCAGGCTGATGAACAGGCGTCCCTGGTTGACGGCGCCGCTCCAGCCCGTCGAGCCCGCCGAGGAGGACACGCCCTCGACGGCGGGATCGGTACGCACCATCTCCGCCACGCGCTCCTGCAAGGCCGCCATGGCGGGGAAGGAGATGTCGGGCGAGGCTTGCGTGAAGCCGATCAGGAGGCCGGTATCGTCCTGCGGGAAATAGCCCTTCGGGACGGTGCGGAACATGTGGACGGTGAGCCCGATCGTCGCGACGGTCACGAGCAGCATCGCCCAGGGATGGCGGAGCGCCGCCGCAAGGCTCCCGGCATAGAGGCGCGTCAGGGCGCCGAGGCCGCCGAGCACCAGCCGGTCGAGCCAGGTGCGGCGGCTGCGGCCATGAGGCAGGTGCGCGACGATCGTCGGCGCGACGGTCAGCGAGACGAGCGTCGAGACGACCACGGCCGCCCCGAGCGTTGCGGCGAATTCCAGGAAGAAGCGGCCGATGAGGCCCGGCATGAAGAAGAGCGGGATGAAGGCCGCGAGCAGCGACAGGCTGATCGAGATCACCGTGAAGCCGATGTCGCGCGCGCCGGCGAGCGCGGCCTCCATCCGCGGCAGCCCGCGCTCCAGATGCTTCTGGACGCTCTCGATCATCACGATGGCGTCGTCGACGACGAAGCCGACCGAGATCGTGATCGCCATCAGCGACAGGTTGTCGAGCGTGAAGCCGAAGAGCCACATCGCCGCGAGCGTGCCCGCGATCGAGAGCGGCACCGTGACGCCGGCCGCGAAGGTCGGGGTCGCGCGCCGCAGGAACAGGAATACGACCAGCATCACGAGGCCGATCGTCTCGACCAGCGTGCCGCGCATGTTCGCGAGCGAGGCCCGGATCGTCAGCGTGCGGTCGTTCATCACCTCGAGGTCGATCCCGGCCGGGATCCAGCGCCGCAATTCGGGCAGGAGGGCGCGCACGCGGTCCACCGTCTCGACGACATTGGCGCCCGGCTGCCGGGTGACCTGGAGGGTTACGGCCGGGAGCCCGTTATAGGAGCCGGAGGAGCGGCTGTTGCGGGTGCCCCTCTCGACCGTCGCGACGTCGGCGAGATGCACCACGACACCGCGGCGCGAGCGCACGACGATGCGGCCGAATTCCTCAGGGGTCGTGAGCTGGTCGTTGAGCGCGATGGTGACGGCCCGGTCCGGCCCGTCGAAGGAGCCCACCGGCGCGCTGACGCTCGCCGCGGCGATGGCCGTGCGCACATCCTCGAAGGACAGGCCCATCGCCGCCATGCGGGCGGGGTCGAGCGTGACGCGGATGGCGGGCTGCTCGGCGCCGCTGACGATCACCTCGGCGACCCCCTCCACCTGCGCGACGCGCTGGGCGATCGTGGTGTCGGCGACGTCGTAGATGGCCGAGGCCGGCAGGGTCCTCGACGTCATCACCAGGATCATGACCGGGAAGGCGCCCGGATTGGCCTTGCGGAAATAGGGCAGGGTCGGCAGGTCCGAGGGCAGGTCCGTCGCGGCGGCGTTGAGGGCGGCCTGGACGTCGCGGGCGGCCCCGTCCGCACTGCGCTTGAGATCGAACTGGATCGCGATCGTCGACGAGCCGAGGGAGGAGATCGAGGTCAGCTCGGTGACGCCCGCAATGGCGCCGAGGCGCCGCTCCAGCGGGGCGGCGACCGTCGCCGCCATGGTCACCGGGTCGGCGCCCGGCCGCGAGGCGATGACCCGGATGGTCGGGAAATCCACGCTCGGCATCGAGGCGACGGGCAGGAACAGATAGGCGACGAAGCCCACGAGCAGGAGGCCGATTGCGAGCAGCGTCGTGGCGACGGGACGCCTGATGAAGGGCTCGGAGGGATTCACGCAGCCGTCCCTTAGCGCTTTTCCGCATCGGGCGGCAGCGCTAAAGCACCGCAGGACTTGCTTCGCACGCGAAAGGCCGGAGGCGCCCGTGGACCCGATCCTGGTCGAGAACAAGGGGGCCTGGAGCCTCGTCACGCTCAACCGGCCCGAGCGGCTGAACAGCTTCGACGCCGACATGCACCGCGCCCTCGCCGCCGCCCTGAACGGGCTCGACGAGGACGAGACCTGCCGCGCCGTGATGATCACGGGGGCGGGGCGCGGCTTCTGCGCCGGCCAGGACCTGGAGGCCCTCCCCAAGGACGGCGTCGGCGACGTGATCGGGGAATTCTACAATCCGCTCGTGCGCCGCATCCGCGCGATGGCGAAGCCCGTCGTCGCGGCGGTGAACGGCGTCGCGGCCGGGGCGGGGGCGAATATCGCCCTCGCCTGCGACATCGTGGTGGCGGCGCGCTCGGCGAAGTTCATCCAGTCCTTCGCCAGGATCGGGCTCGTTCCCGATAGCGGGGGCACCTGGTTCCTGCCCCGCCTCGTCGGCGATGCGCGGGCCCGCGCGCTCGCCTTGACCGGCGAGGCGATCGGGGCCGAGCAGGCGGCCGATTGGGGCCTGATCTGGAAGGCGATCGACGACGAGACGATGCTCTACGAGGCGCAGGCCCTGACCGCGCATCTCTCGACCCAGGCGACGGCGGCGCTCGCCCTCATCAAGAAGGCCCTCGACGCCGCCGCCGGCAACTCGCTCGACCGCCAGCTCGACCTGGAGCGCGTCCTCCAGAACGAGGCGGCCGCGATGCCCGACTACCGCGAAGGCGTCAGTGCCTTCCTCGGGAAGCGTCCGGCCCGCTTCACGGGGCGGCCGGCATGAGCGACGCTGTCGAGACCGACGCCGATCCCGACGAGGTGGCGCGCGCCTCGGCCGAGGCCATGGAGGCGCAGGACCGCGCCGGCGCCGGGCTCGGCCTGCAGCTCCTCGATATCGGGCCGGGCTATGCCACCGTGGCCATGACGGTCACCGAGGCCATGACGAACGGCGCCGGCGAGGCCCGTGGCGGCTTCGTCTTCCTCCTCGCCGAATCCGCCTTCGCCTTCGCCTGCAATTCGCGCGGCGAGAAGGCCGCCGCGCAGCATGGCCAGATCTCGTTCCTGAGGCCGGGCCG
>NZ_DAOLAJ010000051.1:0-27325 GCF_035325185.1 Enterovirga sp. | reverse complement strand
AAGTGCCGGGCGGCACCGTCGTCCAGGTCGTCCAGAAGGGATATGCGATCGGCGACCGCGTCCTGCGGCCAGCCATGGTCGGCGTCGCGAAGGGCGCCCCGAAGCCGACGCCGGGGCCCGCGAGCGAGTCCGAGGGAACCTGAGAGGAGCCCGCGAGCCCCTGGATCCCCTTCCCGGCCCTTCGGGCCGCCGGGGATGACAGGGAAGCGTCGAACGCATCGCGCCCTATTTGGGCGCGATGCTGTCGACGATCCGGCGCAGGCGGGGGAAGGCGGGGTCCCCCTCCCCGGGGCGGACGATTTCGACCCTGCGGATATAGCTGTCCGGCTCGAAGCGGATCGTCTGCATCACGACGACATCCTTGCCCGAGCGAACATCCCTCGCCTTCGCGACCAGTTCGTGCCACTCGGCCCCCCCTTGCCGGTAGCCCTGGGAGCGCTCCAGGACCGCGTCCTTGATGAAGCTGTTGGACAGGAGGCCCCCGCGGGCGAAGGTCTCGCGCTGCGCCGCCACGGGCGGCGGTCCGAAGGATTCGGCGACGATCAGGATCGGTTGGGCGACGTCCTGGACCACGTCGCTCGGCCCGTCGGTGAGAAGGAGCGAGTTCCCCGCCATCGTGCGGACCGGTCGGAAGCCGGCGCGGTCGCCGATCGAGAAGGGCAGCGCCTCGATCTTCTCGTCCAGCGTGAGCGGCGGCCGGAAGGCGACCGTGCGCATCGCCTGCTCGACGGCGGCGATCTCCTCCGGCTTCGATCCGGGCGGCAACTGCCCCATCACCAGCGCGGTCATCGACGAATCGGCGGCGAGGAGCAGCGACTTGATCATGCGCCGGCCGCCTTCCACCTGCTCGCCGGTCACCATGATGGCGGTGCCCGAGCCGACCGGGACCTTGTCCCGCGACCTCAGCGCGAAGCCCTGGGCCTTCAGGGCCTGATCGGTGAGGCTCGCCGCGAGGCTCGGGAAGGCGTCGGGCGGCATCTCGACGAGGAGGATGCCCGCGCCGGTCTCGGCGTTGCGGAAGCCGGTGAGGCCCCGCGCAGGCGCCATATGCGCGGGAGGAACGAGGCCGATGCGCGAGCCCGGAGGGAAGACGGGCTGCGCGGCCCAGGCCAGGGAGGCCGCGACGAGCGACAGGAGGCTGAGAAGGACAGGTTTCATGATCCGCCGGCTATCGGGGCCCAACTGGCCGTTGCGGTCAAGCCTGCGCAGATGTGACGCGACGTAGCGTCGAGGCACCCCCGCCGGCCCGCCTCTCAATCCGACAATCCGAGCACGTCGCTCATCGTGTAGTAGCCGGGCTCGCGATCCCGGACCCAGAAAGCCGCGCGAAGAGCGCCGTTGGCGAAGAGGCCCCGGTCCTCTGCCTTGTGCGACAGCTCGATGCGCTCGCCCTCGGTGGCGAAGATGACCGAATGCTCGCCCACGACGCTCCCGCCCCGCAGCGCCGCAAAGCCGATATCGCCCGCGCGGCGGGCCCCGGTCTGGCCGTCCCGCGAGCGGACCGAACGCGCGGCGAGGTCGATCTCCCGCCCCTCCGCCGCCGCCTGCCCGAGGAGAAGCGCCGTTCCTGAGGGGGCGTCGACCTTCATGCGATGATGCATTTCGAGGATTTCGATATCCCAATCGGCGCCAAGCGCGCGGGCGGCCCGGCGCACGAGGCTCGCGAGGAGATTGACGCCGAGCGACATATTCCCGGACTGGACGATCCGCGCGCCCCGGGTGAGGGCGCGCAACTCGTCGAGCTGCGCCGCCGAAAGCCCCGTCGTGCCGATCACGTGGACGAGCCCCCTCGCCCCGGTGCGGCGCGCGACGTCGAGGGTCGCCGCGGGCGCGGTGAAATCGAGGACGCCATCCGCGCCCTCGAGCGCCGCGTCGATATCGTCCGTGATTCGAACGCCCGTCGCCGCCACCCCGGCCAGCAGGCCGGGATCCTGCCCGAGGAACGGCGATCCGGGTCGCTCGACCGCCGCATGGAGAGAGGCGTTTTCTCCTCCCTCGACGGCCCTGACGAGCATGCGGCCCATGCGGCCGCCCGCTCCCATCACGACGAGGCGCATGCTGGACATGCCGGTCAACCTTCCTGGATTCGTGCGGCCGCCGGACCGACCTGCGCGCGGTGGCGCAGGAGATGGTCCGCGAGGACGCAGGCCATCATGGCTTCTCCGACCGGGACGGCGCGGATGCCGACGCAGGGATCGTGGCGCCCCTTGGTGACGATCTCCGCCTCCCGTCCCTGCCGGTCGATGGTGCGGCGGGGCGTCAGGATGGAGGAGGTCGGCTTGACCGCGAAGCGACAAACCACGGGCTGGCCGCTGGAAATGCCGCCCAGGATGCCCCCCGCATGGTTCGACAGGAAGACGGGGCCGTCGTTTCCCGGCCGCATCTCGTCGGCATTCTCCTCGCCGCGCAGAGCCGCCGTGGCGAATCCGTCTCCGATCTCCACTCCCTTGACGGCGTTGATCGACATCATCGCCGCCGCGAGATCGCCGTCGAGCTTGCCGTAGACGGGGGCTCCGAGACCCGCCGGCACGCCCTCCGCCACGATCTCGACCACGGCGCCGACCGAGGAGCCCTCCTTGCGGATTCCGTCGAGATAGTCCGCCCATTCCCCGGCCGCGACCGGATCCGGGCAGAAGAGCGGGTTGCGCGGGACCTCGTCCCAATCGAATCGCGCACGATCGATGGCATGCGGTCCCATCTGGACGACGGCCCCCCGGATCGTCACGCCGGCGAGGATCTTGCGGGCGATCGCACCGGCCGCGCCGCGCGCCGCCGTCTCGCGGGCCGAGTAGCGCCCGCCGCCCCGATAGTCGCGGATGCCGTATTTGACGTCATAGGTGTAGTCGGCATGGCCCGGCCGGTAGAGGTCCCGGATCTCGGCATAATCCTTGGACCGCTGGTCAGTATTCTCGATCAGGAGCGCGATCGGGGTGCCGGTGGTCAGCGCCCCTCCCGTGCGGTCGTCGCAGAACGTGCCGGAGAGGATGCGCACCGCGTCGGGCTCGCGCCTCTGGGTCGTGAAGCGGGATTGCCCCGGCCGCCGCCGGTCGAGATCGGCCTGAATCTCGGCCTCCTCCAGCGGAATGCCGGGAGGGCAGCCATCGACGACGCAGCCGAGCGCCGGCCCGTGGCTCTCGCCGAAGGTCGTGACGCGGAAAAGGTGTCCGAAGCTGTTATGCGACATCGTCCGCGCGCTTTAAGCCATGCCGCGAAAAAGGGGAAACCCTCCCGAACGCGGCCGCGGGGTCAGTGCGCGGTGCCGAGCGCCTTGCGGCGGGCGCGGCGGCAGCGTTGCAGGAACTTGTGCCGGCCGAGGCCGAACAGTTTCCGCTTCGCCGCCTGCTCGCGGCAATGGGCCTTGTCGGCGGCCCGCTGGGGAGACGGGGCGCCTCGGCGCAGGGCGCTGTCAGCAGAGCCGTCCGGCTTCCCCGGCGCGGCAGCGGGACCCGGCAGGGGATGCTTCACGGGCGTCGTGGGCGCGGCGACCTGTTTTGGCTCGTCGGCGAAAGCAGGACCGATCGAGGCCATCGACACGGCCGCGGCGAGGACGGCGACCGCTGCGATTCCCTGGGAAAGGTAGGTGCTCACGTCGTTTCGATCCTTGCGCGAGGCCATCTAGGCCCTGTTGCAAAATCCCGTCCAGGCGGCATCACGCCGCCGCCCGCTCTCCAGCCTGGGAGATGAAGGGCATGGCCGGCGCTCCCGACCATTCGGTATGGGCGGGAATGCTCTCGCCCCTCATGACGACGGTCAGGTTGTGGAGGCGCGCGAAATCCCCGACCTTGGTGTCGTAGAGGACCGTCGTGTTGGCTCCGACCACGACGCCCCGGCCGAGTTCGATCCGGCCGACCTTCATCACCCGGTCCTCGTAGAGGTGGGTCTGGAGGACGCCGTGATCGGCGATGGTGCAGAAATCGCCGATCTTGATGCAATCGAACTCGGTGACGTCGGTGCAATCCATCCAGATGCCCTTGCCCATCTTCGCGCCGTAGATCCGCAGGATCCAGGGCAGGAACGGGGTGCCGCGCATGAATTCCAGCGATGCCTTGCCGACGAGGCCGCCATAGAGCACGGCCACCGCCTCTGTCCGCAGGGCCCACCAGGACCACATGGGCTTCATGATCGGCTTGTAGGCGCCCATGAGAAGCCATTTCACCGCCGCCGACAGCAGCACCATCAGGAGCGCGATGACGATGCCGCTCGCGAGGAAGACCGCGATCGCCGCCGCGAAGTTTCCCGAATCGAGCGGCTGGGCGAGCAGGTCCGCCGTGATGTAGCCGCAGGTGATGAAGACCGCCGTCGGCATCGAGGTGTGGATGCCCTCGAAGATCGCCCGCGCCGTGAAGAAGCCGGCCGAGGGCTGGTAGGTCTTGCCCAGGGAGACGTCCACGCGCTGGCGGGTCGGAACCGAGATCGCAGGCGTGCCGAACCAGGTCTCGCCCGGCTTCGTGACAAGGCTGTCCGGCAGCTTCGACTTCACGCCGAGGAGCGTGTCGTCGGCGAGGTCGGCCCCCTGCGCCACCACGGCGTCGTTGCCGATGAAGACGCGGTCGCCGGTCTTGACCTTCTTCATGGTCATCCAGCCGCGCCGGACCTCCTCGTCGCCGAAGATCACCTCGTCGCCGAGGAAGTTGTTGGCGCCGATATCGACGAGATCGTAGCGGCCGGCGAGATTGGCGGAGATCTCCGAGCCCCGGCCGATCTTCGCGCCCATCAGCCTGTACCAGTAGCGCATGTAGATCGTGGCATAGAGCGAGTTCAGCGTCTCGAGCATCACCTCGGTCGCGAGGCCGATCGTCCATTTGCGCATGTAGAACCAGCTATGGATCGAATAGGTGCCGGGCCTCACGCGCGGCAGGACGATCCAGCGCAGGGCGACGATGATGACCATGGAAGCGACGAGCAGGATGAAGGCCGTCGGCCAGGCGAGGAAGGGCAGGCTCGACCAGGGGACGTTGTAGCTGTCCCCGCCGCCGAACCAGCTGTCGAAATTGTAGAGGACGAAGAAGGCCGGGAAGATCGGCACGAGGCCGAGCATCAGGACCACGATATAGGCGGCGAAATACACCACCCCCTGGATGCGCCGGCGCACAGGCGTGGTCTCAGGCAGTTCCGCCAGGCTCTGCGGGTCGATCGAGCGGATCTTGCGGGCGGGCGAGCCGTCCCAGTGCTCGAAGGCCCCGACGCGGGTATCGGCCGGAATCGAGGTCAGGTCGGACAGCTCGACGCCCCGCTCGAGCACCGTGTCCCGCCCGAGGACGCAGGAATTGCCCGTCTGCACATCGGGTCCGATCTCGATCCTGCCGATGATCATCTCGTTGCCGATGATCTCGACATTCGAGAAGCGGTTCTTGAGGCCGGTCGAGGCGTTGTCCCCGATCGAGATGAGGTCGACCGCGCCGGCCTCGAATTCGGCGATGACCGCATCGCGGCCGATCTTCGCCCCGAGGAGCCGGAGGTAGAAGCGCATCAGCGGCGAGCCCTGGAGGAACTTCAGCGTCGTGACCTGGAGCATGCGCTGCACGAACCAGACGCGGAAGTAATAGACGCCCCAAAGCGGATAGCGCCCCGGCTTCGTGCGGCCGATGACCAGCCATTTGAGCCCGACGATGAGGATCTTCGTGCCGATATTGATGACCGTGTAGAGGACGAGCAGCCAGGCCATCTCGGCGAAGAAGCCGATCTCGCCACCCTGGATCAGGAAGACCGAGGCGATGAACAGGCCGAGCCATTGCAGCGTCACGAGCCCGATGATGAAGGGCAGCGCGACGGCCTGGGCGAGGCCGCACAGGAAGCGGCGCAGGAGCGGCGGCGGCTCGAAGGAAAGGTCCTGCGCCACCATGCCGCCGCCGACGCCTCCGGTGCGGACGACGAGATCGGCGGCGATCGCACGGATGTTGCGAAGGCGATAGACATCCTGGAGCGTGATCGAGGCGAGGGCCGGCTCCTCCCGGACAAAGGAGACGAATCGCGCCGCCAGCAACGAATGGCCGCCAAGCTCGGTGAAGAAATCCCCCTCGAGCGCGAGGGATTGCTGGCCCAGCGCGCGCTTGGCCGCCGCGAGCAGGACGGCCTCCGTCTCGGTTTGCGGCTCCTCCTGCTCGCCCGAATCCTGCGCGAAGGCGAGCGGCACGGCCCGCAAGGCCTTCCTGTCGACCTTGCCCGAACTGAGCCGGGGCAGCACGGCCACGGGCTCGAAATGGTCCGGCACCATATAGGGCGGCAGCTCCTTGCGAAGCTCGCTCTTGAGCGCGGAAAGATTCGGCTCGGCGCCCCGCTCCGGCACCATGAAGGCGACGAGCCTGTCGAGGCCCTCGTCCTGGCGCAGCACCACGGCGGCCTGATTGATGCCGGCCAGATGCGACAGGCGCGTCTCGATCTCGCCCAGCTCCACCCGGAAGCCGCGGATCTTGACCTGGTCGTCGATGCGGCCGTGGAAGGCGAGGTCGCCGTCTTCCGTCAGGCTGACGGCGTCGCCCGAGCGGTAGAGGATCGGGTCGCGGCCGTCGCCCCCGAAGGGATTGGCGACGAATTTCTCGGCCGTCAGTTCCGGGCGCTTGAGATAGCCCTTGGCGACGCCGGGGCCACCGATCCACAATTCGCCCTGCTCGCCGGGGCCGAGAAGGCGGCCGTCCTCCGCGACGACATAGGCCGTGTAGTTGGCGATGGGGCGGCCGATCGTGACGGCCGCGCCGGGACGCGCCTCGCAGGCGGTCGCGACCACCGTCGCCTCGGTCGGGCCGTAGGTGTTGAGGAGCCGGCAGCCGGGCTTCGACCAGCGTGCGACGAGGGGCGCCGGCAGGGCCTCGCCGCCCATCAGGATCAGGCGCAGGCTCGGCACGTCGCGCCCGATCATGGCGAGCAGGGTCGGCACGGTGTCGAGCACCGTCACCCCGCCCTCGGCGAGGAGGTCGGGCAGCCGCTCGACGTCGCCGATCATGGCGGGCGTCGCGACGAGCAGGGTCGCGCCGACCTTGAGCGGAATCCAGATCTCCTCCATCGACAGGTCGAAGGCGACGGAGGCGCCCTGGAAGACGACGTCGTCGGAGCGGATCCCGTACAAGTCGTTGGCCGAGCGCAGGAAATGGCAGATGTTGCGCTGGCTGATGACGATGCCCTTCGGCACGCCGGTCGAGCCGGAGGTATAGATCAGGTAGGCCGGATGATCGCCGGTGAGGCCGGGAGCCCTCGCCGGCACCTCCTGCGCGTCGCTCTCGTCGACGAGCTGGCCCGGGGTGAGGATCGGCACGCCGGTCGGCGCCTGGGCCGATTTGGCGGGGCTCGTCAGGAGGGCGAGGGCCTGCGCGTCTTCGAGACACACGGCGACCCGGTCGGCCGGCGCGTCGGCATCGAAGGGCAGCCAGGCGGCGCCCGTCTTCGTGATCGCGATCTGCGAGACGAGAAGATCGGGACCGCGCTCCATCCAGAGGCCGACCATCGATCCCGGCCCGATCCCGAGGCGCAGGAGGCCCCGCGCGATGGCGTCCGAGAGACGATCCACCTCCGCATAGCTCAGGCGCCTGTCGCCAAAAGCCATGGCGAGGTGATCGCCGCGCAGGCGACAGGTCGCCGCGAAGATTTCCGACAGAGTCTCGTCCCGCAGGAGATCGGGGCGGACGTCGCCGTAGAGAATCGCCGGCTCGGGCCGGCCGCTCTCCTGACGGCGGAGCGCGCTGGACGCAGACGTCATTGCTTCACCTAGGCTTTCCTGCTCGCCCACTCGTCGTCTGTCGGCCACGATGGTTGAACGCGACTTGAACGGCGGCGCAACCCGAGCCGCTCAGTGCCAACGATGGCGAGGGCCGTCGAAGACGAGAACTCGCCCCTGCCAGATGTCGAGCAGCGGGGCTTTCTTCTCTGGCAGGCCGGAGAGAAGATTCAAGAGGGCCCGCGCCACGCCCCCATGTGATACGACGACGCTCCTCTCCGGCAGGTCGTCGATTGCAGGCGCGACCCGCTCTGCGAGCATGGCATAGCTCTCCCCGTTCGGAGGGACGAAGCTCCATTTGTCACGCTCGCGCTCCGCGGCCAGTTCCGCCTGCGCGCGGCGTACCTCGCGCCATGTCAGCCCTTCCCAGTCGCCGAAGGTCAGCTCGGCGAAGCGAGGCTCCAGGCTGTAGTCTCCCGGGGGCAGGCCGATGCTGCGGCGCATGATCTCCATGGTTTCGCGCGTCCGGCCCAGGGGACTGCACAGGTAGCGGAGCTGCGCCGCGTCTGGGGCGAGTTCGGCGAGCCTGCGGCCGGCCTGTTCGGCCTGGAAACGGCCGACGGCATTCAGCGCGATATCCTGCTGTCCCTGGAGGCGCGCCTCGGCATTCCAGTCGGTCTCGCCATGGCGGATGAAGAAGATGGTCCGCTTCAGGATGTTCCCTCGCGGTCGAGCGAGATGTCCGGGGCGGCCGGGTTCTTCATGCCGACGACGTGGTAGCCGGCATCGACATGCATGACCTCGCCCGTGACGCCCTTCGACATGTCGGAGGCGAGATAGGAGGCCGTCTCGCCCACTTCCTCGATGGTCACGGTCCGGCGCAGGGGCGCATTGTACTCGTTCCACCTGAGAATGTAGCGGAAATCGCCGATTCCCGAGGCCGCCAGCGTCTTGATCGGACCGGCCGAGATGGCGTTGACGCGAATCCCGCTCGGGCCGAGATCGGCCGCGAGATAGCGCACCGAGGCTTCGAGCGCCGCCTTCGCCACGCCCATGACGTTGTAGTGCGGCATCCACTTCTCGGCGCCGTAATAGGTCATGGTCAGCAGCGAGCCGCCATTGGGCATCAGCTTCTCGGCCCGCTTGGCGATCGCCGTGAAGGAATAGCAGGAGATGAGGAGCGACTTCGTGAAATTGGCCTCGCTCGTATCGATGTAGCGGCCTGTCAGCTCGTCCTTGTCGGCGAAGGCGATGGCGTGGACCAGGAAGTCGATCGTCCCCCAGCGCTTCTCCGTCTCGGCGAAGACGGCGTCGAGGCTCGCGGAATCGGTGACGTCGCAATGGCCGACGACCTCGCCCCCGATCTCCCGCGCCAGCGGTTCGACGCGCTTCTTCAGCGCGTCGCCCTGGTAGGTGAATGCCAGCTCCGCCCCGTGCGCCCGCGCGGAGCGCGCAATGCCCCAGGCGATCGAGCGATTGTTGGCGACACCCATGATCAGGCCGCGCTTGCCCGCCAACAGGCCCGCTCCGTTATTCGCCATGACCCACCCGCAGGCCCCTTCCTAGAACGATTGCTGTTTAGCGGACGCCTTGCGGTGACGGAAGGCCCCCTGTCAGCCGACCTTCGCGGCGCGCCGTGTCCTGGCGAAGTCCCGCAGCGCCTCGTCCGCATCCGCCGGCAGCCGGATCTCCGTCGTTGCGAGGAGGTCGCCGTGGCCGTCCTTCCTGGGAAGTCCCTTCCCGCGCAGGCGGAAGGTGCGTCCCGACGAGGTCATGGCCGGAATGTTCATCTCCACCGTGCCGGTCGGCGTCTCCACGCGGACCTTCCCCCCGAGAATCGCATCCTCGAGATCGACTGTCAGGCGCGTCTTGAGATCGGAGCCGCTGACGACGAAGCGGTCATGGGGAAGGATCTTCACCGTCAGCAGCACGTCGCCGGCCTCGGCGCCGCCATGGCCCTGTCCGCCGAGGCCGCGCAGGCGCATGACCTGGCCATCGGCGACGCCGGGCGGGAGCGTCACCTCCACGTCCCTCCCCGAGGGAAGCGCGATCCGCTGCTTGCGCCCGCCCGCGATGTCCTCGACCGTCACGGTGAGGACGGCCGAAACGTCCTCGCCCTTGCGCGAGCGGGGACGTCCGCCCCTCAGGGCATCGCCGAACAGATGGGAGAAGATGTCGTCCGCGCCGCCCCCGCGCGCTCCCGGCCCCGCCCCGAATCCGAAGGAAAAGCCCTCGAATCCCTCGCGGCCGCCGCCGCCCCCGCCGAACCCCTCGAATCCCTGGAAGCGCTGCTTGCCCTCCCCGTCGATCTCGCCGCGGTCGAACTGCGCCCGCTTCGCGGAATCCCCGAGGATCTCATAGGCTTGGTTCACCTCGGCGAATTTCTCCTTCGCCTTGGGATCGTTCTTGTTGCTGTCGGGGTGGTATTGCTTGGCGAGCTTGCGGAAGGCGCGCTTGATATCCGCCTCGCTCGCGTCGCGCTGCACGTTCAGGACCCTGTAGGGATCGGCCATCGAAACCTCCAGCCCCGGCCACGTATCGGCCAAGGGCGATCGGCCGTCCATGTGGGGTCAGTGTTGCTCTGAAGCAACGTCCCGGATCGCGCAATATCCGGGTTGCGGCCTCAATTCGGCTTTTTCCAGGGCTTCACGTCCTTGAGCTGCCATTCGTCGGCGGACAGCTTGCAGGCCGTGCCCTGGAGCGAGGACGTGCGGCCCGGAAAGTTGATCGTCGCGAGGAACACCCGGCAGATCTCGTCGGATTTCACGAAGGGCTGGGCGACCGGGGTGAAGGTGCCGCTGATCTCCGAATCCGGATTGTCCCACTTCACCGGAGCGCCGTTCCCCTGCGGGTCGAGAGCGGTCGCGAGCGCCCCCTTCGCCCGCCGCCAATCCTCGGCGCCGAGATCGGCCGACAGAGTGGTGACGGCGTCGCGCTTGATGGAACCCGTCGCATCGACCTGGGCCTCCGTCGAGGACGAGGACAGGCTGCATCCGCCCGCGCAAAGGCAGCCGAGCGCGACCGCGATCCGCGCCGCCGCTTCGCCGAACGTCCATCCTCGCCTATACCGCTCAGACATCGGCCTTCGCGTCGCTCAGCACATACATGGCTGGAATAGAGCGTGGACAACTTAACAGGGGATTTCACCGAAGCCTCCGAGCCCTTCCGGCTCTTCGCCCGATGGCTCGGCGAGGCCGAGGCGTCGGAGCCCAACGACCCCAACGCGATGGCGCTCGCGACGGTCGATGCGGACGGCCTTCCCGACGTCCGCATGGTGCTCCTGAAAGGGCACGACGAGGCGGGCTTCGTCTTCTACACCAACACCGAATCGGCCAAGGGCACCGAGCTGGCGGGCCAGCCGAAGGCCGCGGCCGTGCTCCACTGGAAGAGCCTGCGGCGGCAGGTCCGCTTCCGGGGGCCCGTCAGCCGCGTGAGCGAGGAGGAGGCCGACGCCTATTTCGCGAGCCGCCCCCGCGACAGCCGCATCGGCGCCTGGGCGAGCCAGCAGTCGCGCCCGCTGGAGAGCCGCTTCGCGCTCGAGAAGGCGGTCGCCGTCCAGACGGCGCGCTTCGGGCTCGGGGACATCCCCCGTCCTCCCTACTGGACGGGATTCCGCATCGCGCCCGTGGCGATGGAATTCTGGCAGGACAAGCCCTTCCGGCTTCACGACCGCGTGCGCTTCGTCCGGGTTGCGGATGGCTGGCAGCGCCAGCGCCTCTACCCTTGAGAGGGAGCCGGCCGTCCGGCCGCAGTACCGGGATGACAGGATCATGTGATCCTGCCCTCCCTTGATCCCGGTTCAGCGGCGGCCTTTCCGCGGCGGGCGCCGCGAGGGACGCGCGAACACCCCCACGATCTCGACGTGGGTGCTCCATTTGAACTGGTCCACGGGCCGCACGCGCTCGGGCGCGAAGCCGCCCGAGGCCAGGGCCGCCGCGTCGCGGGCGAAGGTCCCTGGATCACAGGACACCATGATCAGGCGATCCAGGGACGACAGGACGACCTGGCCGACCTGCGAGGCGGCCCCCTGGCGCGGCGGATCGATCACCGCGAGATCGAAGCGGTCGAGTTCCGGTGCGAGGAGCGGGCGGCGGAAGAGGTCGCGGGCCTCCGTCGTGACCCTCCTCAGGCCCGGCGTCTCGCGAGCGGCCCGGTCGAGCGCGGCCAGCATCGCAGCCTGCCCCTCGACGGCATGGACCTCGGCATTCCGCGCGAGTCGCAGCGTGAAGGGGCCGATCCCCGCGAAGAGATCGACGATCCGGCGCGCCCCGCCGGCCGCCTCCAGCACGGCGTCGGCGAGTTCCTCCTCGCCCCTCGCGGTGGCCTGAAGGAAGCTGCCCGGCGGGGGAACGACGAGGCTCGGGCCGACGGCGATGGCCGGGCGGCGGCGCTCGACCAGCACGTCTCCGTGCAGCGACAGCCGGGCCAGATCGAGCCTTTCAGCCTCCCCGATCAGAGCCTGGACCTTCCGCTCTCCGGGCTGTCCCGGGCCGCGAAGATCGACGTCGAGGCCGGCCAGGGTCGCCGTGACCGCGACGTCGAGCGGCTTCCCGGCCGACAGAAGGGGCCGCGCCAGGGCCTCCGCGACGGCCGGCGCGCGCGCGAGCGCGGGGACCGCGGCGGGGCATTCCGCGACGGGAACGAGCCGGTGCGTCCCCGCCTCCATGAAGCCCGCCCGCACCTCGCCCTCGATCCGCCGGACATGGAGAACCACCCGGCGCCGACCCTCGCCATGCGCATCCGCGAGCGGCTCCACCGGCACCTCCAGCCCCTGGCCACGAAGGGCGGACACAACCCTGCTGTGCTTCCACACCGCATAAGGATCCGGCGCCAAGTGCTGGAAAACACAGCCTCCGCAGCGCGTGAACCAGGGACAAAAAGGGGCGATGCGATCGGGGGACACGGCCTCGATCCCGACGAGCCGCCCCCGCCGCCCCTCGGCCTCGACGAGCACCCTTTCACCCGGCAGGGAAAAGGGCACCTGGACCGGTCCGGCGGGCGTCTCGGCGATGCCCTCGCCGCCCGGCCCGAGGCGCGAAATGGTCAGGGTCTCAACCACGCCTCGCCCCTAGCAGAAACTCCCGGTTCCCATCGCCGCCCGAGATCGGAGACGGAATTACGTCCTGGACGTGAAAGCCGAGATCGGCCGCGAGCGCCTGGATCTCCTGGGCGCTGGCGCGGCGCAGGGCATCGTCGCGCACGATGCCGCCCCGCCCGAGACCGCGGGGTCCGACCTCGAATTGCGGCTTAATCAGCAGAATGAGTTGGGATGATTTCTTCATATATTGGATCAGATGCGGGAGAATCTGCTTCAACGAGACGAAGCTGACATCGACGGTGACGAGATCGAAGGCGTCCGGCGGCAGCCGCTCCCCGGCCTGCCGGATATCGGTCGCCTCGAGGGAGATGACTCGGGGATCGGCCGCAAGCGTCGGATGCAACTGGCCGCGGCCCACATCGACCGCATGGACCCGGGCCGCGCCGCGGCGCAGCAGGAGATCGGTGAAGCCGCCGGTCGAGGCGCCGACATCGAGACAGGCCCAGCCGGCCGGATCGATCGCGAAAGCGTCGAGGGCAGCGGCGAGCTTGACGCCGCCGCGCGAGACATAGGGATGCGCCGGCGACGCCTCGATCGCAGCCTCCTCGGCGATGAGGTCGGAGGGCTTTCGGACGGGCGCCCCGTCCGCCGTCACGAGCCCGGCCGCGATGGCGGCCTGCGCCCTCGCGCGGCTCTCGAAGACGCCCCGGGCGACGAGGACGAGATCCGCCCGCCGCTTCGCGCCGATCATGACGCGCGTCAGGGAGGATCGAGCGGCGCCGTGCCCGCCGGCTTTCCGTCCGGCCCGAGCGTGATGCGGTCGATCCGGGCCTCGGCCAGCTTGAGCAGGTTCTCGCAATGGCGTTTCAGCAATTCCCCCCGCTCGAAGATCGCGATCGAATCCTCCAGCGGCACGCGCCCTCCTTCGAGCTGGCGCACGATCTCCTCCAGCTCGGCGAGAGCCTTCTCGAAAGGAAGCTCGCCGAGGCCCTTCTCGCTCTGCTTGGAGCCTCGGGCCGGGGCCTTGGCGGGTTCGTTCGTCATGGGCGCCCTTATGGGGTCCTCCCCCGCACCTGACAAGGATCGCCGCCCGCCCGGCGCTCCAGGCAATCCTTCACCCGGGCGCGGAATTTCTCCTGCGCCGTCTCGGGAGGCCAGGGGGAGAGATAAGATTCGATTTCTTCCGGGAAGGCATCCGGCCGCCCGAAGACCTGCCGCGCCTCATCCTGCGAGAAGCCGGCGAGCCTCGTCGCCTCGAGCCAGGCCGCGCTCCTGTCCGCCCGCTTCGTCAGGTGGCGCAGATCTTCGGGCGGCTGGGCGGGCAGGCCGAAAGCAATGAAGATCGCCTCTTGAAGCCGCCCCTCGATAGCCTTGAACGGCTCGCCGAGCGCGGCCTTGAGGGGCGTCACGAGGTCGCCGACGACATATTCGGCGGCATCGTGCAGAAGCAGCGTCAGGCGGGCGGCAGGCCCGAGGCGCGGATCGATCCCGGCGGCGATCGCCTCCACGAGGCAGCAATGCTGAGCCACTGAAAAGGGAAAGGCCCCGCGCGTCTGGCCGTTCCAGCGCGCCACCCGGGCGATCCCGTGCGCAATGTCGTCCAGCTCGACATCGAGCGGCGAGGGGTCGAGGATCTCGAGCCGGCGCCCGGACAGCATGCGTTGCCACCCGCGTTGCGCGGCCATCGCGCGGGATCGTTTCACGGAGCCGGCGATCTCTCGGGCGGCTCGGCCAGGGCGGCGCATTCGGCATGCCGGAAACAGCCGGTCAGGTGGTCGTTGACGAGGCCGGTCGCCTGCATGAAGGCGTAGACAATAGTCGGTCCGCAGAAGGCGAAGCCTTTCGATTTCAGTTCCTTGGACAAGTCTGTCGAGAGATCGGTCGAAGCCGGCACCTGCCGACGCGACTCCCGGTCCGGCTGCAAGGCCCGTCCGTCCAGCCGCTCCCAGAACAAGGCGGAGAAAGCCTCGGGGCCGCCGAGATCCAGATAGGAGCGCGCGGATTTGATCGTGCCGTCGATCTTCGCGCGGTTGCGGACGATGCCGGCATCGGCCATCAGCTCGTCCACCCGGCTCGGGGTGAAATCCACGATGCGCTCCGGCTCGAAGCCCGCGAAGGCGCGGCGGAAGCCCTCGCGCTTGCGCAGGATCGTGATCCAAGACAGTCCGGCCTGAAACCCGTCCAAGATCAGCTTCTCGAACAAGGCGCGGCCGTCACGCTCGGGCACACCCCATTCGGTGTCGTGATAGGCGAGGTAGAGGGGATCGGTTCCGGGCCACCAGCAACGCGTCCGCCCGTCCGGGTGAAGGATCAGATCCTCGCTCATGGGGCGCCCGGCAACGTGAACGCGATCCAGTCGCGAGGCTCGATCGCGAAAGCGACGCCGCCGGCCTCGAGCGAATCCCCGGCGGCAATTGCGTCGGCCGCACGGTCGAGCCGGAGCATGGCGAGGCCCTGGTTGCCGATGGCCGAGCCGGTGCGGCCGATCATCCGACCGCCCGCGATCACCTCGGTTCCGGGCGGCGGAGCGTCGCCCGCATAGCGCACCGGGACGACGCGCGTCCGCGCCGTCCCCCGGTGCTGCATCCGGGAAACGACCTCCTGGCCGACATAGCATCCCTTGTCGAAAGCCACGCCGCGGAGCTGGTCCATCAGCGCCTCATGGGGGAAGGCGTCCCCAAAGGCGAAATCCCGCCCTCCCTCGGGAATCCCGAGCCGGATGCGGCGGGCCTCGTAGCCGGCAGGGTCGCCTTCCGATGATTCGCCGCGCGGCATGAGCGCACGCCAGCCGAAAGCGGCGAGCCGTGGATCGGGCGCCGTGGCCACGGCATCGGGCGGCGGCTCGTCCCATCCGGCCGTGACCGCGAGTTCGGCCGTGCGGTCCGCGATCGTGATCTTCGCCCGCAGCTTGTAGAGCGTCAGCCGTTTCGCGAGATCGGCGAGACAGCTCGCGGGCGTATCCAGCAGGAAGGTCTCATCCGACCGGGCGAAGAGGATGAAATCGGCGAGGATCTTTCCCTGCGGCGAGAGCAGCGCGCCGAAGGCCGCGCGGCCGGGGGCGACGGGATCGACGTCGCATGTCACAATGCGGTCGAGGAAGGTCCGCGCCTCCGGCCCCGTCACTTCCAGCACGCCGCGATGATCCAGCCGCGCCGACGTCATCCGCTCAACCCGCTCCTCCGACTCGCGGCCGGCCGCGCCTGAAGCCTATCACGACCTCGGCAAATGCGCGTCAATGGCGCGGGGCGACGGAGAAGGATCCCTCGCGGATACGCCCTGGAATCGACTCGGCATAGGTCGCGGCCTGTTCCTCGCCATAGATCTCGACGAGGTGGCGGAAGGCTTCGAAAAGCGCCGCCTGGACGACGAAATCGCTGTCGAGTCCGTCAAGCTCGGCCTCGGCGAAGGCTTGGGTTACGTAGCCGAGGGCTGCGCGCTTGTGGCTCGCGTCGTCGGCAAAGGCATTGTCTGGCAGGTCGATCATATGCGGCAGGCAAATTCGATCGTCCTTCTAGCAGCCGCCTCGCCTGCCGCCAGCCATTCCTCACGAAGAGGTTAACGCGCCGCCCGCCTCCCGGCCGATCGCGAAAGCCATTTCGAGGACCGGGAGAAGACCCGGCGTCGTCGGCTGGTCCGCCACCTCGTCCTCGCGCGCCCAGCGGATCGCCAGTGCCTCGGCGGTGATCTCCCCCTCGCCGGCGAGCCAGCGGGCCGCATGGGCGCAGATGACGAAATGATGCCTGATCCGGCCCTCCGGGTCGCGATCGATATATTCGATGGGGCGGATCAGCCCGATCATCTGCGCCTCGACGCCCGTCTCCTCCTTCAGCTCGCGGAGCGCCGCCTCGGCGAGGGTTTCCCCCGGCTCCACGAGGCCGCCCGGAAGAGACCAGATATGGTCGAGGGGCGGGCGGGCGCGGGCGGCGAGAAGGATGCGGTCGCCGCGCAAAACGGCGACCGAGGCCGCCAGCATCGGCCGCTCGGGATAGAGGCGATTCCCGCTCACGGGCGCACCTCGACGACCCGGCCGTCTTCCAGCCCGACGACGAGACGGATGTCCCTCCCGCGCCCGAGCGCGGCGATTCCCGCCGCAGCCTTGGCGGGCAGGGGGATGCGGGCGATCTCCTTCACCTCCGGGCCGACCGAAAGCAGCGCGAGGGCGCTCCGGTCGAGCACGGGGATCGCTAGGCGCGCCGAGCCGTCCTCGGCGGCGAACCAGGCGGCGAGGTCCTGGGCGGGGCTGCCGTGGACGTGATTCGAATAGCCGGGCTTTTCCGCTTGCAGGACCAGCTTGTCGCCGTCCAGGCGCCAGATTTGCAGCAGGCCGTCGCGGTCGGGACGCCGCACGACGGCGATGTCCGAGGCCACGCCCTCCCCGCTCGCGACCGGGTTCAGCCACCGATAGGGCGTGCCGTCGGGGGGCGTTTCGGCCACGATCTTCCAGCTTCCCTCGCGCTTTGCGATCAGCGCGAGAGCGGAACCGAGGTCGCGGTAGGAGCGAACTACCAGGATCACCGGCGCCTCGCCGCCGATCTGCGCGAGATGAGGCTCGCGATCCTCGAAAACCGCTCCTTCTCCTGCCGGAATGCGGACGACATCCTGCGCGACCGGCTTCGGCTCGGCGCTCGGCGGCGCGGGCTTGCGCTCCGTGACCGCCACGACGCGCGCATGCACCGCCGAGCCCAGGTCCTCATGCGCATAGTCCCGCGAGGGCATTTCCAGCCGCGCGGTCACGGCGCCCGCGCCGGCGATCCGCGAATCGGGGAGCGCCTCGCCCGCGCGCTCGAGGGCCGCGAGGTCGCCGCCTCCGCCCTTCGCGCGCAGGATGCGGATCGCCCCGCCTTCGAGCGTCAGCGCCGCCGCGCCGCCCTTCCCCCACAGGACCACGAGAGGCGGCTGCATCGCTCCGCGCACCTCCCGGAACGCCTCGGTCGAGGCGGCGGTGGCGGCGACGCGCGTCCCCGGCCCCCGGAACTGCTCGACCTCGAAGCCGAGCGGCAGGATCGAGACCGAAGGCTCGGCCCGCGCCGCCCCCGGCAGGGCCGCGAGAAGCGCGATGGAAAGAAGAAGCCGTCTCACACGTGCTGACCGCCGTTGATGTGCAACTCCGCCCCGTTCACGTAGGAGGAAGCCTCGGTGCACAGGAAGTAGATGGCCTTGGCGACCTCGTCGGTCGTGCCGAGGCGCTTGAGGGGGATCGTCTCGACGATCTTGTCGGTCCCCGGCGACAGGATGGAGGTATCGATCTCGCCGGGCGAGATCGCGTTCACCCGCACGCCGAGCGGGCCGAAATCGGCCGCCATCTCGCGCGTGAGGGCGGCAAGCGCGGCCTTCGACGTAGCATAGGCCGCGCCCGCGAAGGGATGCACCCGCGAGCCCGCGATCGAGGTCACGTTCACGATCGAGCCCTTCGCCTTGGCCAGTTCGTCGCGCAGGCCCCGCGCCAGCATGATCGGCGCGAAGAAATTCACCTGGAAGACCTTCAGCCAATCCGCATGGTCGGTGTCGAGCCCCTTCAGCCGGGCGCCGCCGGGTCCCTTCGGAGAAATGCCGGCATTGTTGACAAGGGCGTGCAGGACGCCGCCCTCCTCGCGCAGGCGCTGGCGCGTGTCCTCGACCGCCCGCAGGGTATCCTCGGCGCTCGCGAGATCGACCTGCAGATGGTCCTCGGGACCCATCTGCCAGGGGCAGTTCTCGGGGAAGGCGTGGCGCGAGCAGGTGATCACGCGCCAGCCGGCGGCCTGGAACCGCTTGACGGTCGCATGACCAATCCCGCGGCTCGCGCCCGTGAGCAGCATCACGCGGCGTTCAGTGTTGGGGCGGTCCGAGGGCACCGTCGCTCCGATCAGGTGGGAGGGCGAATCCGCCGGCTCTCATGAACCCTGGACGGGGGCGCGTCCATCCGCGGGTTCTCAGAGCCAGCGCTTCCAGCGGAAGAAGAAATAGGGAGCGACGGCCGCGATGACCATCAGCACCAGCGCGAGCGGATAGCCGAGGGGAGCCTCCAGCTCGGGCATCTGCTTGAAGTTCATGCCGTAGATCGAGGCGATGAGCGTCGGCGGCATGAAGACCACCGCCATGACCGAGAACAGCTTGATGATGTTGTTCTGCTCCAGGTTGACGAGCCCCAGCGTGGCGTCGAGCAGGAACTGGATCTTGCTCGCCTGAAAGGTTGCGTGCTCCTCCAGCGACTGCAGGTCGCGCAAGGTCGTGCGCATCTGGTCGCGCAGCACCTTGTCGACCCGGTTCGTCCGGTAGCTCGCCGAGATGAACAGGAGCATGCGCTCGATCGAGACGAGGCTTTCGCGCTGCTTCGAGATCAGGTCGCCCCAATGGCCGAGTTCCCGCAGCGTGTCCTGGTATTCCGCGTTGCGCTCCCCCGGATCGGCATTGGTCCTGAACACGTTGCGCGAGAGGCCGTCGATCCGCTCGCCCGCAAGCTGGAGGATATCGGCCGCCCGGTCCATGATCGTCTCGATCAGAGAGCCGAGCAACTCCTCGCCGGTGCGCCCGCATCCGGCCTGGCGGGAGGTCTTGAGGGCGAACATCTGGAAGGCGCGCGGCTCCGCATAGCGGACGGTCACGAGCGCATTGTCCTTCAGGATGAAGGTGATGCCCGCCAGTTCCGGGTCGTCCTCGTCGGCGCGCGTGAGAAGGCGCGTCGTGAGGTAGCGCGCCCCGTGCTCCGCATAGAGCAGTTCGGACGGCTCGATATCCTGCTGGTCCTCCCGCGTCGGCACCTCGATGCCGAGGAAGCGCTCGGCCTTGCGGTCCTCGGCCGTGGTCGGCCGCACGAGGTCGATCCACAAAGCCTCGCGCGGAATGGCCTCGCCGTCCTTCAGGATGCGACGGTCGAGCGCACCCGGCGAATCGGGATGCGGGACATGGACAATGATCATCGCTCAGCTCGCGAGTGCCGCCCGCGCATCGTCGAGAAAGCCGGCTCCCCCGAGGATCGAGGCTTCGAGGCCCCCGGCGGCGGGGACGAGGTTCTCGGCAAAGAAGCGGCAGAGCGCGACATGGCCCCGCCCGGCCTCCCCGCCCTCGGCGGCGAGCGCGATCTCGGCGAGGAGCGTTCCGCCTCTCGCGAGGCCGAAGAGCCTCAGATAGGGCGTCGCGCCCGCGAGGGCGGCAGCCGGATCGTTGCCGGCCAGCGCCTTCAGGAGGAAGGAGGTCGCCCGGTCGAGGCTGTCGACGGCGTCGCGCAGCCGCGCCGCGCTCGCCCCGAAGGCGTCGCCCTTGTTCATGAGCGCCTTTACCGTGACGCGCATCGCGGCGATCTCCTCCGCGACGACCTCCCCGCCTTCGAGAGGCAGCTTGCGGGTGACGAGGTCGATCGCCTGGATGCCGTTGGTGCCCTCGTAGATCGGCAGGATGCGGGCGTCGCGAAGATGCTGCGCCGCGCCCGTCTCCTCCACGAAGCCCATTCCGCCATGGACCTGGACGCCGAGCGAGGCGACTTCGTTGCCGATATCGGTGGAGAAGGCCTTCGCAACCGGGGTCAGCAGCGAGGCGCGCTCACCGGCCCGCGGATCCGAGGCGCGGGCGGCGCGATCGAGGCAGGCGGCGGTGAGATAGCAGATGGCGCGCGCGGCCATGGTGGCGGATTTCATCGTCAGCAGCATGCGTTGCACGTCCGGGTGCTCGACGATGGGGCTCATGCCCGGCCCCGCGCTTCCGGGCGCCCTGCCCTGCCGGCGCTCCCGCGCATAGGCGAGCGCGCCCTGATAGGCGCGCTCCGCGATCGCGACTCCCTGGATGCCGACATTCAGCCGCGCGTTGTTCATCATCGTGAACATGCAGGCGAGGCCGCGGTTCTCCTCGCCGATGAGCCAGCCGGTCGCCCCGCCCGCATCGCCATAGACCATGACGCAGGTCGGCGAGCCGTGGATGCCGAGCTTGTGCTCGATCCCGGCGCAGCGGACGTCGTTGAGCGATCCGTCCGGCAGGACCTTCGGCACCAGGAACAGGGAGATGCCGCGCGTGCCCGCCGGCGCGTCGGGAAGCCGGGCGAGGACGAGGTGGACGATGTTGTCCGTGAGATCGTGCTCGCCGTAGGTGATGAAGATCTTGGTGCCGAAGATGCGGTAGCTGCCGTCCCCGGCCCGCTCCGCCTTGGCCCGGAGCGCCGCGAGGTCGGAGCCGGCCTGCGGCTCCGTGAGGTTCATGGTGCCCATCCACTCGCCCGAGACGAGCTTGCCGAGATAGCGCTCCTTCAGCTCCGCCGAGCCGTGCTTATCGAGCGCCTCGACCGCCCCGATCGTCAGGAGCGGGCCGAGCGCGAAGGCCATCGAGGCCGAGTTCCACATCTCCGAGCAGGCGACGGCGACCATGTGCGGCAGGCCCTGGCCGCCATGCTCCTCGGGGGCCGCGAGCGCATTCCAGCCTCCCTCGGCCCAGGACCTGTAGGCTTCCTTGAATCCGGGCGGCATCGTGATCCGCCCGTTCTCGAATGGCGTGCCCTTGGCATCGGCGACGCGGTTGAGGGGGGCGATGACGGAGCCCGCGAAGCGGCCCGCCTCCTCGAGGATGGTCCGCACGTCGTCCGCGCCCAGGTCGCCCGCGATCCCCTCGGCGAGGGCCGCGTCGAGCCCCGCCGCCCCCTTCAGGACGGCGATCATGTCGGCGACGGGCGCAGCGTAGCTCATATGCGTCTCCCGGACGATGGACGGGCGTTGACGAGACGGCACCCCTCGCCTAGCGGCGGCACCGGGCGCCCTCCCCCGGACGGCGCGGCGGGATCAATGTGCCTTGAACCGAACGGCGTCAACGCGACCTGTGACGGAACGTCTTTTACCGGACGCGCACGGGCTTGCGCGCGCCGCATGCCTGCTCGCCGAGGGCGGCCTCGTCGCCTTTCCGACCGAGACCGTCTACGGGCTCGGCGCGGACGGCCGGAACGCCGCCGCCGTCGCCGCGCTCTATGCGGCGAAGGGGCGGCCTTCCTTCAACCCCCTGATCGCCCATGTGGCGAGTCTCGGCGGGGCGGAGCGTGAGGGAAGGCTCGGCCCCGAGGCCGCGCGCCTCGCGGCGGCTTTCTGGCCGGGGCCCCTGACCCTCGTCGTGCCGCGCGCCGAGACGGGCACGGTCTGCGATCTCGCACGGGCGGGGCTCGATACGATCGGATTGCGGATCCCAGCCCATCCCGTGGCGCGGAACCTTCTTGCCTTGTGCGGCTTTCCGGTGGTCGCTCCCTCGGCCAACCTGTCCGGCCGGATCAGCCCGACCAGGGCCGAGGACGTCCTCGGCGACCTGGACGGGGCGATCGCGGCCGTGGTCATGGGCGGCGCAACGGCGATCGGCGTGGAATCCACCATCGTCGCCTGCCTGGACGGCCCGCCGCGCCTCCTGCGTCCGGGCGGCGTGACGCGGGAAGACATAGAGCGCCGGCTGGGCCGGCCGCTCGAGGGCGCGGGCGAGGCGGCGGACCGGCCGCTCGCGCCGGGCGGCCTTCTCTCGCATTACGCGCCCCGCGCGCGGGTCCGGCTGGATGTCGCGGAAATCCTGCCCGGCGAAGCACTCCTGACCTTCGCCGCCTTCCGGCCCGCCGGGCACAGCCAAGCCCGGCAGGTCCTCGACCTCAGCCCGGACGGCGATCTCGCCGAGGCGGCGGCGAACCTGTTCGGTTATTTGCGCCGCCTCGATGCCTCCGGCGCGGAGACCATCGCGGTCGCGCCGATTCCCGGCCGCGGCCTCGGCGAGGCGATCAACGATCGCCTCCGCCGCGCCGCCGCCGAGCGGTAAGCCTACCCTTTCAGCTTGATGGTGATCTCGGCGAGATGCCGGCCCTGGTAGCGCGCGCCGTCCAGTTCCACGGCGCTCGGGCGACGGCTGCCGTCTCCGTCGGCGATGGTGGAAGCACCATAGGGGGAGTTCCCCATCACCTCCTTCACGCCCATCTGGCCCTGGAAGGAATAGGGCAGGCCGACGATGATGAAGCCCCAATGCATCAGCACGGGAAGGAAGGTCAGGATCGTGGATTCCTGCCCGCCATGCTGCGTCGCCGAGGAGGTGAACACCCCGCCCACCTTGCCGTTGAGCTTGCCCTGCGCCCAGAGGCCGCCGCCCTGGTCGATGAAGGACTTCATCTGGGCGCACATGTTGCCGAAGCGCGTCGGCGTTCCGAACAGGATCGCGTCGTAATCCGGCAGTTCGCCGATCGTCGCGACCTCGGCCTTCTGGTCGAGCTTGAAATGCGACTTCTCGGCGATCTCGTGCGGAACCGTCTCCGGCACCCGCTTCACCGTAACCTCCGCGCCTGCGGCCCGCGCCCCTTCGGCCGCGGCATAGGCCATCTTCTCGATATGGCCGTAAGACGAGTAGTAGAGGACCAGAACCTTGGCCATGTGCTCTCCTTCGAATTGAGAAACTTCAGATCGTCACGACAACCCGGCCGCGAACCTTGCCCTCGACGATGTCGCGGCCGGCCGCGATGACCTCCTCCAGGGGGATGGTCCGGGTCATCGCCTTGAGCTTGCTCCGGTCGAGATCGCGCGCGAGGCGCGTCCAGGCTTCCATGCGCAAGGCCTTGGGCGCCATGACCGACTCGATCCCGAGCAGGGACACGCCGCGCAGGATGAACGGCGCGACCGAGGAGGGCAGGTCCATCCCGCCTGCGAGGCCGCAGGCGGCGATCGCCCCCGCATAGCGCGTCATGGAGAGAAGGTTCGCGAGCGTCGTCGAGCCGACCGTGTCCACGCCCGCGGCCCAGCGCTCCTTGCCAAGCGGGCGGACCGGGCCGGAGAGTTCCGAGCGGGCGATGATCTCGGCCGCGCCGAGGTCGCGCAGATAGTCGGCCTCCGACTCACGGCCGGTCGAGGCGATCACGTGCCAGCCCGCCTTCTTGAGGAGAGCGATCGCGACCGACCCGACGCCACCCGCCGCACCCGTCACGACGGCGGGGCCGTGCTCGGGCTTCAATCCGTGGCGCTCGAGCGCCATCAGGCTCAGCATGGCCGTGTAGCCGGCCGTTCCGATCGCCATGGCCTCCTCTGGCGCGAGCCCCTCGGGCAGCGGCACGAGCCAGTCGCCCTTGACGCGCGAACGCTCGGCAAAGGCGCCCAGATGCGTCTCGCCCGTCCCCCAGCCGTTGAGGATGACCTTGTCCCCCGCCTTCCAGTCGGGATGCGACGATTGCTCGACGACGCCGGCGAAATCGATGCCCGGGATCATCGGAAAGCGCCGCGCGATCGGCGCCTTCGCCGTGATCGCGAGGCCATCCTTGTAGTTCAGGGTCGAATGTGTGACGCGCACCGTCACGTCGCCGTCCATCAGGTCGGCATCGGAGAAGGTCCCGAGCTTCGCAGGCAAGCCGGATTTCTCGCCCTTTTCGATCACCACCGCCCTGAAATCAGCCACGTTCCGCTCCTGTTTCGCTGTCCCGGATCCGCCCAGGCATAGCCGAACCGGTTCGCCTTGTGGAGCGCCGCCTCAGGCTCCCGCGAGGGCGGGCCTCGCTACGGGCTGCTCGCGGATCGGCAGGTTGATCAGCGCCGAGGCGAAGCTGAGCGCCACCGAAGCCCACCAGACGAGGTCGTAGCTTCCGCGCGCCTCGTAGAGAACGCCCGCGAGCCACACGCCGAGGAAGCCGCCGATCTGGTGCGACAGGAAGACGAAGCCGTAGAGCATCGCCATGTAGCGCGTGCCGAACATCAGCATCACGAGGCCGGAGGTCGGCGGCACCGTCGAGAGCCAGAGGAGGCCCATGAAAAGGCCGAACAGGATGCAGGTCGTGGGCGTCGGCGGCAGCAGCATGAAGACGGCGATCACGATGCCGCGCGCAAAATAGATGCCCGCCAGGAGCCATCTCTTCGAGACGCGCCCGGACAGCCAGCCGGCGCTGAGCGAGCCGACCGCGTTGGCAAGCCCGATGACGGCGAGCGTCCAGCCGCCCACCCAGGAGGCGAGGCCGGCATCCTTCAGATAGGCCGGCAGGTGGACCGTGACGAAGGCGAGCTGGAACCCGCAGGTGAAGAAGCCGAGCGTCAGGAAGACGAAGCTCGGGTGGCGGAACGCCTCGCCGAGCGCCTGCGGGATGGACTGGCCGTGCCTCGTGTCGGGCACCGAGGCTGCCGCCGCGGCGGCCGGGCGCGTCCCGAGCAGGACGGCGAGGGGCATGATCACGAGGACGCTGGCCGCGAAGACGAGCAGAGCCTGCTGCCAGCCGAAATTCTCGATGAGGATGTTGCCGATCGGCGGATAGAAGAACTGCCCGAAGGAGCCGGCCGCCGTGCCGGCGCCGAAGGCGAGCGGCCGCCAGCTCTCCGGCAGCAGCTTGCCGAAGGCGCCGAGGATCAGGTTGAAGGAGGCCGCCGAGAGGCCGAAGCCGATGAGCACGCCCGCGCTCAGGTAAAGCAGGCCCGGCGTCGCGGCATAGGCCATCAGGGCGACGCCCGCCGCATAGAGAAGCGCACCGATCCAGAGCACCCGCGTGATGCCGTAGCGGTCCGCCATCGCCCCGGCGAAGGGAGAGCCGAGCCCCCAGAGCAGGTTCTGGATCGCGATGGCGAGGCCGAAGGTGTCGCGCCCCCAGCCATGGGCCTGGATCATCGGAAGCTGGAAGAGCCCCGAGGAGGCGCGCGGCCCGAACCCGATCAGCGCGATCGCGCAGCCCGCGAACACGACCCATTCGGGGCCGATCCTTCTCTTGCCGCTCGCGTCCATGGCCTCGCTCCAGTGGGAAGGGCAGCATTACCGGCTGCCGGGCCCTGCGCCAAACGCGGCTCCCGCATCCCTCCCATCACGATTCGGCATGGATAGGCGCATAAGCGCCTTTCCCGGCGGCGGGTCCTCAGGCGGAGGAGGTGCGCCTTGCCGGAGCCGGCGCGTGGCGGCCGAGAATCACCGAAGCCGAAGCCGAGACGATCAGGACGAGCCCGAGCCAATCGGCCGCCGTCGGCCGCTCGCCGAGGATCAGCGTCGCGCCGACGACGCCGATCCCCGGCACCAGGAGCGAGCCGATGGAGGCGGTTCCCGCCGGCATGAGCCCGAGAATGGTGAACCAGAGGGTCGAGGCCAGCGCCTGGCCGATCAGCACATTGTAGGCGAGGCCGGCATAGGTGGCGGGCAGGTGCGGCAGGGCTTTCGGAACGCCCTCGATCAAGACCATGCCGATGGTCATGGCGACGGCGGCGAGCGCCATCTGCCAGGCGGTGATGACGGGGGCCGAGGCCGCGATCGGCCAGCGCTTGAGGATCACGCTGCCGATGGCCCAGACCACGCCGGAGAGAACCGCATAGACGAGGCCGATCGAGAAGTTGCCTCCGGCGAGAAGAGGCCAGCCCAGCGCGACGAGCCCCGCGACGCCGAGCCCGAGCCCGAGCTGCCGGCTCCGGTCGAAGGGCTCGCCGAGCACGATGCGCGAGAAAATCACCGTCCAGATCGGCATCGTGTAGGACAGCACCGCGGCCCGGCTCGTCGTGGCGGTGAGCTGGGCGAAGGCGCTGAGGATGTTGTAGCCCGCGATCGAGAAGGCCCCGACCGCCGCGAGCCGCAGCCAATGCCGCCGCGGCACCGCGAGCGATTTTCCCGTGGCGAGAAGGGTGCCCGCGAGCAGGGTCGTCGCGAGCCAGAAGGCGACCGCGCGCAGGGTCCAGGGAGGGATCTCGACCAAAGCGAGCCTGACGGCCGGCCAGTTGAGGCCCCAGCAGAGCCCGAGGGCCGCGACGAGAATCAGGTTGCGGAGCATGGATGTCCCGGCGACGGCGCAAGACCCTTTGGCCGCCGAGACTATTCCTTCCAGAGCCAGGCCGCGCCCCGCACGCCGGAGGCATCCCCATGCTTGTTGCGCAGGACAGGGGTCTCGAAAGCGTCGGCAAAGACGTGCGGCGCGATCGCGGCGGGCAGGTCGCGATAGAGTTCCTCGACATTGGACATGCCGCCGCCGAGCACGATCACGTCCGGGTCGAGGACGTTCACGACATAGGCGATGCCGCGCCCGAGCCGGTCGACATAGCGCCCGTAGGTCGCCTGCGCCGCCTCGTCGCCGGCCCTCATCGCCTCCACGATCGCCGCCGCCGGACGGCTCGCGCCGGCATGGGCGAGGTAATCTCTTTCGAATCCCGTCCCCGAGACGAAGGTCTCCATGCAGCCGTGGCGTCCGCAGAAGCAGCGGGGGCCGGGCCGCTCGTCCTCGCGCATGCGCGGCAGGGGATTGTGGCCCCATTCGCCGGCGATCCGGTTCCGCCCGCCGAGGGCGCGCCCGCCGATCGCAATCCCCGACCCGGCCCCGGTGCCGATGATGACGCCCCAGACCACCCCGGCTCCCGCCCCGGCCCCGTCCACGGCTTCCGACACGGCGAAGCAATTGGCGTCGTTCTCGATCCGCACGTCCCGCCCGAGCGCCGCCTCGACGTCCCGATCGAGAGGGCGGCCGATGTTCCAGGTCGAATTGGCGTTCATCACGAGGCCGCTCTGGGGCGAGATCGCGCCGGGAATGCCGATTCCGACCGTGCCCCGCCGACCGGCCTCCCGCTCGAGATCCGCGACGAGCGCGGCGATGGCCCGCACGCAGCCCTCGTAGTCGCCTTTCGGGGTCGGCACGCGATGGCGCGCGAGGACGCGGCCGTCCTCGGCGAGGGCGAGGCCCTCGATCTTCGTCCCGCCCCAGTCGATGCCGATCCGCATGGCGTCCTCAGTCC
>NZ_DAOLAJ010000050.1:21362-27564 GCF_035325185.1 Enterovirga sp. | reverse complement strand
CAAGAGACCAGAAGCCTTTATTCACCGTTAGCGGATCACCCCAAATATCCCGGCGTGGCGGCAGGCTCTCGGAGAAGCCGGGGACAGTTGCCTTGATTTGATCCACGAAGCTCCGGGCTTCCCGAAGATACGGATCGGGATTGATGAAGCGCAGTCCTGAAGAGAACGGCAGGAACCCGGCGGCGGTTCTACCTGCGAACCTCTCCGACTTATCTTCATCTGGGCTCAGAATTGCATCTATGGCTTGACCAAGGTTGCGGAGATAGGTCTTGGAGGCCATGCTCTGCATCAAACCGAGTGCAGCAGCCTGGGCAGCGGCGGCAGCCTTGGGGCCAAGGCCCTCCCCCTCGTGCTCCCGCATGGCGGTATCCATGAGGTCAGCCACAATGCCGAACGGCAGCCCCACCGGATCGAACCGCCCGAAGTCATAATAGGTGGTCGAGCCGTCAGCATGCCTTCTGGCGTAGGAGTAAGGCCGCCATCCGGTAGCTAAAAGCGCGGCTTTGAGCTTTGGGTCACGCGGGCCGCCTCCTGTGATGGTGCCGGTGGCTGCCAGATACCCGGAAAGCCCCATGAATAGACCGCCCATTGCCATCTGCCCTGCGGCCTGTGCTTGCGCTTCCGGTCCCATCGCCCCCCGGATCATCTGGCGATATTCCTCTTGGAGCCTATTCAAGAATGGCGTCATCTTGACACCGTACCGGAGCACATTGGCGGGGGTGCGGACGAAAGGCAGGACGAACTTGAGGGCAGGGTGGCGGTTGACGACGTCTTGGACGGTGTGCTCCCCCGTGCTCGGCAGGAGGTCTTGCTGAAAGGTTGCCACGCGGGCCTCGTGCAGGGCGGCAGCGTCCGTCCCCCGGCCGGCATCATCGAAGGCTTGGGACAGCTTGTGTCTTACGAATGCGTCCAGGTCGTCCCCGTGCAGCCCGGCCGATATCCCGTCCATGTGCGCGTTGGCCATGACTTTGGATCGGTAGACCACTTGCTTGACCAGCTCATCGGCCGCCCCGAGCGCTCGGGTTGGCGCCCCGATGGCTTTGGGGGCAGCTACCGCTATGACGTTGTGAAGGACGTTTCCAAGGCTGTCCCATTGGCGGAACCGAGCCCGCGCGGCGCTCGCCCCAAGGCCGCCTCCCGCGCCCCAGGCTTCCGTGTTGTGGGCGGAGAGCAAACCGTCTCCAAGCCGCCACGCCTCTAGGGCCGTCCCCCAGCTCTCATGCAATGAGGCTCCGAGATAGATGAGTTGCCGCCAGTTCTCCGCCCGGATGCGCTGGCCGGACTCTCCACCCACCTTGAAGGACCCTAAGATGCGCTCCAGCGGGCGGGCCCCGACCATGTAAAGATTGGTGGTGAGGTTCACGGCATGGGTGGTCGGATTCCACAGGAGATTGTTGACGTAGAGGAACTGCGCGGCGTCGAGTCCCCGGCGCCAGAGCGAAGGGGAAATCACTCGGCGGATGCCCTCTGGGTTGCCTTGCGTGGCTACGAGAAGCTTGGCGAGCGCGTCCCCGTCCAGGGTCTTGAGGGCGGCCACATCAGCGGCCTGGAGCTGGAACTCCGAGCGCATCCGCCGCATGGCCCGGCCGGCCGCTGAGCGCATTTCCTGAGCGGCCCCCAGGGCTGTGGCGGCAGCGGAAGTGGCCTCCTTGAGAGCTGCGACAGCGGCTTCCTTGGTCCCGTGCTCTCCGTAGAGCCCGAGGGTGATCCGCTGAGCCAGCGTGAAGCTGTCCTGCATAGCGCTGGACGCCACTCGGAAAGCCGCCTCCATATCGACAGCCATCGTACGGGCATTCGCTCCGGCGGCTTCGAGTTGGCCCAACAACATCTGCGGGTCCTCTCCCCACAGCGCCGCTCTCTGCCGGATCATCTGCTCCACCCGAGCGTCCGACAGAACGTCCACGGGGGGCACCCCCATCACGGAGGATACCTCCATCCCGCCCTTGGCCGCATCGGTCTCCCTTCGGATGGCATCCGCTAGGCGCCCCGTGAAGGCATCCAGGGCGCTCCCCGGCTGGCCGTCCACCGTCCCCATCATCTTCTGCCACGGGATGCGCTCCCCGCGGCCGAACACGTGGCCCGCATCCAGGGCGGCCCGCCAAGAGCCGTGCGTCTGAAGGGCCTCCGCGTCGGATCGGGCTGAGGAGAGGATGGCGGAGACCGTATCGTCCGAGACCTCGGTGACCTGCTTGGCCCGAGGCGGCAGGCCGTCAAGCCCGGCCTCCTTGGCGCCCTGGGTGGGGTTCTGGACGGTGCGGAGGTCGGAGGGGTCGGTAGCGACAGATGCCTCCTGATGGGTGCTGCCCCCGCGCTCCTGCGGCTCCACCACCCCCTTCACCGCCGCCTCAAGCTCCTCCTTCGCGCCCTTCTCCCCGGCCTGGGCGCCACGCACGGCCTTGTAGAGGCGCAGGGTCCCGGCGAACGTCCCGATCACCGCGGCGTCTAGCCCGATGCTCTCCAGGGCGTTCTTGATGCGCCCCTCCGCGGCGGTGTCTCCGGACTTGGCCGCGAGGTACTGCGACACCGGGTTGGCCAGGAAGGGGACGTGATCGTTGATGAGGTTGGACAGGCGTTCGCCGTGAGGATCGAAGGCCACTGCCCCCACCGCGGCGGCCTTGGCGCTCTCCCCTGCGATGGCCCCTGCGCGGCCCGTGGCGGCTGCCCCGGAGGCCAGGGCACCAGACACGCCAGGGACCATGAGCTTGGCGGCCCCGATCAGCTTCCCGGCACCGAGCAACCCCGTCGTGAACTGCGAGAGGGTGGAGACGAACCCGTAGCCAAGGCTCTCTTGCTTCAAGTTCCGGTTGAGGGCTTCGAGCCCTCTCCGGGTCTCGGACTTGTCGGCCTCGGCCGGGGTCCCAAGCAAGAAGTCCTTGGTCTGGAACAGAGCCTCCGCCCCTCCCGCCACGATGGCGCCGCCCACGCGGCCCGAAGAGCTGAGCCGAGAGACGTCTCCGAGGGATTGCTCGTAGGGGACTTGCGCCGGGATGGAGGTATCCTCCGTGGGCGTTCCTCCTTGAGCGCGTGCCCCCATCTCGAAGGGCGCTCCCCCCGCGGGGTCCGGCGCCTCAAGGCTTAAGGCCGGCAGCGCGTCGGTATTGGGGGAGGACGGTTGTATCGGCTGCGATGAAGACGATGAGGGGGCCGTAGCCAACAACTCATCGAAGAGCTTCGGGTCCATTACGCTTCCTCCCTCTCCGTGATGTCGCTGTCGCTATTGGTGCCGCTGCCCCTGTCGCTGTGGACTGCGTCGAGCAACCCGAAGGCTCTCTCCAGCACCGCCTTGTATTCGCGCTCGGTCAGGGTGAGGCCGGGAGAGCGGCGGTGGTTGGTCCGATAGTATTGAAGCGCCGTGGTGATGGCCTCAAGCCGGCCCCGGTGCGGGGACTTCTTGCGCCTTGTGCCAGCGTCAGCGTCGCCGGGGACGTGCCCCCTTGTGTCAGCCACCTGGGGCTCATCACCTCCCGTCAGCCAGAAGTTCCTTGGCGCTTGGTCGTGGTGGTCCGCGGTCAGGCTCTGCCTTGCCACCTCCCCCGCCCCCGCGTTGGTCACCAAGCGGCCGAGGGTCAGCCTCTGGTTCCCACCCCACGGGCGAACATATGCCCAGCCTGGGGCCCCTTCGTTCACCGAGCACCCGCCCCCGAAGGCAAGGAGGAGGTCCAGCATGAGGAAGACCTCGGGCGGGCACCAGCGCTCCGCCCGCTCCATGTTCCGGAGCTGAAAGCAGATGACGGGGCGGCCAGTGCCTGGGTCTGTACTTGTGCGGATGGTCCTAAAGGGACCGTGGGCTCCCACCGTGAGCAACCCTGCATGTGGGGGGCGCTGGGGGCCGGCTCTGTGTGCTTCCGCCTGGGCTAGATAGGTGAGCCTCGCGGAGAAGGCTTCGGGCGACATCGGGGGGTATCCGCGATGGCGGGTCTTGCGGTCGCCGGGATGGAGGCATCCTCCGGGAGTGCTTGTCGGAGAGCTTGGAGGCCGGCCGGTAGTCGAAGTACCGGGTGCCTCACTTGCGGTGGTGGCGATGGTCTGGCTCCTTGCGGTTCTTGGGGCCCGCCCCCGGTGGCCGTCACGGAGGATGCCTCCATCACGGGGGAAGCCCCCCTAGATCAGGGGCGGGGCGGGGCTTGGGGTTGGGGGCTTGAGGCTGGTCTAGCTCGGTCTATTCAATCACCGCCCTCGCTCATGGGGTGGAGCGTAAAGTGACCGACTAGGGCAATACTGATGGTATCTGCCGCATGAGGGCTTGAGGTATTGCCCCAGGTGGTGCGCCCATGCCTCCGAGTGGGTGGGGCATGGGGTGGCAGCCGGGGCGGTGGTGCTTGGGGTGGGGGCGCTAGGTAGGGGCGCTAAGTGGAGACCCCGAGCACAGACTTAGGTAGACCACTGTAAGCACAGAGGGGCGCCCCCTCAATACTGCTGACTAACTTGTTGCATATCCGCAACGGCTATAAGACCCATCTATCGAGCGGTGGTGGTGATACCGCGAGAAGAGAGCGTGCACAGTGTAGCCATCGTAGGGCCCGGCCTTGGGCGCCCCCTCATATACGTGGCTATAATTCTGCGTCAGCCTGCCGCACCCCACTGTCCCCTCCTGTACAAGTAGTTCATCGCCGTAGATGGCACAATATGCTGCGCACAGTACCAAGAGGTAATGGTGGAGCGGTGGTGACCGCGATAGAAGAGCAATGCTCTATGCACATACACAGAGCCGGACTTTGGGCGCCCCCTCATATACAAGGGGCTAATTTGTTGTATATCCGCAACACCCCGCCGCCCCGGCAGCGTCACCTCTTCGCCGGCTTCAAGCCCGCCGGCCTCCGGTTCAGCCGTCCAGCCGCCGCAAAGCGATACCCGCCGCCCCCTTCCTCGCCGTCGCCATCCTCCAAGTCCCCGTAAAGCGCCGCCAGCTCTTCCTCCGTCCTGGAGGTCTTCGCCGTCTCGGCCATCCCGGAGGGATCAACTCCGAGAATATCCGCGCATCCGACAACCCTGCTGTAGGGGCTGTACGTGGCTCCTGGAGGCACCACGGCCTGATGGTAGAAGTCCCCCGCGAAGCCCATGACCTGAAGCTCGGCGATGCGGTGCTGCGGGTCGCTGCTCGGTGCGGGTGCCGGGCGCTGCCGCCAAGAGCCGGCCCGGATGCCTCCTCGTATACAAGGCCCTAACTAGTTGTATATCCGCAACACTCCGCCGCACGCACAGCGAAAGCCGAGCACTCAGAGAGCCTTAGGCCGAAGCAAGGGTAGCGGCGGCAGCACCGCCCGCATTGCCCAGCCGCGCCAGCACCCGCGATACCTGGATTGGCGTCCAGCGCCCGCCACGTGGCGCCGGGATGCCGCGCTCATTCAGCCCCCGCGCCAGGGCCACGAGCGAGCCCTCTCCGTGCTCTCTGAGGGCCGCCAAGATCGGCGCGAGGTCCAATGCCCGAGCCTCCGCCCGTTGGCTCTGTGTGGCCCTCCCAGCGGCTCTATGCTCATCCGAGGGGAGAACCCCCCGATGCCCGCCGAGCCGGGTCCCTCTGGCCTTGGCGGCGGCGAGGGCGGCCTTGGTGCGGGCCGAGATCATCTGCGCTTCGTGCTCCGCCACCGCGGCGAGGATGTGGACCGTGAGGCGGTTGGCTTGAGGGAAATCCACGGCGGTGAACTCGACGCCGCTTTCCATCAGGTTCGACACGAAGGCGACGTTGCGGGCCAGCCGGTCCAGCTTCGCGATGATGAGGGTCGCGCCGTGCAGCCGGCAGAGGCGGAGGGCTTCCGCGAGCTTCGGCCGATCTGAGCGCTTGCCGCTCTCCACCTCCACCACCTCCCCGACAAGCCGCCAGGAGCCGCCGCCGCTGAGATAGCCCTGGACGGCTTCGCGCTGGGCTTCGAGCCCCAGCCCTGAGCTGCCCTGCTTGGCGGTGGAGACGCGGTAGTAGGCGACGAGCTTCCCCTCCGTGCGAGGGGGCGGAGGCGCCGCCGTGATGGGGGCAACCCCCGTGACGCGGGTGGGTCTGGCCATGGCTCAATGCTCCCCCGGCGCCGCGGATTAAACCTTGAACGTTGCCTGGAGCGTCAGCCCTGTGTGGGGGCATCGGCGGACCTCGACGCGGTACAGGTCCCCGTTTTCGCCCACCACGGCGTAGGACCGCAGGCGGACCATGCTGTGCCAGGAGGGCGGGAGGGATCGGACGGCGGGAGCGGGGTTGGTCATGGCTTTACGT
>NZ_DAOLAJ010000050.1:0-21352 GCF_035325185.1 Enterovirga sp. | reverse complement strand
TGTTCGATGAGACGGATGTTACGGCTATTTTGGCGAGAGCGCAACTAGTTTGCGTTTCACGTCGCGCCCCGTCCAGGCCGGCATAGCCCCGCGCCGCCGGCTTCACATCGGGCATTCGCCATTGCGTTATAAGAACCGTCGCAGTTCCCGTTGCGAGTATCCTCCGGTTAGCCTCAAATACTCCATCGTTGTTCTTACGTCAGAGTGCCTTAGGTACATCCTGAGCATGTCGAGAGGCATTCCTCTTTTTGTATGCAGATGCCGCGCGGCGGACCTACGCAGCGCCCTCAAGGTGGCGAGCGGTTCGGCTGTGAGTCCGAGGAACTCCCGCGCTTCCTCCCAACGGGCCCAAAGTTGCCAGTAAGACAGTGGGATCAAACGATCCTCCGCCGGCCAGCGGGTGAAGCAAAGCCGCGCCACCTCCGCAGCTTCGCGTGACAAGGGCAAGGTGACATTCCCCGAGTTAGTTGTCTTGGTGCCGGGAACGGTGAGAGCTGGATTGCCTCCGTCTAAGTTCATAAAGTGGCGACGGCGGAGGCGTAGGGTCTCTTCAACCCTTAATCCGGTTCGCGTAGTCCATAGGATGTGCAGAAGGAGAGGAAGCAGGCTCGGCTTCTCCTCGCTCACCCACGAAGTCAGCTTCGCTTCATCCTCGGGTCGAAGCCACCATTTCAATGTTTTGCGAGGCGGAACTGAGCATGAGCGGCGTATCTGGGTCCGCGGGTCGAGCCATGAGATAGGCGCACCCAAGAGACCAAGGCAACTCACCCGCTTGTTAATGGTGCCGGGTGAGAGTCCCGCTTCCCGCCATTTTTCAACGGCAGTCCGAATGAGGCTGGTGGTTGCTGCCTCAAAGGGCATGCTGTCAGGGGCATAGCCGCCTAAAGAAGCCAACGTCTCGATAGCATGAGCGGTTTGACAGACGTTCGTGTCGAGCCCGCGCCTCCCCCGCCAACGGGTGCCTGCGGTTTCCGCTAGGGCCTCCGCGAGAGAGCCCTTCGGAAAGCTGAGCCTAGCCAGGGCATCGTAGTTAGGCGGCAGCCGGGCCGGGAACCGCTGGGGGGTGACGGGGGGGAAACTCTGGTCCGTTGGTACGTGGGATGTGTCTCGCATGTGTGACCCCCTGGGTAATCGGGCACTCGGCCCGCTGAAAGATTGACGGCCAGGGCAGCCATGTCATACAAAACGGCCCGGACCAGCGGCCGTAAGACATTGAATTTGCGAGAAGTTCGGGGCTAGTCTTGCGTTTCCCCTTGGGAGCGCCAAAGCTCTTCCCGAACGGTCCCCAGCTATCTGACCAGGCGTCGCCTTCCGCTATTTGACCGCTCGAAGGCACGTCGCGATAACCTCGCCTCGGCGGCACGCGCTGCGCTCCGGTCTCAAGCGGATGGAAGGCGAATGAGGTGATGAGCAATCCAAGGCGTGACGTCAGATTCAAACTGCATCGGAATCATTTTTCAGAGCACGTCGATTTCTCCCGAACGGTGGGGCTGGAGATCGGTGCATTCGACCTGCCGCTTGTCGAGCCGCACGAGGGCGTCTGTTTTTTCGCAGACTACAATGATGCCACTTACCTGAGGCGTGAAGCGACGAGAATACCAGGGCACAATCCCGACTTTGTCGTCGAGATTCAGTATGACCTGAAACAAGGATATGACAACATCCCGCAGCATGATTGGGTGAGCGGCTCGCATGTCATCGAGCACGTTCCAGACCTGCTCGGATGGTTCCAGAGCTTGCGGAGCGTCCTGAAGGATGGCGGGAGGTGCCTGCTCGTCGTACCTGACAAGCGATATATCTTCGATGTCCATAGAACGGTCAGTTCGCTTGCCGACGTGATGGATGCTCATGAGGCGAGACGCGTTCGGCCTTCTTTTCGAAACGTTCTCGACCATCACTTGAACGCGGTCCCTTATTCGGCGTCCGATGGGTGGGCAGGAGTGCCTCCGCCATCACGGCCGCGCAATTTCCAGGGCGCTCTTGCCCTGGCGCGACGAGCGGAGAATGAATACGTCGACGCCCATTGCTGGGTCTTCACCCCGGAAAGCTTTCAGGTGCTCGTGGAGGAGTTGAGTTTCAATAAGCTTTTGCCTTTCTCGCTCCTCGATCTCAGGCCGACGGCGCCCGGGATGATTGATTTCTCGGCGGTGCTTGCCGCGCAATGATCCACGCGACGGATCCTCGGGACGGCTGCCCGGCGGCTGGCGGCGGAGCCGGACGGCTTCATCTTGAGGCTCCGCCGCTCGCCGCGTAGGATTCGCACGAAGGGCCTCGGGGCGAGGCCCTGCGCGGTTCGGCATGGCGGTCTTCCTCACGCTTCTTCACATCGTCCTGCTCTGCCTGGTCAGCCTGCGGATCCTGGCGCGCCCTCAACTGGACGCCCATGCGCGCACCGCCTGGATCCTCGTGCTGCTGATGCTGCCGGTTTTCGGGGTCGTTCTCTACCTCCTGGTCGGCGAGATCCATTTCGCCGGGCCGGACCGCGAGCGCACGGATGCGGCGGTTGCCGCCACGGGCCCGGCCGTGCGAGCCAGCGGCGCGGCGCCGGACTTGCCGCTTTGGGGACCGGCCAGCGGCTTTGCCACCTCGATCAACGGTTTCGGCGTCACGACGGGCAACCGGGCCGAACTGCTCGACAGCCCGGACGGCGCACGGCGGCGCATGGTCGAGGACATGGACGGCGCGACGCAGACGATCAACGTGCTCTATTACATCTGGCTCGACGACCGGACCGGATGCGATATCGCCGCCGCCCTGATCCGCGCGGCCGGGCGCGGCGTGCGCTGCCGAGCCGTCGTGGATGCCCTCGGCTCCCGCGCCTTCATCGCGTCCGGGACGTGGAAGCGGCTCGCGGAGGCGGGCGTGGAGACCGCCGTCGCGCTGCCGATCGGCAATCCGCTCAAGACCATGCTCTACCGGCGGCTCGATTTGCGCAATCACCGCAAGATCACCGTGATCGACGGCGAAATCTGTCATTGCGGAAGCCAGAATTGCGCCGACGCCGCCTTCCTGCCCAAGGCGAAATTCGCGCCGTGGGTCGATGTCATGGTCCGGTTCGAGGGGCCCGTGGCGCACCAGATGAACCTCCTTTTCGCGCAGAGCTGGCTGGCGGAGCGTCGCGAGGACCTGTCGGATCTGGTGCGCGCGGTCCCACCTTTCGACGACGGCTTTCCGGCGCAGGTCGTCGGGACCGGCCCCCACATCCACCGCAACGTCACCGCGCAACTTTTCTCGCGCATCATCGTGGCCGCCCGGCGCGAGCTGATCGTGACTACGCCTTATTTCGTTCCGGGCGAGGTGGTCTGCGCGGCCATTCTGGGGGCTGCCCTCGCCGGCGCGAAAGTGACGCTGATCCTGCCGCGACGCAACGATTCCCGCTTCGTCGCGCATGCGAGCCGCTCCTATTATCCGCAATTGGTCGATGCGGGCGTGACGATCGCCGAATATAACGGCGGCCTTCTGCACTCCAAGATCGTGACGGTCGACGGCGAGACGAGCTTCATCGGCTCGTCCAATATGGATATCCGCAGTTTCGACCTGAATTTCGAAAACGACATCCTGCTTTGCGATGCAAGGCTCACCGCTGATATTCGCGCGCGCCAGATGGAGTATCTGGCGAAATCCACTCTGGTCGACCCTCGCGACGTCAGAGCCTGGCCGACCGGCCGGCGCATCTGGTACAACGCCTTTGCGACGATGGGGCCTTTGCTGTAGGTCGCTTCCTCATCCTTTCCGTTGCGAGCATGGCGCGGTTCCGCGAGCCGTTCTCGCCCGAAACCGGCATTATTTTGCCGCGGCCAGGATCATGTCCGCGGCCTTCTCCGCGATCATGAAGACCGCCGCTTGCGTATTGCCGGAGACGATGGTCGGCATGATCGAGGCGTCGGCGATCCGCAGGCCCTCGAGGCCGTGGACGCGCAATTCGGAATCCGTGACGGCGAGGCGATCCTGTCCCATGCGGCAGGTGCCGCTGATGTGATAGATGGTCTGGCCGTCGCGGCGGGCGAAGGCGAGCCAATCGGCGTCGGTGCGGCAATCGGGTCCCGGCGCCATCTCGAATTGACGATAGGGATCCATCGCCGGCTGCTCCACGATGCGGCGGGCGAGCTTCATGCCTTCCACCATGGCGAGCCGATCCTCTTCCACCGCCAGGAAGTTGGGGCGGATCGAGGGGGGGCGCATCGGGTCCGGCGAGGCGGCGTGGATGGTGCCGCGCGATTGCGGGCGCAATTGGGTGACGCCGATCGTCATGCCGGGCAGGTGGTCGAGCTTGCGCTCGGCCGCATTGGCGTAGCTCGCATGCATGAAGAAGTATTGCACGTCGGGCCCCGCGAGGTCCGGCCGCGTGCGCACGAAGCCGAAGGCCAAGCCGGTGCCGAGCGTCAAGATTCCGCGCCGCGACATGAAATATTGCAGCACGGAGAGGCCGAGCTTCGCGCCGCGCGTCTGCTCGTTGAGCGTGACGGGCTGCTTGACCCGCCAGTTCATGCGCGTGCAGAAATGGTCGATATAGTTGGCGCCGACCCCTGGCAGCGCGACCTGGACGGGAATGCCGAGAGCCTCGAGGATCGCGGGATCGCCCACCCCTGAAAGCTCCAGGAGCTGAGGCGTCTGGGCTGCGCCCGCCGCCAGGATCACCTCGGCGCGTGCCGAGAAGCGGAGGGTTCGCCCGCCCAGGGCGGCCGAGACACCGACGGCGCGGCCCTCCCGGAAGATCACCTCCAGCACATGCGCGCCCGTGCGCACGGCGAGGTTCGGGCGGTTGCGGGCGGGCTTCAGATAGGCATCCGCCGCGCTGACGCGCCGGCCGTTTCGCTGGTTGACCTGATAATAGCCGAAGCCGTCCTGGTTCTTCCCGTTATAGTCGGGATTGCGCGGGAAGCCGGCCTGCTCGCCTGCCGCGATGAAGGCTTCGGCAATGGCGGGGCGTACCCCCACCTCGACGAGAGGGAGGGGGCCGCCGCGAGCCCGCAGGTTTCCTTCGGTGCCCTCGTAATCTTCCAGCCGCTTGAAATAGGGCAGGACGTCGTCGAAGCTCCAGCCCCGGCAGCCGCGCTGCGCCCAGCCGTCGTAATCCTGTGGCTGGCCCCGCACGTAGATCATGCCGTTGATCAGGGTCGAGCCGCCGAGCCCTTTTCCGCGCGGCACCGAGATGACGCGGCCGCCGGTGGCCTCCTCGGGCTCGGTCTGGAAACGCCAGTTATAGGTGGGATTGGTGAGGAGCTTGCTGAAGCCGGCCGGGATCCCGACCCAGGGGCTGCGGGCCTCCTGGCCCGCCTCCAGAAGGAGGACCTTGTATCGCCCCGATGCGGTGAGCCGGTTGGCGAGAACGCAGCCAGCGGTGCCGCCGCCGACGATGACGTAGTCGAAGGTTTCGCTGGGAATGTCGGTCATGGCGGCGCAATCCGGGATCACTGCGAGGCGGGCCGCGAGGCGGGCCGCGCCGAATGCGCGCTCGCCCGCCGGTCGCGGCCTTCGGAACGGCGGCTCCTCGCCTCAGGTCATGTAGAGTCCGCCGGCCACGTCCACGGTCTGGCCGGTGACGAAGCTCGCCTCGGGCGAGGTCAGATAGAGTGCAACATCGGCCACCTCGTCCGGCTCGCCGAGGCGGCTGAGGGGAGTGAGGCGCACCTGCTCGTCGTTCACGGCGCCGGCCACGCCCCTCACCATCGGCGTGTCGATGCGGCCCGGCGCCAGCGCATTGACCCGGATGCCGAAGGGGCCGAGTTCCGCCGCGAGGTGCTTGGTCAGGCCGATCAGGGCCGCCTTGGTCGCCGCATAGTGGCAGGCGACGACCGGGGAATAGGTCTTGCCCGCGACCGAGGACATGTTGACGATCCAGCCGCGCCCGGCCTCGCGCATGGAGGGGGTCAGCGCGCGGATGGTGTTGAAGGGGCCGGAGAGATTGACCGCGACGACCCGGTTCCATTCGGCCGGGTCCATCTCCCAGACCTTGTGCGCGGCGCCGTCGTGCTTCGGCGAGATGCCGGCATTGTTGACGACGGTGTCGAAGGGGCCGCCCATGGCGCGGGCGGCCTCCGCCAGCCCCCGTTCCACGGCCGCGTAGTCGGCGACGTCGAGAGCCAGCGCCACGGCCTCGCCGCCCGCTCGCCCGATGGCCGCCACGGTCGCCTCGACATCCGCCGGGGTCACGTCGGCGACGCCGACGATCGCCCCGCGGCGGGCGAATCCGAAGGCGATCTCCTGCCCGATGCCGCGGCCGGCCCCGGTGACCAGCACCCGCCGGCCGCGATGGCTCGGCCGCGCCGCCATGTCGGGAGGATTGACTTCACGTGTTGCCATCGGCGCTGTCCTGGGATCGCTCTGTTCTGCCGCGTCGCGGGGTGGAGGTTCAGATGCCGAGATAGGCTTGGCGGACGTGGTCGTTCTTCAGCAACGCCTCGGCATCGTCCGCCAGGACGATCTCGCCGTTCTCAAGCACGTAGCCGCGATCGGCGGCCTTCAGGGTGTGGAAGACGTTCTGCTCGACGATGAGCACGGTCGCGCCCGTCTTCACGATGGCGTCGACCACCTCGAAGACCTGCGCGACGACGATGGGAGCGAGGCCGAGCGAGGGCTCGTCGAACATGAGCAGCTTCGGCCGCGCCATCATTCCTCGCGCGATGGCGACCATCTGCTGCTCGCCGCCCGACAGGGAGGCGGCGTTCTGGTCGAGCCGCTCGCGCACGCGCGGGAAGAGGGTCAGCACCTCCTCCAGCGTGTCGGCCTGCCTGCCGCGGGCCGCGCTGCGATAGGCGCCCATCAGCAGGTTCTCGCGCACCGTCATCTCGGGAAAGAGCTGGCGCCCCTCGGGAATCAGCGTGATGCCGAGATCGACCGTCCGATGGGCGGGGAGGCGGGTGATGTCCTGGCCCTCGAAGAAGATGCGGCCCTTGGTCGGCCGGATCAGCCCCGCGATGGTGCGCAGGGTGGTGGTCTTGCCGGCGCCGTTGGCGCCGACGATCGTCACCACCTCTCCCGCCGCCACCTCGAGGGAGACCTCGTGCAGGATCGTGGTCGCGCCGTATCCGGCATCGACGGCCTCAAGCTTGAGCATCGACGAACTCCTTGCCGAGATACGCCTCGATGACGATGGGATCGCGCACCACCTCCTGCGGCTTGCCTTGCGCGATGATCTGCCCGGAGGAGAGGACGACCACCCGGTCCGAGAGCGACATGACCGCCTGCATGACATGCTCGATGGCGATGATGCTGACGCCGCTGTCGCGGATGGAGAGCATCAGGTCGATGGCGCGGCGCACGTCGGTCTGGTTGATGCCGGCCATCACCTCGTCGAGCAGGAGCACGCGCGGCTGCATGGCCATGACGCGCGCCACTTCCAGCCGCTTCAGGCCGCCGATGGTCAGGCTGCGCGCCTCCGCGTCGAGCCAGGGGCCGAGCCCCATGCGGTGGGCGGTCTCCCGCGCGACCTCCCGCGCCTGCTCCACGTCGCCGAAGCGGTGGAAGGCGCCCACCATGATGTTCTCCTCGACCGTCATGGCCGCGAAGGGCTGGACGATCTGGAAGGTGCGCCCGACCCCGATCGCCGCGAAATCCGCCGGCGTCGCCGGCTTGTGCCAATTGCCGTCGGCGCCGCGCACCGAGACCGAGCCCCCGTCCGGGGCCAGGAAGCCCGAGACCATGTTGAACACGGTGGTCTTTCCAGCGCCGTTGGGTCCGATCAATCCCAGGATCTCGCCCTCGCGCAGCGTGAAGCTGACGTCGTTGGTGACGTGCAGGCCGCCGAAATGCTTGTCGAGCTTCTCGACCCTGACGATCTCGTCGCCGAGCGGCGGCCGCTCCGCCGGGGCGGCCGCGGTCGCCGCGACGGCATCCGCCTGGGCGCGCCTCGCGCCGGTATCGGCTCCCTTGAAGCGGGAGAGGAGGCCCATCAGACCGTTCGGCATGAACAGGACGACGAGGATCAGCACCGCTCCGTAGACGAAGCCGTGAAGCCCGAGCGCATGGGCGCCGAGCCAGCCGCGCGCCGCCTCCGAGATCGGCACGAGGAACACCGCGCCGAGCAGCGGGCCGAACACGCTGCCGAGACCGCCGATGAGGGCGAACATCGCGATCTGGATCGAGAGCGGCAGCGAGAACATCGCCGCCGGCTCGATGAAGGTGAGATACATGGCGTGGAAGGTGCCGATCATCGCCGTGAGCGCGGCCGAGACCGCGACCGCGACGAGGCGCACCTTCACCGTGCTGACGCCGGCCGCGCGGGCCGCCGATTCCCGCTCGCGCGTCGCGACGAGCTGGAAGCCGATGCGGTGCGAGCGGATCCACCAGGCGACCGCGAGGCACACGAGCATCATGCCGAAGGCGATGACGAGCGGCGGCAGGCGCTCGCGGAACACCATCCATTCCCAGCCGAATTTCAGCGGGATCATCAGGCCCGTGGCGCCTCCCGTCAGCTCGCGGAAATGCAGCGCCAGCACGCGGAACACCTCGAGAAAGGCGATGGTGGCGAGGGCGAAGAAGGGGCCGCGCAGCCGGAAGCAGGGATAGCTGATGGCGACGGCGACCAGGACGGCGACGGCCGCGCCGGCGAACATGCCGAGCCAGGGGCTGATGCCCATGTTCATCAGGATGATGCCGACATAGCCGCCGAGCCCGTAGAAGATGGCATGGCCGAGCGAGAGCTGCCCGGCGAATCCGCCCACGATGTTCCAGGCGGTCGACAACCCCGCGAAAATGAAGAGCGTGACGAAGATGGGATAGACGAAGTCGTCGCCGACCAGCACCGGGACGGCGAACAAGGCCGCCAGGAAGGCGGCGAGCGCCCCGAGCTGCGGCAGGGTGAGCCCGCCGAAGCGGCCCGGCGCGGCGGGGGGGGGGGGGGCGGCGGCCATGGCGATCTTGCTCATGCTGGCATTGCTCATGGCGACACGTGCGACAGGTTCAGCTGCTTGCCGAACAGGCCCGCCGGTCTCAGGATCAGGATGAGGAGGAACATGCCGAACACCGCGACTTCGCGCATGTCGGAGCCGATATAGAAGCCGGCGAAGCTGTCGACGAGGCCGATGACGAGCGAGCCGACGAAGGCGCCCGGGATCGAGCCCAGTCCGCCGAGGACGACGACGACGAAGGCCGTCAGCACGAAATAGGTGCCGATGGTCGGCGAGGTCGGATAGAGCGGCGCGATCAGCACCGCCGCGACGCCGACGCAGGCCGCGCCGATGCCGAAGGTCAGGATGTAGATGCGGTCGACATTGATGCCCATGAGCTGGGCCGCCGCCCGGTTCTGTGCGACCGCGCGGATGGCCCGCCCCGTCGCCGTGCGCTGCAAGAATGCTTCCAGCCCGAGGACCAGGAGGATGGAGGCGACGAAGATCGCGATCTGGCCGCTCAGCACGCGGACGGGGCCGATCTCGACGGGCGTCCTGAGGCCGCTCGCCGGCGTATTGGCGATGTCGGCGCCGAAGACCAGGAGGGCGAGGTTCATCAGCGCGGTGGACAGGCCGACCGTCGCGAAGATCTGGATATGGTCGTCGCGCGCGCTCATCAGCGGCTGGATGATGACGCGCTGGGTCAGGGCGCCGATCAGGAACAGCGCAGGGACGACGACGATCACCGCGACGAAGGGATGGAGCCCGAGCCAGCGCGTGACCAGGAAGGTCAGGTACATCCCGACCATCAGGAACTCGCCATGGGCGAAGTTGACGACCTTGACGATGCCGAAGATCAGCGTCAGCCCGACGGAGACGATGGCGAAGAGGCCGCCGAGCATCAAGCCGTTGGCCAGCAATTGCAGGACCGTATCCATCATCCTCCCCCGAAGCGGAAGCCGGGAGAGGCGGACCTGCCGCCCCCGGCCGTGGCTTTTGATTACTTGCTGAGCCGCATCGGCGACACGGCGGCGTCGTCGGGATAGACGGTGACGAGCTTGCCGTCCTGCCATTGCAGGCCCATCATCTTGGCGCGCTCGTTCTGGTTGTTCTTGCCGAACTTGACGCCGTAGCCGGCCGCCGTCACCCCCTCGCCGACGTCGATCGCATTGACCGCGGCGAGGATGGCGTCCGGCGTGAAGCCCTTGCCCTTGTTCAGGGCCTGGAGGATGACCTTGGCGCCGACATAGTTGTTGAGCGAGTGGCCGGAGCGGGGGCTCTCGCCGAACTTCTTCTTGTAGTCCTCGACGAACTTCTCGATGCCCGGCGTGTATTTCGTATTGACGAGGAACTGCGTGAAGTCCGCATCGAGGACGCCGTCGATCACCTTGTGGCCCACGGCGTCCGCGGTCGGCTGCATGGAATAGCCGCCGCCGCCGCCGATGATCGCGGCGGGCTTGTAATTGGCCTCGTTGGCCTGCTGGAGGAAGAGGACGGAGTCGTTCTGGTAGGAGGTCTGCAGGACGACGTCGACGCCGCGCTGCTTGAGGTCGAGAACCAGGGACGACATGTCGACCGTCGCGGCGGGATAGCCTTGCGACACCACGACGTTGAGGCCCGCTTCGGCGGCGTATTTCTTCTGGTGCCCGGCGACGGAGGTGCCGTAGCTGGAATCCTCGTAGATGATGCCGATCTTCAGGTCCTTCGGATTCTTGCCGAGGCCGGGCGCCACCTTGTTGACGATCATCTGGACGATCAGCTTGCCCATGTCCTCGGCCGTCGGATTGGTCCGGTACAGGAACTTCAATCCGCGGCCCGTGACCTCGTCGGCCACCGCGCCCAGCTCGAAATAGGGGATGCCGGACAATTCCGCGACCTGGCTCGCGGCGATGGAGCGGGCGGAGGAATAGGACCCGAAAATGGCCGCGACCTTCTCACGGGAGATCAGCCGGCGCGCCTCGCCGATCGCCTGGTTGTTGTCCACTGCGTCGCCGCGCACCAGCACGACCTTCTCGCCCTGGACCCCGCCGGCCGCGTTGATCTCGTCGACGGCGATCTCCACGCCCCGCGCGCTTTCCTCGCCGAGCAGCGCGAGCTGGCCGCTGAAGGGGAAGAGAGCGCCGAACTTGACCTCGGCGCGGGCAGCCGTGGCGCTCAGCAAAATGGCGGCGGCAGTTGCCGCCTTCAGGAACAGTGATGGTTTCATTCTTTTTCCTCCCGAGATGATTTGGTGATGCAGGATACGAGGCTCAGTAATTCAGGGCGTCCTTGCCCTGGAAGGAGGTGACGGGCGGATGGGCGCGCTCGTCGGTCATCACGTCGATGACGGTGACCTCGCCGCTGCCGAGCGCCTCCTTCAGGGCCGGCAGGAAATCGGCCGGCTTCTCGATGCGGATTCCGCGGCAGCCGCAGGCCCGCGCGATGGCCGCATGGTCCACCGCCTCGAAGTGGCAGACATCCGTGAAGTCGCCGAAGAGGGTCAGCTCGGCATGTTTCTGATAGCCGAGGATCTGATTGTTCAGGACCACGAGGACGATCGGAAGCTTCATGCGGCGGGCGGTTTCGAGTTCCGACCACACGTGGCCGAAGCCGCCGTCGCCGGTGACCGCGATGACGGGGGCGTCGGGGCGCGCGGTCTTCGCGCCGAGCGCGAAGGGCAGGCCCCAGCCGAGCCCGGCGAGGCCGCGCGGCGTCAGGAAGCGCTGTCCCGCCTTCCGGGCCGTGAGGAAATTGGCGATCCAGATCGAGGAATAGCTCGCATCGGCGACGACGATGGCCTCCGGCGTGAGCACGGTGTCGATATCGGCCATGAGCCGCTCCGGGCGCACCGGCGTCGCGTCGAGATCGACGAGGCGCTTCATGTCCTCCGCGTGCTCGGCGCGGCCCCGCGCGATCCGGGCTTCGAGCCCCGGCCGCCGCGCCGCGAAGGAGGCGGCCCCGACGGCTTCGAGCGCCGCCGTGAGCGCGGCGAGCGTCAGCTTGGCGTCGCCCGCGAGGCGCAGGGCCTCGTAGTTGCGGCCGATCTCGTTGCCGTCGATATCGATGTGAATATAGCGGGCATGCGGCGGATAGAGCGACCAGCTATCCGTTCCGTTCTGGTTGGTGCGGTTGCCGACGAGCAGGACCACGTCGGCCCCGGTGACGAGATCGCGCAGATGCGAGGAGCGCCCGCCGGGCGCCATGAAATACCCGACGACCCCGACGGAAAGCGGGTTCGTCTCGTCCACGGCGCCCTTGCCCATGGTGGTCGTGGCCACGGGAATGCCTAGCGCCTGGAGGGCGGCGAGTTCGGCCGTGGCCTGGGAGACGTGCACGCCGCCGCCCGCGATGACGATCGGCGCCTTCGCCGAGGCGATCAGCTTCGCGGCTTCCGCGACGCGGTCCGGGTCGGCGGCCGTGCGGTCGAGCGGGAAGAACCCGAGACGGCTCGCGCGCTGGGGAGAATCCGGCTGGAAATCCGGCCGCTCGTCCAGCACGTCGAGCGGCACCAGCAGCACCGCGGGGCCGGGCCGGCCGCTGGCCGCCGCGGTGAAGGCCATGTCGACGTAATCGTCGATCCGCGCGGGATCGGCGACGCGGCGGACCCATTTGGCCACGCCGCCGAACAGCGCGAAATGGTCGAGTTCCTGGAAGGCGTTCTTGTCCGTGAACTTGCGGCCGACGTCCTGGACGATCGCGACGACCGGGATCGAGGCTTTCATCGCCTCGGCGAGACCGGGCACCAGGAGCGTCGCGGCAGGGCCGTTCTGCGCGGTGACGACGGCGACCTTGCCCGAGATGCGCGCATAGGCGTCGGCCATGGCCGCGCCCGCATTCTCCGTGCGGTAGCCGATCTGGCGGATGCCGTAATCGGGCGCGGCCAGGAAGAGGGCTGAAGGAATGCTCTGCCCGAAGATCTCCCGCACGCCGTGGCGCTTCAGGGCCGCCGCGACGAGATGCGCGCCGCTGATATTGCCGGCTGCGCGAGGCGGGGGCAGGGTGACTGCGTTCATGCCCATATGTCCTTCCCGGCGCTCAGGCGCCGTCCTGCATGACGAGAACGATTTTTCCCACATGGGCGCTGGCATCCATGCGGGCATGGGCCTCCGCGACGCGTGCGAGCGGAAAGACCGAATCGACGATGGGCCTTGCCTGGCCGGCGGCGAGAAGGGGCAGGACGTGCTCGGCCAGGGCCGCCGTGAGCGCCGCCTTCAGGGCGACGGGCCGCGCCCGCAAGGTGGAGCCCGTCAGCGTGAGCCGCTTCGTCAGCAGCGGCAGGAGGTCGAGGCTCAGCTTCGATCCGCGCTGGAAGGCGATCTGCGCGATGCGCCCGTCGACGGCGACGGCGTCGAGGTTGCGGGGAATGTAGTCGCCGCCGACCATGTCGAGGATGACGTCGGGGCCCTTGCCGCCGGTCGCGGCGCGGGCGGCGGCGACGAAATCCTCGGCGCGGTAGTCGATCGCGACATCGGCGCCGATGGCGAGGCTCGCCGCGCATTTCTCGGCCGAGCCCGCCGTGACCAGGACCCGTGCCCCGAGCGCCTTGGCGAGCAGGGTCGCCGTGGTGCCGATGCCCGAGGTGCCGCCATGGATGAGGACGGTCTCGCCCGCCTTCAGCCGCGCCCTCTCGAAGAGGTTCGACCAGACGGTATAGTACGTCTCGGGAAAGGCCCCGGCCTCGACGAACGACATCCCCTCCGGGACGGGCAGGGCCACGGTTTCGTCGATGACCGCCCATTCCGCATAGGCGCCGCCGGCGACCAGCGCCATCACCCGGTCGCCCGGCTTGAACCGGCTCGCGCCCGGGCCGAGGCTCTCGACGACGCCCGCAAGTTCGAGGCCGAGCACGTCGCTCGCTCCCGGCGGCGGCGGATAGTGGCCCTGCCGCTGCATCACGTCCGGCCGGTTGATGCCGGCGGCGTGCACCTTGACGAGGGCCTGTCCCGGTCCGGGCACGGGACGCTCGCGCTCGACGATCCGGAGCGCCTCCGGGCCGCCGGGAACAGGCGCGACGACGGCGCGCGTAATGGAGCTCATGGGGCTTCGCCTCCGGCCTGGGGAATGAGGAGCACCTTGACCGCCTGGCGGCTGCGCGCGAGTTCCATGGCCTCGACGGCGCGGCTGAGCGGCTCGCGGTGGGTGATGAGACGGGCGAGGACCTCCGCATGGGCGGCCAGCAAGGCAATGGCCTCGTCGAGGGCCCGCGCGGTGGTATCGTGCGCCGCGCGAAGCTGCTTCTTCTCCCGGACGAACCGCGTCAGGTCGAGATCGAGGCGGCCGGAATGAATCCCCGCCACCACCAGCACGCCGCCCGAGCGCAGCGCCTCGAGTCCGTCGCCGACCGACCGGGCGATGCCCGTCGCCTCGATGACGCGATCCGCCGGCCCGTCGAAAACGCGCCGGAGGGCATCCGGCAGGCTCTCCTCGGCGAGATCGACGCAATGCGGGATGCCGATCTCGCGCGCCTTGCCGAGGCGCGGCGCATCGTTCATTCCGCAGAGCAGGACCCGCGCCCCCCGCGTCGCGGCCACGAAGGCGATGCCAAGGCCGATGGGACCCGGCCCGAGCACTACGACCTTGTCCCCGGGCGCGATCTCGGCCACGTCCACGGCGTTGACGGCGACCGACAGCGGCTCCGTCAGCGCGGCGACGGCGAGGGGCAGGCCATCGGGAACCAGGCGGCAATTGGCGGCCGGCACGCGCACCGCATCCGCGAAGCCGCCATCGACATGCAGGCCGATGACGCGGCGGTTCCGGCAATGCTGGGGGGTGCGCGCGGCGCAGGCGGCGCAGCGGCCGCAGCCCACCGTCGGCCAGCAGGTCACGCGATCGCCGATCTCGAAATCCGAGACGCCGGGGCCGAGCGCCCGCACCGTGCCCGCGAATTCGTGGCCGATCGTGAGCGGCAGCGCGGCCGCCATGAATTCGTAGCCCGGCGTCCACTCATAGGCGTGGATGTCGCTGCCGCAGATTCCCGCAGCCGCGACCGCGACCAGCACCTCGCCCTCGCGCGGAAGCGGGTCGTCCGTCTCCACCAGCCCGGCGCCGAAGGCCGAGGCCACCTTGCGAAGCGCGATCACCGCTTCCTCCCGCCGTCAACTTGCGTTCTGCTTATCGGCGCCCCAATGGCCGGGGCAAGCTTCATGTTGATGCAATAAGTAATTTGTTATAACAAGATTGAGCAGGAAAGCTGCACGGTGTCAAGCCGCATGCTGGAACATGGCGAGGGAATCCCGGAGCCGGGCGATTGGGTGCAACCGATCGTCAAGGAGAACCTGAGCGAGCGCGCCTATGCCGATCTGAGGGCCGCCCTGATGCGAGGGCATCTGCGGCCGGGGGAGCGGCTGCGCCTGCGGCCCATGTCGAAGCGGTTCGGGATCAGTGCGACCCCCATGCGCGAGGCGCTGCTTCGTCTCGTCAGCGAGAAGGCATTGACGCTCGACGCCCGCAATTCCGTGGTGGTCCCGCGGCTGACGCTGGCGCAATTGCAGGAGATCCGCAGCATTCGCATGGATCTGGAGGCGCGCGCCGCCGCGGCCGCCGCGCTCGCCGCCTCGGAAGAGGAGATCGATGCTCTGGCCGCCATCCAGACGGAAATTTCCGAATGCCAGGCGGCCGGAAACTTTCAGAGGGCGGTGGACCTCAACACGGAGTTCCATCTCACCTTCTGCCGCATGGCGCGGCTTCCCGTCCTTTGCGACATCGTCGAGGGCCTGTGGGTCCGTTGCGGGCCCATCCTCTCGCATCTCTATGACGAGGGCCTGCCGGACTGGGAGCCCCATCCGCATATCCGCCTCATCGCCGCCCTGCGCGCGCGCGACCCGGAAGAGGCCCGCGACGCCTGCCGCGAGGATATCGAACGCGGCGGACGGGGGCTCCTGGTGCATGTGCGCGAGGCGAATGGGGAATGAGGGCCGCGGGCTCCGGGCCCGGATCGTCACCGCGCCGCGGCCTCCACGAGGCTTCGCCAGGCCTTGATGAAGCGGCTTCGCTTCACAGGATCGAGATAGACCAGCAGGGACGGGTTCAGCATGATCGGATGCGAAGCCGTCACGGCTTCCGGATGGTAGCGCGCCAAAGACTGCGACTGCCTTTGAACCTCCGGCGACAGCAGGAAATCGAGAAGGGCGCCGCTGAGGTCGGGACGCGCGGCGCCGCGGGGAATGAGGGCGACCCGGGACAGGATCAGCGTATAGTCGTCCGGCAGGACGATCTCGATCGGGGCGCCCGCCTGCTTTCGGGCGAAGGCATAGGATCCGAGGAGATTGTAGCCGATCAGCATGCGCGCCTTCCCGATCTCGTCGAGAATGTCCCCGGTGCAGCAGAAGAGCCGGACATGGGCGCGCCCGAGCGCCTGGGCCAATGTCGTGAAGGTCGTGGAATAGAGCGAATCCTGGCTGGCGAAGAGATAGCCGAGGCCGCTCTGCTCGATATCGTAGGTCGCGACCTTCCCGTCGAGCAGGGCCGTGTGCCTGGCGAGCATCTGGATCAGTTCGGCGCGCGATTGGGGAAGCGGGCCGAGCGCCGCGAGGCTCTGGTGAAAGACCATCACCGCCGGCTCGATCGAGATGCCGAAAGCCTGGCTCCGCCAGGAGGCCCAGGCCGGCAGCTCGACGCCGTCGGGCGGCCGGTGCTCGAGGGCGAAGCCGTCATTGACCAGCTTGATCTGGAGGTCGGCGGCGGAGCTGATCGCGAGGTCGGGAGGAGCCGTCCGGCCGGCCCTGATCCGCTCGTAGAGGCGCGCCGACTGCACGCTGTGATAGACGATCGAGACGGTCGGATTTCGCGCCAGAAAGGCTTCGAGGACCGGGCGAAGCTCGTCGAGATCCGTCGATCCCCATACGACGATCCGAGCCGAGGCGTCCGACGCGCCGATCCGGGTGACAGGGTCCTCGTCGGCCCGGACGGCGGCCGAGGCGAGGAGCAATCCCACCCATAGGAATCTCAGCCAGTTCACGGCACAGGTCCCCCCGGCGGTCCGCACAGGGGGAAGGTCATCTTCACCACCAGGCCGCCGCCGTCGCGCTCGCCGAAGGCCAATGTCGCATGATGGTGGCGCAGGACATTGGCGACGATCGAAAGGCCGAGCCCGCTGCCCGGCGTATCGCCGGACTGGGAGCCGCGCACGAAGCGCTCCGTGATGCCTTGCCGCTCTTGCGGGGGGATGCCCGGACCTCGATCCTCCACCGTCAGGACGGCCTTGTCGCCCTGGAAGTCGAGGCGCACCGTGATCGGCTGGCCGCGTCCGGCATATTTGAGCGCATTGTCCAGCAGGTTGCGGAACGCCTCGGTCAGCATCAGCGCATCGCTCAGGATGTAGGGGGAAGTGTCCAGCGTCTCGATGCGCAGCTCCACCTTCATGCCCGTCCGGTCGCAGAACTCGTCGACCGCGAGCTCGACCAGCTCGAGCAGGTCGGTGGGCACCAGCGAGGAGACCTCGAGCCGGTGGGCGACCATGGTATCGGCGAGAAGCTGGTCGGCGAGCCGGCTGACGACGACTGCGTTGCGGTGAATGGAGCGCAGCTGATCGCGGATGGAGCCGCGATCCGCCTCGTCCGCCGCCATCTCCACCTGGGCCCGCAGGTTCGAGAGGGGAGTGCGGATCTGGTGGGCGGAATCCGCGATGAAGTTCTGCATGCGCGAAAGCAGCGTCTTCAGCCGGCCGATGAGGGCGTTGAGCGCGGCGACGAGATGATGGATCTCCTGCGGGACGGGAATGTCGAGCCTTCTGAGATCGGCGGCGTCGTTGGCCGCGATGGCGCGCTCGATGGCGTCGAGGGGGCGCAGCGCGCTGGTGACGGCCAGCCAGACCAGGATCGTGGCGAGAAGCATGATGCCGGCGGCCGGCCCGAAGGACAGGCGCAGAAGCTCGGCGCTGAATTGCTGCTCGTCCTCGTTGGTCTCGGCGACGACGATGGTGACCCATCCCGATTGCGGGCCGCCCGAGATGAAGCGACCCACCGTGCAGATGCGCACGGGGGCGTCGAGGAAGACGCCGTCGCTGAAGAGGGGCGTCGACGAGGCGGCGAGCGGAAGATGGGCCGCCAGGTCGGGATAGCCGGTGATCAGGGACCCGTTCGGGGCGGTGACGCGGTAGAAGACACGGCCCGAGGTCCGGCTCGCGAGGATGGCGTGCGACGAATAGGGCAACTCCACCGTCGGCGCCCCGTCGTCGTACTGGACGGCGTCGGCGATCGACAGGGCGGACGCCGCCAGGAGATGGTCGAAGGACCGCTCCGCGGCGCGCTGGGCCTGCGCATGCAGATAGTAGAACAACCCCAGGCCGAGCACCAGAAAGGCCGGCATGAGCCGGCCCAGCAGGCGCGCGCGGATGGAGTAGGTTTCACTTCCGCTCATGGATCTCGGCGATGTAGCCTTCCCCCCAGATGGTCCTGATCTCGATGGCGGTGCCGGCCAGTTTCTTCCTCAGCCGGGACACGTAGAGTTCGACCACGTTCGGCGCCGCCGCCTCGTCGAAGGAAAAAAGATGATCGAGGATCGCATCCTTGGACAGGGTGCGGTCGAGATTGCCGAGAAACAGCTCGAGCAGGCGGAATTCCCGCTTGCCGATGGGGACGTGGTGGTTGTCGATCTCGACCCTGCGCCGCGTCAGGTCGAAGACGAGGTTGCCGATGGTCATGGCGCTGCTGGCCCGGCCTTGCGGCCGGCGCAGCAGGGCGCGGATCCGCGCCTCGATCTCGCTCAGGTCGAAGGGCTTCACGACATAGTCGTCGGCGCCGATGTCGAGCACCCGGATCTTCTCGTCGAGGCCGCCGCGGGCCGTCATGACGAGGACCGGCACGGTCGAGTTCCTCGCCCGCAGCCGCTCGAGAAAAACCTCGCCGTCCACCTTGGGCAGGATGAGATCGAGCAGGATCACGTCGTAGACGCCCTGCCGGGAGAACTGGTCGGCATGTTCTCCGTCCTTGGCCCAGTCGACCGCGTAGCCCGACCGGCGCAGGCGCGCGATCACGGCCGTCGCCTGGTCCGGGCTGTCCTCCACGAGCAAGATGCGCATTCGCCCTGACCGTCCTCTCCGTTGCCGGCCCGACGGAAGATCCGGTCCGCGGCAAGCTTTGCAGCCGATATGTTGGATGTCTCGCTGACAGGCTCTTGACAGCTTCGTACTTCATATTCGCTCCAACATACGATCGACGTGCGGTTACGCCAAGATCGGAGAAGATACGGGAGGAACCTGACCTGAATGCGCTGAGGCGCATCGCTTCGATATAGATGATCGGCGTGAATGCTCTCGCTTTCGAGGGCGTCTGTCGTCGGTTGATTGCTCAATTGCCGCTCCCGTCCCGGTCAATTCGCGCCTGCCGCCTTGCGAAGGTGCGCGTGTTGCAATGCCGGCGGCGTGTTCCCGGCGTGAGCGCAGAAGCGTCCATCAGGCCGTTTCGGAACCTCCCACGCGTCGCAGGCTGGCGGATCTCCGCCCGCATGCTGTTGCTCGATTATTGTACAAACCGGGGACTGCCATCATGTCGGCCAGCATCGACAGTTTCAACTGCAAGCGCGTCCTGAATGTCGGCGGCGCCGAATACGTCTATTTCAACCTGGTCGAGGCCGAGAAGAACGGCCTGGAGGGCGTCTCCAGGCTGCCGTTCTCGATGAAGGTCCTGCTCGAGAATCTTCTGCGGAACGAGGACGGGCGTTCGGTCACGAAGGACTCCATCAAGGCCCTCGCCGCCTGGCTGGACGACAAGGGCAAGGCCGGCGTCGAGATCGCCTATCGTCCCGCCCGCGTGCTGATGCAGGATTTCACCGGCGTGCCGGCGGTGGTCGACCTCGCCGCGATGCGCGACGGCGTCGTGGCGCTGGGCGGCGACCCGGAGAAGATCAACCCGCTGGTGCCGGTCGATCTCGTCATCGATCATTCGGTCATCGTGGACGAGTTCGGCACGCCGAAGGCTTTCGCCAGGAACGTCGAGCTGGAATACGAGCGCAACGCAGAGCGCTACAAGTTCCTCAAATGGGGCCAGCAAGCCTTCCGCAACTTCCGCGTGGTGCCGCCGGGCACGGGCATCTGCCACCAGGTCAATCTCGAATATCTCGGGCAGGTCGTCTGGACGAATAGCGAGGGCGGCGAGACCGTCGCCTATCCCGATACCTGCGTCGGCACGGATTCGCACACCACGATGATCAACGGGCTCGGCGTGCTCGGCTGGGGCGTCGGCGGCATCGAGGCGGAGGCCGCCATGCTCGGCCAGCCGGTCTCCATGCTGCTGCCCGAGGTGATCGGCTTCCGGCTGACCGGCAAGCTCAAGGAGGGCCTCACCGCGACCGACCTCGTGCTGACCGTCACCCAGATGCTGCGCAAGAAGGGCGTCGTCGGCAAGTTCGTCGAGTTCTACGGCCCCGGCCTCTCCAACATGACCTTGGCCGACCGCGCCACCATCGCCAATATGGGTCCCGAATACGGCGCGACCTGCGGCTTCTTCCCGGTCGACGGCGAGACCCTGCGCTATCTCACCATGTCCGGCCGCGCGGAGGACCGCATCGCCCTCGTCGAGGCCTACAGCAAGGCGCAGGGCATGTGGCGGCACGACGGCTCGGAAGACCCGGTCTTCACCGACACGCTCTCGCTCGACCTCGGCGAGGTCGTGCCCTCCATGGCCGGGCCGAAGCGCCCCGAGGGTCGCGTCGCCCTCCAGGACATCCCGGCCGGCTTCGCCCTGGCGATGGAGACCGAGTACAAGAAGGCGGCGGAAGCGCACAAGCGCTACGCGGTCGAGGGCACCGATCACGATCTCGGCCACGGCGACGTGGTGATCGCCGCCATCACCTCCTGCACCAACACCTCCAACCCCTCGGTCCTGATCGGCGCGGGGCTGCTCGCCCGCAACGCCAATCGCCGCGGGCTGAAGCAGAAGCCGTGGGTGAAGACCTCGCTGGCGCCGGGCTCGCAGGTCGTCGCCGAATATCTCGAGAAGTCGGGCCTCCAGCCGGAACTCGACAAGATCGGCTTCAACCTCGTCGGCTTCGGCTGCACCACCTGCATCGGCAATTCGGGGCCGCTGCCGGCGCCGATCTCGAAGACGATCAACGACAAGGGCCTGATCGCGGCCGCCGTGCTCTCGGGCAACCGCAATTTCGAGGGCCGCGTCTCGCCCGACGTGCAGGCCAACTACCTCGCCTCGCCGCCGCTCGTCGTGGCGCATGCGCTGGCCGGCACGGTCACCAGGGACCTGACCACGGAGCCGCTCGGCGAGGACCGGGACGGCAAGCCGGTCTATCTGCGCGAGATCTGGCCGACCTCGGCCGAAATCCAGGAATGCATCGAGAAGAACGTCACGCGCGAGCTGTTCGCCCGCAAATATGCCGACGTCTTCAAGGGCGACGAGAACTGGCAGGCGGTCAAGGCGCCGTCCGGCCAGACCTATGCCTGGGACGACGCTTCGACCTACGTGCAGAACCCGCCCTATTTCCACGGCATGAAGAAGACCTTCGGCAGCACGGGCGACATCAAGGGAGCCCGCATCCTCGGCCTGTTCGGCGACAAGATCACCACCGACCACATCTCGCCGGCCGGCTCGATCAAG
>NZ_DAOLAJ010000049.1:0-27802 GCF_035325185.1 Enterovirga sp. | reverse complement strand
CGGGGCGGACCTGCGCAACGTCGTGCTCGGGCTCGGGGCGGGACGCGTGAGCCTGGACGGGCTCGTCGGCTCGACCCTCGACCTCAGGGCGCAGGCGCGGGCGGTGCCACTCTCCGTGGCCGACCTCGCATCACCGGGCCTCGGGCTCGGCGGGACCTTCGAGGGCGAGGCGCGGATCACGGGCACGCCCTCGTCGCCGTCCGGGGAGTACCGGGCGCGGATCGAAGGGCTGACCTCGCCGCAGATTCGCGGGCTCAACCTCGGCCGCATCGACATCGCCGCCAGCGGCCGGCTCGGCGAGGGCCGCGCCACCGTCGATTCGACCATCACCGCCGGGCGCGCCGGAACGGTGAGGATCACGGGCTCGGCGCCGCTCGGCGGCGACGGCCGGCTCGACCTCGCCGTCCGGGGCGGCATCGACGCCGCCGCCGCCACAAGCGGCCTCCTCTCCGCGGGCGGCCGCCGCCTGACCGGACGGATCGAGGTGGATGCCCGGCTCCAGGGCAGCCCGAGCCGGCCCGAGGCGACCGGCACCGCGACGCTCTCGGGCGGCAGCTTCACCGACGCCACGCAGGGCGTCTCCCTCGGCAATCTCCAGGCCCGCATCGTGGCGCGGGGCCAGGAGGTCGTGATCGAGCAGGCCCAGGCCACGACCCGCAACGGCGGCGGCATCAACGCCTCGGGCCGCGTCCGGCTCGATCCCGGCGCGGGTTTCCCTGGGGACATCAAGATCACCGGGCGGAATGCGGAACTGGTGCGCAGCGCCATCGCGACCGCCGTCGCCAATCTCGACCTGGCGCTGTCCGGGGCCCTCGCGCGCGATCCGCGCATTTCGGGCCGGATCGACATCGCCTCCGCCGACATCAACATCCCCTCGCGCCTTCCTGCGACCCTGAAGCCCCTCGCCGGCACGCGCCATAAGCGCCCGACCCAGACCGCGAAGGCCCGCCTCGCGCTGGACCAGAGGGGCAAGCAGGGCCGGGGCGCCCCGGCTTTCGACGCCCGGCTCGACCTCCTCATGAGCGTCCCCGGCAGCATCCGGGTGCAGGGCCGCGGCCTCAACGCGCAGCTCGGCGGCTCGCTGCGCCTCGGCGGAACCCTCTCGAAGCCCGTCGCGAACGGGGGCTTCGAGCTTCAGCACGGAACGCTCCAGATCGCGACCGCCCGGCTCGATTTCTCGCGCGGCAAGCTCTCCTTCGGCGGCGATCTGACGCCGGAGCTGGATTTCGTCGCCAATACGAATTCGGGCGGGGCCGCGATCACCATCGCCGTGACCGGCCCGGCCGACAATCCGAGCTTCGCCTTCACCTCGAGCCCGGATCTGCCCCAGGACGAGGTGCTGTCGCGCCTCCTCTTCAACTCGCCTTCGGGCCAGTTATCCGCCTTCCAGGCGCTCTCGCTCGCCCAGGCGGCGGCGCAGTTCTCGGGCAGTGACGGCGCCTTCGAGGGATTACGGCGCTCGCTGGGGCTTTCGGGGGTCGATGTCGGGCTCGGCCCGGGCGGCATCGCGGGCGGCCTCCAGCGCTCGATCGGGAACCGCATCAATGTCGGGGTCCGCGCGGGCCAGACCGCAGCCCAGACCGGACTCGGCGTCGACGTGCGCGTGACCGACCAGATCAGGCTTCAGGGCGACGTCACCGCCGGCGGCGGAAGGTCGCTCGGAATCGGCGCCCAGTACGAGTGGTGAGGAGGGCTGCCGGCTCAGCGGCCCGAGCGCTGCCACTCCGCATCCGTCTTCGCGGCGCGGCGCGCGGTCACCACCTTGAGATGCCCGGCATCATCGCCGTCGGCGACCACGGTCAGCGCCGTGCCCTTCCGCGACGAGAAGATGAAGCGGCAGGCCGCCGCCCCCGTCCCGTCACAGGAGACCGTCTCGGGATAGGCCACGCAGACATCCTGCCGCCCGGCGCTGCAACGATCGTCGCGCCGCGTGCTCGACGGCACCGGCTGGAACCCCTTCGAGATGAGGAGCGCGCGGGCCGAGCCGTATCCCATACCGGGCTTGAGGGCGGGCGGCGTCTCGGCGGCACCGGCGGCCGAAGCCGCGATCGCGAGGGACAGGAAGGCGGCTCCGGCAAGGCGCATGGGACATCCGAAAGTCTGGCGCCTTCCTTCTCCCATGCGGCCGGTTAATGTCCGGTCGCCGGCCTCAGGCCGGGGTCGCGTCGGCCATGTCGAGATAGAGTTCCCGCAGGCGCCGGACCATCGGCCCGACCTTGCCGTCCCCGACCGGCTTCCCGTCGATCGACACCACCGGCAGGACGAGCGAGGTGGCGCTCGTGAGGAACGCCTCCTGCGCATCCAGCGCCTCCTCCACGCTGAAGGCGCGCTCCTCGACGCGAAGCTGCGCCTCCTGCGCGAGGCGGATCACCGTCTTGCGGGTGATGCCGGGCAGGAGCGCCGTCGAAAGCTGCCGCGTGACGATGGTGCCGTCCCGGGTGATGATGAAGGAGGTCGAGGAGCCGCCCTCGGTCACCTTCCCGTCCTCGACCATCCACGCTTCGGCGACGCCGGCCTCGGCCGCCGCCTGCTTCGCCAGGACCTGGGCGAGGAGGGCCACCGACTTGATGTCGCGCCGCTTCCAGCGCAGGTCCGGTACGGTGATGACGGCCGCGCCCTTCTGCGCCGCGGGGGCCGCGCGCATGTTCTTTTCCTGCGTGAACATGACGACGGTCGGCTCGACATCCTTGGGGAAGGCGAAGTCCCGCTCGGCGACGCCGCGCGTCACCTGCATGTAGACCAGCCCTTCCTGCAAGCCGTTGCGCCGCACGATCTCCTTCTCCAGCTCGATCCACTTCTCCGCCGGATAGGGGTTCCTGATCTGGATCTCGCCGAGCGAGCGTTCGAGCCGGGCGAGATGAGCCTCGTTGTCGATCAGCTTGCCGCCGAGAACCGCCGAGACCTCGTAGATGCCGTCCCCGAAGAGGAAGCCGCGATCCATGATCGGAATCCTCGCCTCCTCGTAGGGGACGAAGGAGCCGTTGACGAACACGATCCGGGACATGGCTTTCTCCAGCGACGCCGCAGAGGTGCCGGAGCACGGCGCAGGGCGCAAGCCCGCCGCGGCGCGAAAATCGGGCAGGCGCGGACGCTGCCCCTACTTGTTCTTGCGCGCCGCGTCCTTCGCCCGGCGCTCGAAGGCGGCCGCCTGCTCCTCGCGCGTCGGCAGGCTCGCGTCGCTGATATGGGCGATGTTCTCGGCGGGGACTTCTTCCTCGGTCGCCTCGGTGGCGTCCTCCGAGGGGCGGCCGGAGGCGATGCGTGCCGCATCGGCCTCCGCGCCGGTCACGTGGCGCAGTTCCTCGGCCAGGTTGCCGAATTCGTCAGCCGGCTGGACGACGTAGCTCTTGGTCCCGGCCATTTGCGCGTCTCCCGAAACCCGCCCGGCGCGGCGCCGGATCAGCCGATCCCTTCGAAGAGGGCCGAGGAGATGTAGCGCTCGGCGAAGGAGGGGGCAACCGTGACGATGCGCTTGCCGGCCATGCCCGGCCGCGCGCCGATCTCGAGCGCCGCGGCGACATTGGCGCCCGTCGAGATGCCGCCCGGAATGCCTTCCAGCTTGGCGAGGAGCCGCGAGGTCTCGAAGGCGGTCTGGTTTCCGACCGTGACCACCTCGTCATAGATCTTCGTGTCGAGGACGCCCGGCACGAAGCCGGCGCCCAGGCCCTGGATCTTGTGGGGACCGGGCTGGCCGCCCGAGAGGATCGCCGAATCCTCCGGCTCGACGGCGACGACCTTGAGATTCGGCAGGCGCGGCTTCAGCACCTCGCCGACGCCCATGATCGTGCCGCCCGTGCCGATGCCGGCGACGAAGACATCCAGGTGGCCCGCGGTGTCGTTCCAGATCTCCTCGGCCGTGGTCCTGCGGTGGATCGCGGGATTGGCCGGGTTCTCGAACTGCTGGGGCATGACCGAGCCCGGGATCTCCGCCAGCAATTCCTTCGCCTTGGCGATGGCGCCCTTCATGCCCTGCGGGCCGGGCGTCAGGACGAGGTCGGCGCCGAGGAAGCCCAGCATCTTGCGCCGCTCGATGGACATCGTGTCGGGCATGACCAGGATCAGCCGGTAGCCCCGCGCGGCCGCGACGAAGGCGAGCGCGATGCCGGTATTGCCCGAGGTGGGCTCGACCAGCGTGCCGCCGGGCTTGAGCTGGCCCGAGGCTTCGAGCGCATCGACCATGCTGACGCCGATGCGGTCCTTCACGCTCGCGATCGGGTTGAAGAATTCGAGCTTGAGCAGGATCTCCGCCTCGACGCCCTTCTCCTTGGCGAGGCGGCCCAGCCGGACGAGCGGCGTGTCGCCGATCGTCTCGGTGATCGAGCCGTAGACGCGGCCTCGGCCGGGGCTGCGGGCGGTCTGCGCGGGGGTCTTGGGCGCGTCCTGGGCCATGATGCTCTCCTTGTCGGGTGCGGCCTACGCTATTTCCATCTTCATGTCGATATACGGATATTTCTACATCGTCATATCGTGAAATCCGGGTCTCCTCCCGCCTCCGGCAATCCGCGGGCGAGCGCTTCAGCGCAGAGCGCTTCCAGGGTGATGGCGTCGAGTTCCCGGAGGAACGCCTGCGCGGCCCGATCGATCGCGGGGGCGATCACGGCCGCGAGCAGGGGCGAGACCTCCTCGCCCGGTTCCTCGCTCCGGTCCTGCCCGGCCGCCCGGACGATCTCGGCGACCGTGATGCGCCGGCGCTCGCGCGCCAGCTCGTAGCCGCCGCGCGGGCCTCGCACTCCCTTGAGGATGCCTGCCCGCACGAGCGCATTCAGAATGCTTTCCAGATGCCGCGGGCCGAGCTGGTGGCGGGCCGCCAGGATCTTCGCGGAAACCGGCGCCGGGCGCGCATGGAGGGCGACGTCGAGCACCGTCGCGACGGCGATGAGGGCGCGCCGCGGCAGGAGCGTCATGCCGCCCCGCCCCGTCCCGTCGAGCCGAAGCCGCCCGAGCCCCGCTCCGAGGAACCGGAGAACCGCTCGACCAGCGCGAAATCCGGCCGCGCCACGGGCACGAAGAGCATCTGCGCGATCCGCTCGCCGGGCTCGATGGCGATCTCGCCCTCGGGCTCCCGGTTGCGGTTCCAGCAGGAGAGCGTCACCGGCCCCTCGTAATCGGCGTCGATGATCCCGATCGTGTTGCCCATCACGAGGCCCCGGTGGCCCGCCCCAGAGCGCGGGGCGACGAGGCCGCACCAGCCGGGCTCCCCGATCCTCACCGCGAAGCCGGCCGAGACGAGGACGGGCGGGGCGCCGGGCGCCAGCCGCAGCGTCTCCTCGATGCAGGCATGCAGGTCGAGAGCCGCCGCGAGGGCCGAGCCCCAATGCGGGAAGCCCCAGCCCGGCAGCCGCGGATCGAGGATCTTCAGTTCGGCGCGCATGGCGGATGGCCGTGATTCGGCATGTTTTGCATTGGTCCCGGCGGGACCGGGTTGCTAAGGCTGGAGGCAGTCATGAGCCTTCGTCAGGGCGAGGGCGAAGCCGCGATCCGGGATATCCGAGCCATGTCGCACCCCTGCATCATCTGCGTCGCCATCACGGGCTCGCTTCCCACCAAGGCGAACAATCCCGCCGTTCCGATCACCATCGCCGAGCAGATCGAAAGCACCCGGGAAGCATTCGAGGCGGGCGCCGCCATCGCGCATTGCCACGTGCGCGACGACGAGGGCAAGCCGACTTCCGATCCCGAGCGCTACCGCCGGCTCAAGGAGGGGATCGAGACACATTGTCCCGGCATGATCGTCCAGCTCTCCACCGGGGGGCGGTCCGGCGCGGGCGAGGCGCGCGGCGCCATGCTCTCGCTCCGCCCCGACATGGCTTCGCTGTCGGTCGGCTCGAACAACTTCCCGAACCGCGTCTACGAAAACCCGCCCGCCCTCGTGGACTGGCTCGCCGCGCAGATGAAGGCCCACGGCGTCAGGCCCGAGATCGAGGCCTTCGACCTGTCGCATATCCTCAAGGCCCACGAGATGTGGAAAAGCGGCCAGCTCGCGGACCGGCCCTATGTCCAGTTCGTCATGGGCGTGAAGAACGCGATGCCCGTCGACCGCGACGTGTTCGACTATTACATCCGCACCGTGAAGCGCCTGTTCGGCGAGAACGCGCCCTGGTGCGCGGCCGGGATCGGCCCGAACCAGATCGTCCTGAACGAATGGGCGATCGCGGCGGGCGGCCATGCCCGCACCGGCCTCGAAGACAACGTGCGCCTCGACCGCGAGCGCCTCGCGCCCTCCAACGCGGCCCTGGTCGCGCGGGCGGCGGAGCTGTGCCGGCAATATGGCCGGCCCGTCGCCACCTGGCAGCAGGCGCGCGAAATCCTCGGCATTCCCCTGAAAGCCTGAAGCGGCTTCCTTCGAAGCTCCCCTGTCATCCCCGGCCGGAGCGAAGCGGAGGGAAAGGGGATCCAGGAGGGCGCGCACGGCCCTGGATACCCTTCCCGGCCCTTCGGGCGGCCGGAAATGACAAGGAGCAGCCGCCGATCGAGACAGGGCGCCCTGATGCTCGGCAGCCACTATCCACCGATTTTCGACATCCCCCTCGCAGGGGGCATCATCCCAAGCGCCGCGGTTGGTGGCATATGGGCCCTGTCCCGGGCTGGGACATCTTCCGGCATCCCGGCGAATCCGGGCCCTCCGCCCTGCCCGGCAGCTCGACGATGGAAGCGTCATTATGGTGTCCTGCCATAGCCAGTTCGTCGCGAGCGGTCCCGAGCGGCCCGACGGCGCGAGCCTCGCACCGTCCCGAGGAGGAGGGCCTCGCGCATGACCTCTCTGCGCCCCCGCGGCGCCCGCCGCCTGCGATCCCGCGCGCTGCCGTTCGTCCTCGCCTCGGCCTTGGGCGGCTGCACGCTCGGCCCCGATTTCTCCCCGCCCCCCGCCCCGCCGACCTCGGGCTATACGCCCGAGGCGCTGGGCCATCCGCAGGGCGCCCGCCAGCGTTTCGCGGTCGGGCGGGACGTGCCCGGGCGGTGGTGGCGGCTCTACGGTTCGCGCGATCTCAACCTCCTGGTGGAGGCATGTCTCGCCGCCAATCCCAGCATCGAGGCGGCCCAGGCCACCTTGCGGGGGGCGCGGGAGGCGGTCGAGGCGCAGCGCGCCACCCTGTTCCCGCAGATCGGGCTCGGCGGCCAGGCGACCCGCCAGCGGATCACGAGCGATCTCTCGACCCCGCTCGCGAACAGCAACAGCTACACCTACAACCTCTATACGCCCCAGCTCGGAGCCACCTTCACGCCCGACCTGTGGGGCGGGGGCCGGCGGCAGGTCGAGGCGCTCGGGGCGGAAGCGGAAAACCAGAGGTTCCAGCTCGAAGCGGCCTATCTGGCCCTCATCGGCAATGTGATCGGCGCGGCGATCCAGGAAGCTTCGCTCCGAGGCCAGATCGCCTCGGTGCGGGAGGTGATCCGCCTCCAGGGCGAGATCCTGGAGACCTATCGCACGCAGCAGAACATGGGCCAGGGGAGCGGGGCCGACGTCGCCCAGCAGGAAGCGGCCCTCGCCCAGTCCCAGCAGCTCCTGCCCCCGCTCGAAAAGCAGCTCGCGCAGAACCGCAATCTCCTCGCGGCCCTGGCCGGGCGCTTCCCGGCGGAGGGCGTGCGGCAGGGCTTCACCCTCTCGAGCCTGCGGCTGCCGACGACGCTGCCGGTCTCGCTGCCGGCGAATCTCGTGCGCCAGCGCCCCGACGTGCGCGCGGCCGAAGCCTCGCTCCACGCCGCCTCGGCCGGGATCGGCGTCGCCATCGCCAACCGCTTCCCACAGCTCACCCTGTCCGCCGATGCGGGGCTCAGCGCGACGCGCATCGCCGCGCTCGGCGCGCCCGGCACGCAGTTCTACACGCTCGCGGCGGCCGCGACGCAGCCGATCTTCGATGCCGGCAACCTGTTCCGCAAGCAGCGCGTCGCGGAGGAGGCGTTCCATCAGGCCGACGCGCAATACCGCGCAACGGTGATCGCGGCCTTGCAGAACGTCGCGGACGCGCTCCGGGCGGTCCAGGCCGATGCGCGGGCGAGCGCCGCCGCACACTCGGCCGTGGCGGCGGCGCGCAAGAGCGTCGAGCTGACGCGCGTCCAGCTTCGCAGCGGCGCCGTCCCGCCGGCGACGCTGCTCATCGCCCAGCAATATTATCTCCAGGCCCTGCTCAACGACGTCCAGGCCCAGGCGGCCCAGCTCTCCGACACCGTGCAGCTCTTCCAGGCCCTCGGCGGCGGCTGGTGGAACCGGGTCGACGTCACCCCGAAGGAAGACGCGGTCCCGGCAAGCATTCTCCAGACCATTCCGCCGCTGGGACTCTGAGAGACATCCCGGAGCGGCGCGGCCCCGAAACGCGAACGGCGGCCCGAAGGCCGCCGTGGAACGAATCCGGCTCGTTGCGCTCAGCGGCAGATCATGCGGCCCCAGCGGTCGCGCCGGCAGGTGCGGCAACGCATGCGGCCCCAGCGATCGCGCCAGCAGCGGCGGTGCCAGGCGACGTTGCTGGCGAGGTTCTGGCCGAGGACGAGGCCCTGCTGCGGCATGAGCGGGCTCGCCTCGGCGGCGGTCGGAATGGCCGCATAGGTGAGGCCCGCCACGGCCATGGCAATCAATGCACGTTTCATCCGGCTCCTCCCGAACTGCGCCGATCGTCGCGACGCCCGGCGAGTTGGGGCGGCAAATCGGGCATTCTCATGGTCCTGCCTCCCCCTGCGGCTCTCCGTCCTTTTCCGACGGACGAGGGTCGCCCATGCCGAGCCGCTCGATCATGTCGGCGCTCGTGATCTCCATGGCCGGCGCCCTGCGCATTTCGACGAGGCCGCGCACCCGGATGCGGCGCCCCTTCAAATCGGCGGAGAGGCCGGCCCGCTTCATCTCCTCCCAGTTCCGGCGCGGAATCGACACCGCGAAATCGCGCCGGAAGTCGGGGCCGAAATTCAGATAGGTCCGCCGGGCGCGCTCGCCCACGCTCGACACGACGCCCTCGACGACGGCGAAGCTTCCCGCACGGTCCGCGATCGCCGCCGCATCGCCGGCCGGGAGGAGGATCCCGGCCCAGACGCCCTCCCTCTTCCCGCGCGCCTGTACTTCCTCGGCAAGGAGGGCCGGCCGGCAGAGGGATGGGGCCTCGCCCGTATCGACGAGGGCAAGGCCCTCGCGCAGCAGGAGAATCGCGAGATCCGTGCCGTCCTGCGCGAGCAGGACGCGCGCCGCCCGGCGTCCCCAGCGGTCGGGGGCGCCCGCGGCGCCGACCGCGATCGCCTCCCCCTCGAAGGCGGCGAGGATCGCGGCCGCATCCTCCCCGAGCCGGAGATCGGCGAGCCGGAGCAGGCTGCCCGAGGCGGTCGCGAGATCGCCCAGCGGCGTGACCCGCAGCAGGCGATCCTCCCACGCTTCTCCCTCGCAGCGCCCCGCCCTGCCCTGCGCCAGGGCGGGAAGGGCCGCAAGAAGGAGAGCGAGGACGATGCCTGCCCGCATGGCGGAGAGAAATCCGATGGGATAAGCCCCGGCCGGGGAGCCCGGAGCCCGCGCGTGAACATCCTGTCGATCCAGAGCCACGTCGTCTACGGCCATGTGGGCAACGATTCGGCGGCCTTTCCGCTCCAGCGGCTCGGGCACGAGGTCTGGCCGATCCATACGGTGCAGTTCTCGAACCATACGGGCTACGGCGCCTGGACAGGCCGCGTCCTCGACGGGCAGGCGATCGAGGAACTGGTGGAGGGAATCGCGGCGCGGGGCGTCCTGCCGCGCTGCGACGGGATCCTGTCAGGCTATATGGGCTCGGCCGGGATCGGCGAGGCGATCCTCTCCGCCGCCGCGCGGGTGCGCGCCGCCAACCCGAGGGCGGTCTGGTGCTGCGACCCGGTCATCGGCGATGTCGGGCGAGGCGTCTTCGTGCGGCCGGGCATCCCGGACTTCCTGCGCGAGCGCGCGGTGCCGGCCGCGGACATCGTCACGCCCAACCAGTTCGAGCTGTCCCATCTCACGGGCCGCGAGATCGCCTCGTTCGCCGATGCCAAGGCCGCCATGGCCGCGCTCCGCGGCCTCGGCCCCGAGGTCGTGCTGGCGACCTCGCTCCTGACCGAGGAGACGCCCGAGGGCAGCGTCGACCTCGCCGCGGCGGATGCGGAGGGCATCTGGCGCCTGCGCACGCCGCGCCTCGATCTCGACGTGAACGGGGCGGGAGACGCCATTGCCGCGCTCTTCCTCGTCCACCGGCTCGAATCGCGCTCGACCCGCGCGGCGCTCGAGCGCGCGACCTCCTCGATCTATGGCCTCCTGCGCCGCACGCGCGAGGCCGGCTCGCGCGAAATCCTGACCGTCGCGGCCCAGGACGAGTTCGTCGCGCCGAGCCGGACCTTCACGGCCGAGCCGGCATAAGGGGACGCCTCCTCGTCAGCCCAGGCGCTTCTCGAACCACAGATGCGCATAGGGATTGTCGTTATAGCGAGGGATCTCCCGGTAGCCCTCGCGCCGATAGAAGGCTTGGGCCTCCACCAGGGCCCGGTTGGTGTCCAGCCGGATCACCCGCAGGCCGGCCCCCGCCGCGAGGCGCTCCAGCTCGCAGAGGACGCGCCTGGCGATGCCGAGTCCCCTCGCGCGGGGAGATGTCCACATCCGCTTGAACTCGGCCGTCTCGCGGTCGAGGCGAGTGAAGCCGCCGCAGCCGACCGGCTCGCCGTCGAGACGGGCGACGATGAAGGCGCCCAAGGGCGGGCGCATACCCTCATCCTGCGCGGTCTTGCCAGCAGCCGGGTCGAAACCCTCTTCGAAGCGGCGCGCAAGCTCCTCGAAATAGGCCGTGCGGCAGGCCCGCGCGTCGCGGCTGCCCGGCGGCTCGATCCGCAATTCGACATCGCCCGCGCGGAGCAGCCGCTCGACCACCGCCATGGCTTCGACGAGCCGCGCCTGATCCTCCTCGCGCAGGGAAGCGAGCATCGAGCGGGCGAGATCGTCCGAGAGACGGTCATAGGCCGCCTGCTCCTCGCGCCCCCGCGGCGTCGGCGCCACATGGCGGCGGCGGCGATCCGCCCCGTCCTCGCGCAGCTCGGCGAGGCCCTGGCGCTCGAGAGACCTCAGGAGGCGGCTGAGATAGCCCGGATCGAGCCCCGTGCGGGCGCGGAGCTGGGCGAGGTCGAGCCCCTCCTCGCCCAGCTCGAACAGGATGCGGGCCTCCCCCAGCGGCCGCCCTCGGGAGAGATAGCTGTCCGACAGAGCGCCGATCCGCCGGGAGACGGCGCGGTTGAAGCGGCGAACCTGCTCGACACTCATTGCCTGACTCAAGTCAAATATATGATGTCGTAACCCATGCGCGAGCCGCTTGAAAGGCGCCGCCGGCCGATTGTACTGTCATGGCGCGCACTCGTTGCGGGCATTTGCCATGGCTTCTGAAATCCCGTGCACCTGCACGACTCTCCGCCGCCTCGCGCGCCTGGCGACCCTCGCCTATGACGAGACCTTGAAGCCGACCGGATTGCGGGTGACGCAGCTCGCCATCCTGCGCACGCTGCGCCAGCTCGGGCCGCTGAGCGTGACACGCCTCGCCGCCGAGGCAGGCCTCGACCGCTCGACCATGGGCCGCAACCTCGACCCGCTCGAGCGGATGGGCCTCGTGCGAATCGAGATCGGCAAGAGCGACCAGCGCGAGCGCCTGGCCCAGCTCACCCCGGACGGGGACGAGGCCGTCGCCGCGGCGCTGCCCTATTGGGACGCGGCCCAATCGGAAATCGCCCGCCGCATCTCGCCCTCGACCATCGCCCTGCTCACGCGCCAGCTCCAGGCCTGAGGCGCCCGCGGGCGCCCTCTCCACCGTCCTCCGCAAGGAGGAGGCCCGCACGCGCCCCGAACGCAGCCGCCCCGCCGCGGGCATTCCTTCCGCCCGCCAACCGCATTAAGCGGGACGCCGAACCACCGGAATCCCCATGCATCGCCGCTACGCCATCCTCGACGTCTTCACCGACGAGGCCCTCACGGGCAATCCGCTCGCCGTGGTGCTCGAGGCCGAGGGCCTGGACGAGGCGCGGATGCAGGCGATCGCCCGCGAGTTCAACCTCTCCGAGACGGTCTTCGTGCTGCCTTCCCGCGAGCCGCGGCACCGGGCGCGCCTGCGCATCTTCACGCCGGCGCGCGAGCTTCCCTTCGCCGGCCATCCGACGATCGGCACCGCAATCCTGCTGGCCCTCGAATCGGGCAGCGCCGCCGACGCCCTCGCCTTCGGCCTCGAGGAGGAGATCGGCATCGTGCCCTGCGTGGTGGAGATCCGGGGCGAACGGGCGGGCCATGCCCGCTTCCGGCTGCCGAAGCTTCCCACCTTCGACGGCGATGCGCCGGACGAGATCGCCACCGCCTGGGCGCTCGGCCTCGCCCCGTCCGAGATCGGCTTCGCCCGCCACGTGACGAGCCGCCATTCGGCCGGAGTCCCGTTCTGCTTCGTTCCCCTCGCCTCGCGCGAGGCGGTGACGCGGGCGAGCCCGCGCCACGAGGCGTTCGAGAAAGCCTTCGGCGGAAACGGACGCCGCGCCGCCGCCTTCGTCTATACGCGCGAGACCGTGGGAGAGGGCCGGCATTTCCACGCCCGCATGTTCGGCCAGGGGCTCGGCATCGGCGAGGATCCGGCCACGGGCTCGGCGGTCGCGGCCTTTGCCGGCGCCCTGATGCAATGCGAGCCGCTCGGAGACGGCGAGCATGCCTTCGTGATCGAGCAGGGTTTCGAGATGGGGCGCCCGAGCCTGATCGAGCTGAGCATGACGCTGCGCCACGGCGCCCTCGTCGCGGCGGAGATCGGAGGCACGGCGCTCGTCGTGGCCGAAGGCCGGCTCACGCTGTGAGCGCCATCCGCCGCGTCGCGGAGGTGGCCGCCCGCCTCGATCCGCATCGCTGGGCGTGGGCGGAGGAGAACGCGGCGGCCGTCGCCGCCCGCTGGGCCCGCCGCAAGGCCGAGCGGCCGGCCATTTTCGACGGCCGCGTGCTGATGCTCGCCGGGATGGAAGCCGCGGGGGATCGCTGCGAGGCCCGCTTCTTCGAGACCGGCTACGCCGCCATGACCGCCTGGCTCGATTCCGGCTGTCCGGGCGGTCCCGTGCGGAACGGCTTCGCCATGGGCGCGCTTTGCGGCGCCGACGGCCGCTTCATCCTCGGCCGCATGGGCGCGCACACGGCCAATGCCGGCCAGCTCTATTTTCCCGCCGGCACCCCGGACCTCGCCGATGTCGCGCCCTGCGGCGCGGTCGATCTCGCGGGCAGTCTCCTGCGCGAGATCACGGAGGAAACCGGTCTCGGCGCGTCCGACTGGACGGTCGCGCCGCGCTGGACGATCGTCGAGGAGGAGGGCCGTGTGGCCTTCATGCGCCTCGTGCGCCTCCCCTGGCCGGCGGAGGTCGCCTGCGGGCGCATCCGGCGCTTTCTCGCCGCGCAGGCGCAGCCCGAGCTGGCGGATGTCGAGATCGTCTCCTCGCCGGCCGATCTCGACCCGGCGAGGATGCCCGCTTTCCTGACGACCTTTCTTACGGCCGCCTGGGCCGGTCAGATCGAATAGCCGTAATTGCGCTTGGTCGCGATCAGGATCGAGCGCGCCTGGACCTCGCGGCCTGCCGCACAGGCATCGGCGGCCTGGCGCGTATCGGCGCTGGCGCGGCCATAGACGTCCCGCGCCATCCGGCCCGATTCGACATCCTGCCGGAGCTGATCCTGGAACTCGGCGATCAGCGGCCCGCAGGGCGGGCCCGCCTGCGGAGGGGCCGCCTGCTGGGTGGATGCGCAGCCGGCAAGGGGGGACAATACGAGACAGAACAGCGGAACGGCGGCCCGTTTCATCGGAAGGCGCTCTATTGTGGGAAGATGCGGCTTCTCTCGCCGCAATCGTCCCGAAGGTCAATCTTCGATTGCGCTCCTCAGGGCGAGCCTCACCCGATCGCGCCCCGCGCCAGAGACGCTCCTGGATCGCGGCCGCGCCCTATCCGCCGCTGCCGGCCAGCGCGGCGATGGTCAGCGTGTCGCGATTGAACCCGTTCCGCTCGGCGGCGGCCATCATGGCCACGAACATCGAGCGGCGAATCTCCGGCGCCGGCAGCCGCGAAGCATCCCACAAGCACATGATCGACAGGGCCTCGCGATAGGCGGTCGCCGCGACGACCGCATCCGCCGTGTCGAGATGTCCCAAAGTCCCCGCGACCGTGTCGAGCTGCATCCCATTCCCCACCTGGACCTTGTTCGACGGTCCGTTGGGAGGAAAATCGCCTGATTTGCGAGGAGAGGCAAGGGTTTTGCTTGGCCTTTCTGCGCAAAAAACAGGACCTGGGCGTCCGATCCGCGTCCGGAATGGGCGGCAAATCAATATCCCAGCGCGCAGCCGTCCTTGCGGGGATCGGAGCCGCCCTGGAGCGTTCCCTTCTCCCAGTCGATCATGATCGCCTGCCCTCCCCCGATGGCCGAGACGGGCTCGGCCACGCCGAAGCCGCGGCGCTCGAATTCCGGGCCGATCGTGTCGCGCAGGCGCTTCTCCATCTCGACCCTGTCCGTTCCGGGCAGGGGGAAGAGGCGCGGCAGGTCGATGGCGCTCTGCACGTCGAGGCCGTAATCGAAGACCTTGGACAGGAAATGGGCATGGCCCATGGCCTGGTAATGGCCTCCCATCACGCCGAAGGGCATGATCGCGCGGTCGCCCTTCGTCACCATGCCCGGAATGATGGTGTGGAGGGGGCGCTTGCCCGGCCCGATCGCGTTGGGATGATTCGGATCGAGCACAAAGCTCTCGCCGCGCGCGTGGAACAGCACGCCCGTCTTGCGGCTCATGATGCCCGCGCCGAAATTGTGGAAGATCGAGTTGATGAAGGAGACCGCGTTCCGGTCCTTGTCGACGACGCTGATATAGACCGTGTCGCGATGGGCGCCGGGGGAGAGCGCCGGCAGGGGCTTGATGACCCGCGACGTGTCGATCCGGGCGGCGAGGTCGTCCGCCAGCTCATCCGAGAGCAGCCACTCGACCGGCACTTCGGCCTGGGCGGGATCGGCGAGGAAGGCGTTGCGGATGCCGTAGGCGAGGCGCGTCGCCTCGACCTCGACATGCAGGCGATCGACCGAGAGCGGGTCGCCCCGGCCGGGGAAGCGCGAGAGGATGTTCAGGATCAGGAGCGCGATGACGCCCTGGCCGTTGGGGGGACATTCCCACACCTCGTGGCCGCGGAAGGTGGTGCGGATCGGCTCGACGAACTCGCCGCGCGCCGCCGCGAAATCCTCGAGCGTATGGAGGCCGCCGAGCGTCCGCAGGCTCGCCACCATGTCCTCCGCGATGCGGCCCTCGTAGAAGGCGCGGGCGCCGCCCTCGGCGATGGCCTCCAGCGTATCGGCCAGCTCGGGCTGGCGGTGGACGTCGCCGATCCGCGGCGGTTCTCCGCCCGGCAGGAAGACGGCCGCGGCGGCGGGATTGCGCGCGAGGAGATCGCGCTGGGCGATCCAGTCCCGCAGCGCCCGGGGGGCCACCGCATAGCCGTCCCGCGCATGGAGGATGGCGGGCCGGAGCACCTTGTCCAGGGCCATCGTGCCGTGGGCGGAGAGGAGCCGCTCCCACGCCTCGACCGCCCCCGGTACCGTCACGACGTGAGGCGTCTGGCGCTGGAGCGAGGAGATGCCGTTCTCGGCGAACCATGCAGGGGTCGCCGCCGCGGGGGCTCGCCCCGAGCCGTTATAGGCGAGGACCTGCGTGCCGCCCTTCGGCGCCATCAGGACGAAGCAATCGCCGCCGATTCCGGTCGAGCCCGGCTCGACCACGCATTGGACCGCGCAGGCCGCGACGGCCGCATCGAGCGCATTGCCGCCTTCCCGCAGGATATCGAGCGCCGCGAGCGTCGAAGCGGGATGGGACGTCGCCGCCATGCCGTGGCGCGCCACCGCCAGGGACCGCCCGCCATTCTCGAAATCCCGCATCGCTCAAGCTCCATCCCGGACGGCACCGCGATAGCGGAGATCGGGAAGCCCGGCCAGCAAGAACGGTGTGTGCGGCGGCAATCGCATAGAGGGGGCAACACCCCCCGCTTCTCCCCGCAAGCGGGGAGAGGGGCTCCCCGGCGGGCCGAACCGCCCATCCGGCCGCCTTGTTTTCGCCCTCGCCCCGCCTTTCAGACGCCGCTTTCCGGGAAGAACTTCCGTCCGAACGTCAACCGGCGCTTCGCGAGCCTGCCAGCCCCCCGGGCTCATCGCGCCGATCGGCGGGTTTGGGCCGCCTCTTCGGAGGCGGCCCTTTCTGTTTCAGGCGCCCAGTCCCAGCGCCAGGCGGACGCGGCGGTGATAGCCGTAGACGTCGCCGAAGGTCCGCAGCTCGCCGTACTCGTCGACCATCGTGGTGAAATAGGCGAGATGGATCGGCAGGGGCTCGCTCAGCATGATCGTGCGCTCACCGCGGCCGATCAGCCCCTTGAGGCGAGCCTCGCTCCAGGCCGGGCCGAGGATCTTGCCGCCCAGCGCGAAGGGATGTTCGAGCCGCACGCAGCCATGGCTCAGGGCCCGGCTGGAACCGCCGAACAGACCGCGATTGGGCGTGTCGTGCAGATAGACCGCATGGTCGTTCGGGAACATGAACTTGATGTAGCCGAGCGCGTTGCGCGGTCCCGGCGGCATCCGCACGCTGGTGACGCCGCGCCGCTGGGTCACTTGGTAGCCGCGCCGGGCTGCATAGCCCGGATCGCGCGCGAGGCCCGGCAGCACGTCCTTCCTCAAGATGGAGGGCGGAATGAACCAGGACGGGTTGACGATGGCATATTCCATCACATGCGAGAAGACGGGCGTCGGCGTCGAGGGCGAGCCGGTGATCACCCGCGCCTCGTGGATCATCCGCCCGTCCTCGATGAGACGGAGGCGGAATTCGGGGATGTTGACGAGGATGTAGCGCTCGCCGACCCGGGAGGGGAGCCAGCGCCACCGCTCCATATTGGCGATGAGGTCGCCCTCCAGGCGCGGCGACCAGCGGGACGAGACCCGCGCTTCGCCGGACGAGGCGAGGCGCGTGCCCGCTCGTCCGCGCCGCGCCTCGCCCTGGGGGCGGGCCGCGCGCAGCTCGGCCAGCTTCTCGCGCAAGGCCGCGTAGCCGGGATAGCCGGGATTGAAGCCCCCGAGCGCCGCGCCCGCATCCTCGCTCGCGGCGAGCGTCGCCAGGACGCGCTCCACCCCCGGCAGGTCGAGCCTGGGCGTGACGAGGCCGCCGATGCGGCGCGGATCGATCCGCCCGCCCCGCGCGTCGCGCGCATAAAGATAGGCCGCCGCGCTGAGCTTCAGCTCGGCCTCGGCCAGATCCTCCGCGCCGGGCTCGCCCGCGGCGAGGCGGGGGACCGGATAATCGCCCGGATCGAGCCCGTCCTCGTCGGCGCGGCCGAGCCGGTCGATCAGCGATTCGGCGGCCTTGTTCCAGGCCCCGTCCTCGATCCAGAGCGCGCGGTGCCGCTCGGCCGCATAGGCCGCGGAGAGGCCCTCGCGCTCGTTCGCGCCGAATTTCGGCGGCAGCGGCAAGGCCGGGTCGGCAACGCGCCGCTGGATCGCGGCGGCCAGACGATCCCCCGCCGATTCCGCACGGGGCTCGGAGACCGCCTCGGCCGTCTTCGCCGGCGCCGCGGCGGGGGCCTCCGGCGGCGGCACCTCGACCACCACCTGGGGCGGCTCGGGCAGGTCGAGCCTGTCGGGCAGGCTCCCGGCCGTCTCTCGGCCGAGGCGGATCGTCTCCCGCACGGGCGGATCGATCACGAGCGGCGCAGGAGGATCGACGTCGATCGCCACGGCCGGCGAAGGCTGGTCCCCGGCGGCCATGGCCGGCAGCGCGAGCAGCAACGCCCCGGCCATCCACGCGCCCGACCATCGCATGCCCTTGAGGCGCGCGCCCATCTCAAACCCCATTCGATTCCTGTGCGGAATTTCCGATGCCGCCGAAGAACCCGCAATCACCCTCTTGCAACAGTGCGGGCATTTCGTCGGGCCTCATGAATAGAGGCCCGAAGACGTGCGAGTTGAATCCGGCGCCGGCAAGGAACCGGGCCCGGCACATTCGAAATGTTCCAGCGGATGACGGCCTCGCTCCCCGCGAGGCGGCCTTCAGGCGGCCTGCTCGGCCCCCTCCCCGTCTTCGAGGCCCAGTTCCTTGAGCTTGCGGTAGAGGGTCGAGCGCCCGATGCCGAGGCGGCGGGAGACCTCGGACATATGGCCCCGGTAATGGGAGAGCGCGAAGCGGATGATCTCCGCCTCCAGTTCCTCGAGCCGCTTCACCTCGCCCGATTCGGCGACGAGCGAGGTGGCGTTCGGATCGCGCACCTCCACCCGGAGGATCTCGCGGATCGGCTCGGCGGCGAAGGCGGCGGGCACGCTCGGCGCGGGAGGAATGCTCACCTCGAACCCCTCGACCTGCCCGGCGATCTGGGGAAACTCGGCGAGCGTCAGCTCGTCCCCGTCCGCCAGCACGACGGCGCGGAAGAGGGCGTTCTCGAGCTGGCGCACGTTGCCGGGCCAGGGATATCGCGTGAGCAGTCCCATCGCCTCGGGGGCGATGCCGGTCAGGCGCTTGCCCTCCTCGGCCGCGAAGCGCGCCATGAAGGAGCGCGCGAGATCGGGAATGTCCTGCCGGCGCGCGCGGAGCGGCGGCAGGGTGATCGGGAAGACGTTCAGGCGGTAATAGAGATCCTCGCGGAACCTACCCTCGCGCACCATGTCGAGGAGCGAGCGGTTGGTGGCCGAGATCAGCCGGATGTCCACGCGCACCGGGCGCTTGCCGCCGACGGGATCGACCTCGCCTTCCTGGAGGGCGCGCAGCAGCTTCACCTGGGCCGATTGCGGCAATTCGCCGATCTCGTCGAGGAAGAGGGTGCCGCCGGAGGCTTCCACGAACTTGCCGGCATGTTTCTCGGTCGCGCCGGTGAAGGCTCCCTTCTCGTGGCCGAAGAGGGTCGATTCGACGAGGTTCTCGGGGATGGCGCCGCAATTGACGGTGACGAAGGGCTTGCCGCGCCGCTCGCCCGAGCCCTGGATGGCACGGGCCAGCACCTCCTTGCCGACGCCGGATTCGCCTTCGATCAGGACCGGAATGGAGGATTTGGCCGCCCTCTCCGCGAGGCGGATGACGCGGGCCATGTCCGGGCTGCGCGAGGCGAGGTCGCGGAAGCCGAGCGCGGTGCCGGCGCGCCGGCGCAGCCGCCGCACCTCGTCCTCCAGCGTGCCGAGGCGGAGCGCGTTCTTGAGCGAGACCTGGAGCCTCTCGGCCCCGACCGGCTTGACCACGAAATCGACCGCGCCCGCGCGCATCGCGTTGACGACCGTCTCGATCGAGCCGTGCGAGGTCTGCACGACGGCGGGGATCTCCACGCCCGATTCCCGCATGGCGGCGAGCAGGCCGAACCCGTCGAGGCCGGGCATGACGAGGTCGAGCACGGCGCAGGCGATCGGATCGCCGGACTTCATGATCTCGAGCCCGCGCTCGCCGTCCTCGGCGAGCACGACCTCGTAGCCGAATCGGCGCACCATCGCCTCCAGGAGGCGACGCTGCACGGGATCGTCGTCGACGATGAGAATGGTTTGCGACATGCGATGCCGGTGGAGTGGATTGCCCCGGATCGTCGGCCACAAAGGGTAAACCTGGACTTAACCCGCGCGATTTCGGGCGTGGCCGGGCGCCCGCCCCCGTCCTCCCGAAGCCCCTATGGCCAGCGCACGGTGGGCGGGAGGCTCGAGAGGATGGAGGCGACGTTGCCGCCCGTCTTCAAGCCGAAGATCGTGCCGCGGTCGTAGAGAAGGTTGAACTCGGCGTAGCGGCCGCGGCGGACCTGCTGCTCGTGCCGATCCGCCTCCGTCCAGGGCGCCGCGAGATTGGCGCGCGCAATGCGCGGATAGACGTCCAGGAACGCCTCGCCGACGCGGCGGGTGAAGGCGAAATCCGCCTGCGGATCGCCCGACCAGAGATAATCGGAGAAGATCCCGCCGATGCCGCGCGGGCCGTTCCGGGGCTTGAGGTGGAAATATTCGTCGCACCACGCCTTGTAGCGGTCATAGGGGCGATCCGGGTGCCCGGCGCAGGCTTCGCGCATGGCGGCATGGAAGGCGAGGCTGTCGGCATCCTCCTGCGTCCGGCGCCGGTCGAGGACAGGCGTCAGGTCCGCTCCACCTCCGAACCAGGGCTTCGCCGTCACGACGAGGCGCGTGTTCATGTGGACGGTCGGAACATGCGGGTTCCAGGGATGGGCGATCAGGGAAATCCCCGCTGCCCAGAAGCCGGGATGCTCCTCGGTGCCGGGGATCTGCGCCCGGAACTCGGGCGCGAACTCGCCATGCACCGTCGAGACATGCACCCCGGCCTTCTCGAAGACGCGGCCCTTGAGGATGCCCATCACCCCCCCGCCCCCCGGCGCGCCCGTATGGTCGGTGCGCTCCCAGGGCGTGCGCGTGAAGCGGCCGGGCTCCCGCGCTTCCGGCGCGAAGGGGCCGGCGGCCTCCTCCTCCAGGCGCTCGAAGGCCGCGAAAATGCGCTCCTGGAGTTGCGCGAACCAGGGCTGCGCCTCCTGCCGAAGGCGCGCGACGGCCGCCGCATCGGCCTTCTCCGAGAACGGGCCGGCGAGGGGATGGCGGCTCACGCGGCGGCCCTCGGGCGGACGCTGAAGGATTCGCGCACGGCCTGGGCCAGCTCCGCCGCAATGGGGGTCGGCCCCGTGGCGGGGAGATGCAGGGCGATGGGGGAATTGGGCAGGTGCGGCAATCCCGCCTCCGGTCCGAGCAGCGCGACATCCGAGGGAAGGACGCTCGCGAGCGTCGCGGCGACGGCGATATCCGTGCGGATGGCCGGGCTCGCCGCGTCGATATGCGTCGTCTCCGTCACCACGCGGAAGGGAATGTCGGCCGCCCGCAGGGCCTCGAAGATGAAGGGGCGGAAGGCGCAGCTCTCCGAGGTCGCCACCGGAAGCGGACGGCGGCGATGGGCGTCGCCGCCCCTGGCTCCCGCCCAGACGAGCCGGTCCGTCATCAGGAACTCCGCCCCCGGCGCGAGGCAGGACGCCTCGACGATCGCGAGATCGACCTCGCCCGCGCTCGCCGCCGCGGCGAGATCGGCCGAGTTGCGGCAGACGAGCGTGACCTCGACCTGCGGATGCGACTGCCGGAAGCGCCGGAAGACGGACGGCAGATAGGCTCCCACGAGATCGTAGGGCACCCCGAGCTTCACCTCGCCCGTGAAGGGGCTGCGCGTCATCTCGCCCCAGATCTCGTCGTTGAGGGCGAGGAGGCGCCGCGCGCGCCCGAACAGCCGCTCGCCGGCATCGGTCAGGGTCAGTCCGCCCCGGCCCCGGTTGAACAATTCGCAGCCGAAAGCATCCTCCAGCCGCTTGATCTGCTGGCTCACGGCGGCCTGGGTGAGCCGGAGCACGTTGCCCGCGCTCGTCATGCCGCCCGTCTCCGCGACGGCGACGAAAGCCCGGATCAGGGCCGTGTCCAGGTTACGCATGCTGATCACACCTCGTGATGCTATGCATCATATAAATTCGTTTCCCTTATTCAAGACCCGAACCTACCTCTCGGCGGACATGGTTCCACCCGTGGAGGCCCGGATGTCCCATCCCGCAAGCGCCATCCCTCTCCTCACGCGCTCCGCGCGACGGATGACGGCCCGCCCGCACGGGAACCGCATCGCCGACGCCCTGCGCGCCTTCCTCGCCGCGGCCGGGCGGCAGCTCAGGCTCCGGCGCGAGAGGCGCCTGCTCGAGACGCTCGACGACCGCGCTCTCGCCGATCTCGGGCTGAGCCGCGGCAGCCTCGACGGCGCCGTGCGCTTCGGCCGCGGGGAGCGCCTCGCCTCCTCGCCGGAAGCGGAACGGTCCGTCCGGCAGATCGGCCCCCCCTTCTGAGCAGGGGGCCGATCCCCTTATGACCAGCCGCCCAGCTCGCGCTCGACGACGTGGCGAATTACGGCCATGCCCTCGGGCCCGTCATTGAGGCAGGTCAAATAGGCGAAGCTCTCGCCGCCGTTCTGCTCGAAGTAATGGCGGTTCTCGCCGTCCAGCTCCTCCAGCGTCTCGAGGCAGTCGGCGGTGAAGCCCGGAGCGACAATGGCGAGCTTCTTCACGCCCGCCTTGGCGAGGGTGGTCACGGTCTCGTCCGTATAGGGCTTGATCCATTCCTCCTTGCCGAAGCGGGACTGGAAGGTCAGGCGGAAGCGCTCGGCCGGCCAGCCGAAAGCCTCCCGCAGGAGGCGGTGGGTCTCCACGCACTGGCGGTAATAGGGATCGCCCTTCTCCACGTAGGAGCAGGGCACGCCGTGGAAGGAGACGAGGATCACCTCGGGCTCGAAGGCGAGCCGGGCGAGCGAGGCGCGCATGCTGGCCTCGACCGCCCGGATATAGACCGGGTCGTCGTGCCAGGGCGGGGCGATGCGGATGGTCGGCTGCCGGCGCATCTTCGCGAGCGCGGCGAAGACCTGGTCGCAGGCCGTGGCGACGGTCGCGGCGGCATATTGCGGATAGAGCGGCACGGCGAGGATGCGGTCGCAGCCCTGGTCCAGCAGCGCCTGGATGCGCTCGGCCGTCCGCGGCAGGCCGTAGCGCATCGACCAGTCGACGACGATCCGCTCGTCCGCGAGCGCCCGGCCGAGCAGCTCGGCCTGGGAGCGCGTGATGGTCTTGAGGGGGCTCTCGTCGCGCGCCTTGTTCCAGATGGAGGCGTAGTCCTTCCCCTTGGGTCCCGGACGCTTGGTCAGGATGACGAGGTTGAGGATCGGCCACCAGATCAGCCGGGGCGTCTCGATGACCCGCCGGTCCGACAGGAACTCCTTCAGGTAGCGCCGCATCGACCAGTAATCGGTCGCCTCCGGCGTGCCGAGATTCATCAGCAGCACCCCGATGCGGCCGGACGGAGCCTCGCCCGAGGGCGCGGCGGACGGGGAAGCGGCGGCTGGAGAGGTGGTCATGAAGGCTCCTTAGGCCATTCGCGCCCGCAAGCCGAGGCGCGGGGGCGCCGCAGGATCGACGCCCCCCCGGCACCGCGCTACGAGGGACCATGCGCACCTCCGACAGCGACCTCATCCTGGTGCCCGGCCTCGGCGGGCCCGACCCGGAGCATTGGCAATCGCGCTGGGGCGGGCGGCTGGCGACGGCGCGCCATGTCCGCCAGCGCGACTGGCACGCCCCCGATCCGGCGGAATGGACAAGCGAGATCGCCGCCGCGGTCGCCGCCGCAACGCGTCCGGCCGTCATCCTGGCCCATGGCCTCGGCACCGTCGCCACGGTGCTCGCCACCCCCTCCTTCCCTGCCGGCATCGTGCGCGGCGCCTTCCTCGTCGCGCCGGTCGATGTCGAGAGGCCGGACATGGAAGGTCCGCTCGGCGCCTTCTCGCCCCTGCCCCGGGGTCCCCTGCCCTTCCCCTCGCTGCTCGTCGCAAGCCGAAGCGATCCGCGCTGCGACTTCGCGCGTGCCGGAGAGCTTGCCGGGGCCTGGGGCTCGGTGCTCGTCGATGCGGGAGAAGCGGGCTCTCTCGACGGGGAGAGTGGCCACGGCCCGTGGCCGGAGGGGCTGATGCGCCTCGCGGGCTTCCTCAAGGGGCTTTAGACCAGGGAGGGGGCGCGGCGATTTCGCCCCCGGGCGACGACGGAAACACTCCGTTCACCTGATTCGGCACATTCGGTTAACCATGCGTGCCATCCCCTGCCTCCTCCTGGCCCTCGCCGCCTTCGCCTTCCCGCCAGAGGCGCGGGCGGCGGCTTTGCGCGTCGACTACGCCATTACCCTCGCGGGCCTCTCCCTCGGCAATGCGGGCCTCGACGGCACCTTCGACGACCAGCGCTACGACATGAAGCTGACCGGCAGGCTGACCGGGATCGCCGGCGCCCTCTCCGGCAACAGCACGGGCGGGGCGGCGGCGCGGGGCGTCGTGACCTCCTCGCACGTCGTCTCGAACGGGTTCTCGGCGAATGCGCGCTCGGGCGCGCATCAGCGCACGGTCATGATGGGCGTCAACGGGGGCAACGTCACCAGCATCTCGATCGTCCCGCCCTTCGAGCGCAACTATCCCGTCGTGCCGCTCGGGGACGGCGACCGCCGCCACATCACCGATCCCCTGAGCGGCCTCGTCAGTGTCATGGAGAACGGCCGGATCGACGATCCAGCCAATTGCAGCCGCACCATCCCCGTCTTCGACGGCACGCAGCGCTTCGACATTCAGCTGAGCTATGGCGGCACGCGCCTCGTGCGCAAGCCCGGCTTCACCGGCAACGTCGTCGTCTGCCACATCCGCTACATGCCGGTCGCCGGCCACCGGACGGACCGCCCCTCGGTGCAGTTCATGCGCGACAACCGCGAGATGTCCGCCTGGCTCGCTCCCGTCGAGGGCACGCGGCTGCTCCTGCCGATCCGCATCTCGGTCCAGACCATGCTCGGCCTCAGCGTCGTCGAGGCGCAGCACTGGTCGGTCAGCGGCGCGAAATAGACGCTCGGCTTCGATCCCCTCCCCTTTCGCGGAAGGAGACCGAGGGTTCGGCATCCGTTCCGGCCCCGAAGGTGCCAAACCGGCCGGCGCGTCCTATATCGGGAAACCCGCCCTGCCCTTCGGCCTCCCCGCCGGACTCCCGCCGCCGATGCAAAGATCGCTTCCCGCCCATCTGCGCGCCCGCGGCGTGACCGCCGTGCTGGGGCCGACCAATACCGGCAAGACGCATCTGGCCATCGAGCGGCTCGTCGCCCATTCCTCGGGGATCATCGGCCTGCCGCTGCGGCTCCTCGCGCGCGAGGTCTACACCCGCGTCGTCGAGCGGATCGGCGCCGATCAGGTCGCGCTCGTCACCGGCGAAGAGAAGATCAAGCCCGACAAGGCCCGCTACTGGATCGCCACCGTCGAGGCGATGCCGCGCGACCTCGACGTCGCCTTCGTCGCGGTGGACGAGATCCAGCTCGCCGCCGATCTCGACCGCGGCCACGTCTTCACCGACCGGCTCCTGAACCACAGGGGCCGCGAGGAGACGCTGCTCATCGGCTCGCTCACCGTGAAGCCGCTGGTGGAGGCGCTGATCCCGGGCGTGCACGTCGTCACGCGCCCGCGCCTGTCCAATCTCTCCTTCGCGGGCGACCGGAAGATCTCGCGCCTGCCGCCGCGCTCGGCCATCGTCGCCTTCTCGGCCGAGGAGGTCTATGCGATCGCCGAGCTGATCCGGCGCCATCGCGGCGGCGCGGCCGTGGTGCTCGGCGCCCTCTCGCCGCGCACGCGCAACGCCCAGGTCGCCCTCTTCGAGGCCGGCGAGGTCGACTACCTCGTCGCGACCGACGCCATCGGAATGGGGCTCAATCTCGACGTCCACCACGTCGCCTTCGCCTCGCGCCAGAAATTCGACGGCTTCCAGTTCCGCGACCTCAACGCCGCCGAGATCGGGCAGATCGCGGGCCGCGCCGGACGCCACATGCGCGACGGCACCTTCGGCTCGACGGGACGCTGCGAGCCTTTCGAGCCCGAGCTGGTCGAGGCGGTCGAGAACCATCGCTTCGACCCGCTCCGCGTCCTGCAATGGCGCAACCGCGACCTCGACACCCGCACGCTGTCCGGCCTCCTCGCGACACTCGCCGAGGTGCCGGGGGAGCCCGGCCTGACCCGCGCCCTCGTCGCCGACGACGAGGCGGCGCTCGTCATCCTCGCCCGCGAGGAGGAGCCGCGGCGCCTCGCCGCGACCCCCGAGGCCGTGCGGCGCCTCTGGGAGGTCTGCGCGCTTCCCGACTACCGCCGCATCTCGCCCGCCGGCCATGCCGATCTGGTCGGCGGCATCTTCGCCTTCCTGATGCGCGAGGGGCGCGTGCCGGCCGACTGGTTCGCGCGCCATCTCGCCATGGTGGACCGCACGGACGGGGACATCGACACGCTCTCGCAGCGCCTCGCCCATGTGCGCACCTGGTCCTTCGTGGCCAACCGTCCCGACTGGCTCGCCGATCCCGAGCATTGGCAGGGCTTGACACGTCGGATAGAGGACAGCCTTTCCGACGCCCTGCACGAGCGGCTTGCGGCGCGCTTCGTCGACCGCCGCACCAGCGTCCTGATGCGGCGCCTGAGAGAGAAGGCCAGTATGGAAGCCGAGATCACCGCCTCGGGAGAGGTCACCGTGGAGGGCCAGCATGTCGGCCAGCTCCTCGGCTTCTCCTTCGTGCCCGACCCGGGGGCGGAAGGCACGGAGGCCAAGGCCGCCCTGCGCAACGCCGCCGCCCAGGCACTCGCCGGCGAGATCGAGGGCCGGGCCGAGCGCTTCGCCTCGGCCCCCGACACCTCGCTCGTGCTCTCGAACGACGGCACCATCCGCTGGACCGGCAATCCGGTCGCGAAGCTCGAGCCGGGCGACCATATCTATCGCCCGCATCTGCGCATCCTCGCCGACGAGCAACTCACCGGCCCCGCCCGCGAGAAGGTCGAGATTCGGCTGAAAGCCTGGATCGCGGCACATATCGTACGCCTCCTCGGGGCCGCGCAGGAGCTGGAGACCGCCGCCGACCTCACCGGCCTCGCCCGCGGCATCGCCTTCCGCCTCTCCGAATCGCTCGGCATCATCGAGCGCTCGAAGGTGGCGCACGACCTGAAGAGCCTCGACCAGCCCGGCCGCGCGGCGCTCCGCGCCAAGGGCGTGCGCTTCGGGGCCTATCACGTCTACATGCCGGCCCTGGTGAAGCCCGGCCCGCGCATCCTCGCGGCCCAGCTCTGGGCGCTCCGCCATGGCGGGCTCGACCAGCGCGGCATCGACGAAATCGCGCATCTGGCGGGGTCCGGCCGCACCTCCTTCCCCGTCGAGGCCGAGATCGCGCGGGGGCTCTATCTCGCGGCGGGCTTCCGCGCCTTTCCGACCCGCGCCGTCCGGGTCGACATCCTTGAGCGCCTCGCCGACCTGATCCGCCCCGCCATCGCCTACCGTCCCGGCACGACGCCCGGCGATCCGCCCCCAGGCGCCGCCGACGACGAGGGCTTCGTCCAGACCGGCGCCATGACCTCGCTGGTGGGCACCTCGGGCGAGGGCTTCGCGGAGATCCTGAAATCGCTCGGCTATGTCGCGGAGGCGCGGCAAGGCCCGGCCATCAGCGTGCCGCTCGTCCCGGCCCGGACGAAGCCGGCCCCCGCAGCCCCCGCCGAGACGGCCGAGCCTGCCGCCGCAGCCGAGGCGCATGAGGCCGTCGGCGAGGAGGGCGGCGAAGCGGCCCTGCCCGAGGAGACTGGCGGGACCGAGCTGGCCGAGGCCGCCGGGGAGCCGGCTCCCGCCGGGGATGCCGCCGAGGCGGGCCGCGAGACCCTGGCCGAGGCGGAGCCCGAAGCTCTTGCGGAAGAAAGCGAGCCGGCTGCCGAGGCGGCAGCCTTCCAGGAATTCCCCGAAGAGGAGTCGGTCCCTGAAGAGGAGCCGGCCGCCGAGGTGGAACCTGCTCCCGAGGAGCCGGAAGCCGCGCCGGATGCCGGCGAGGATGAGGATGCGGCTGCGCCCGTCTCCGCCGAGGCGGCACCCGAAGCCGACGCGCCTGCTGGCGAGACGGGGACCGAGGCCGCTGCGGAGCCCGTGGCCGCCGAGCCTGAGGCCGAGTCTCCGGCCGAACCCGCTCCGCTCCCGACCGTCGAGATCTGGCGGCTCCAGCGCTTCCGGCGCGAGCAGCATCCGCGCGGCCGTGACCATCGCCGCAACGACCGCCCGCGCGGGGACCGCAAGGGCCAGGAGGGGCAGGAGGGGCAGGGCCAGCCTGCCGGGGCGCCGGGCCAGGACGGCCCGCGGCGCGAAGGCGGCCGGCCGGGCTTCCGGCCGCAAGGCGGGCCGGGCCGGCCCGGCGGATCGGGCGGACCGGGCGGCGCCTTCGGCCGGGGTTCCGGGGGCAAGCGCCCGCCGGGCGGCGAGG